>JAFAMM010000224.1 GCA_019233375.1 Acidobacteriaceae bacterium
CGACGATTCGCATCGGGGACAGACTCTCACAAAAGGGTGCAATTTACCAGAGGGTACTCCAAAAAAATCCCGGGCAAAACTGCCCGTCTGGTACTCGGAACGTGAGCGCGGGTAACTATTGGTCCGCGAGCGCAGCTTTCGGTACGGGCGAACACCCGCTTTCGAATGGCGCGGCCGCAGGTGAAACCAGAAGTAGCCGCACGGTTCTCTGTACTGTTCCGGGTGTGGGAGCCGGCCTCGCGTGGGCACATCGCACGGAAAAACTTTAGTCCCGCGAGAGTGCCGCGCTGATGCGCTTTTGCGTGGGATAATCCAGGCAGGCGGACGTGTTTTCTACACCAGTGTCAGCGCCGAGCCGGGTGCGTGCCGTTGTTCGGTGCGCGTGCCGGCGCAGGTTCGCGGTTACGGCGGCCGAGCAGCTTTCGCTAGCCGCGAGCGGGGTGCTCTGCGGCGTTATCCTGATGCTGCTTCTTGGAACCCAAATCCTTGCTTGGTACTGGCTTTTGCTTCTGGCCGCAATCGGTCTGGGTATCGTCACTTTCCGCATCAGAGCACGAACAGTCACAAGCTACCGGGTCGCGCAGATCCTAGATCGCCGGCTGCAGCTGAATGATTCGATTTCAACTGCATGGTTCCTGCTATCGCAGCCGGAAGGGAGTAACCCGCGCTTGGCGGGCCCCCAGATTCGGCGCGCGGAAGCCCTTGCGGCACATGTGCGGCCGGTGGATGCGTTTCCGTTTACCGGGCGAAGAGCATGGGCGCTTACCGGCGCTTTAGCGGCCGCCGGTTTCGGTCTGTTTGCGGTACGTTACCTGGTGACGAATAGTCTGAGTCTGCGGCAGGCGCTGATACCGGTCCATTTCGAAGCGATAGTGGAACGTCTGCGCGACGTTTTGCCGGCCATGCAACCGGGTGATAATTCATCTGGCTCGGCCGGCGCAGGGAAACGCGAGCGGGCGGAGGCCGCGGCACAAAAAAGCGCTCATCGATTGCTGCAGACCCCGGGAGCGGACCAGCCCGGCACGCCGGACCCCAACGGCCGGGAACAGGTGCGGGTCGACCGCGAGTCGGCTCAAGCCCGGAGTGGAAAGATGAGCGATGCGAGCACGGGACCGAAGGAGGAGCAGGGAACTGGTGACGCCGCCCAAGCCACTTCGAACGATCAGCAGAGCGGCAACTCCAACAATGCGCAGCAGGCCTCCGGCACAAAAGAGCTGGCGGACTCGCAGACGGCGGGTAATCAACAAGCTTCTAACGGCCTGTTGAACCGTATGCGCGATGCGCTTTCAAGTCTCTTGGCGAGAATGCGGCAGAACGATTCAGCCCAAAGGCAGGCGGAAAATTCACGTTCGTCTGAAGATAAGAAACCCGGAGAGCAAGTGGCCAGCAACAATGAGCAAGGATCGCAGATGCAGCAGAGTGCGGCCAATCAGCAGGCCCGGCAGCAGCAGGCGTCCCAAGGTCAGGGTCAAACTACTGAAAAATTGCAGTCTTCGCAAGGCGCGAACGCCAGCCAGGCGGCGGATAAGAAGGGCCCGGATGCCCAGTCCGGAATAGGCCGGCAGGACGGCGATAAATCGCTAAAAGAGGCTGAAGAGCAGAAAGCGATGGGCAAGCTGGCGGACATTATCGGAAAGCGCTCGGCGAGTGTGACCGGCGATATGACCGTCGAAACGGGCTCAGGGAAGCAGCAGCTGCAAACGCGGTTTACCGGGCGTATGGGTGTTCACACGGATACCGGCGGCGAGATCAATCGCGATGACATACCGGTCGAATTTCAGCCGTACGTGCGCGCATATATGGAACAGATACGGAAACAGCAGACCAAGACGCAATGACCAGCCAGCAGCCCATGGATGAGCAACTGGTCGGTAGCCTCGAATACGGCAACTACAAGGCGAGCGTATACAGTTCGAACGTACCGGGCGAGTTCAAGGTAGTTTACAGCGATCCCACAGGACACGCGCTGGAAGAGGCTCCTCTAACGGGCATCAGCACCTATCACCAGCGGGAGCAAGAGATTTACAAACGTCTACGCGAACTATCCCAAGGCGCGCATCCAAGAAGGAATCCCGACCGCGGCGACGCCGGCGAGTACTAGATCCCGCTGCCAATGTCCGCATTTCACATAGAGCTACTATACTAGGGCCATGTGTGTACCGCGCCGTGCTTTTCTGAAAGCGAGTGCTGCGTTTCTGGGCGGTTGGTGGGCGCCGCCGCGGCTTGGCGCTGCCGGGCAAATCAAAGTGGGAATGATCCCGGACGCGGGCGCTACTCAGGTCTCGATTGACGAGAAGGCGCCGCTCCGCGAATATCTCGGAAAGGCGATGGGCGCGCCTGTGGATCTGATCATCCCGACCAATTACAACGCCACCGTGGAAGCACTCGGAAACGGCTCGCTCGATTTCGCTTATCTGGGAGCCCTGACCTATGTCAAGGCGCACGAGCGTTACGCTGTTATTCCTCTGGTTCAGCGTGCTGCGGATAAGAATTTTCATTCGGTTTTCATCACGCAGACGGGATCTCCGATCCATGAGCTGAAGGACGTGAAAGGCAAGCGCTTCGCGTTCGGCGATATCAACTCGACCAGCGGTCACCTCATACCGTACGAGGATCTGAAGAAAGCCGGGGTGAATCCGGACGCCGACCTGCAGTTTCGTTATACCGGCAGTCATACCGCTACCGCCAAGGCGGTGGAAGCCGGGGCGAGTGACGCAGGCGCGCTCGATGAGACCGTCTTTCACCAGATGCTCTCTGATGGCAAGATTGAAGGCAGCAAGGTCCGCATCTTTCATACATCTGAGCCGTTCGTGGATTATGTCTGGGTAGCAAGAAAGGGGATCAACCCGGAGGAAGAGCAAGCATTTGCGAAAGCATTTCTGCAACTTCGCGAAGGCCGCGACGACGTTGTTTTGAAGATTCTGCGCGGCAAAGACTTCGTTCGTGCCGACGATGGCGAGTACGACAAGATCAGGCAGCTTGCCCGCGAATTGCAACTGCTTTAGGCAGGCCACGATTGCCCGAAAGACCTCTTCTCGAAATCTGCGATCTGGTGGTACGCTATGGCCCGCATACAGTGCTCAACGGCGCATCATTGAAGGCCTCGCGAGCCGAGCGAATCGCCCTTCTCGGCCCGAGCGGGAGCGGCAAGACCACGCTGCTGCGTTCAATCAACGGCTTCGTTCCCGCAGCAAGCGGCTCGGTGCGCGTTGATGACGTGGAGGTCACGAGCTTGCGCGGCCAGCATTTGCGCGCGCTGCGCAGCCGGGTTGGCGTCGTGTCGCAACGCCACGACCTGATCGAGATGTTGCTGGCGTATCAGAATGTGATGGCGGGCGCACTCGGGCGCTGGTCGAATTGGCGCGCGCTCCGGTTTCTGTTGTATCCGCGTGCGAGCGAACTCGAAGAGGCGCGTTCGGCACTGCGGCGGGTAGATTTGGAGCACAAGCTTCGGGCACGCACAGCGAGACTCTCCGGTGGTGAGCATCAACGCATTGCTATCGCGCGTGCGCTCGTGCAGAATCCTCTCCTGCTGCTCGCAGACGAGCCCATCGCTTCCTTAGATCCCGAACTCAGCGAGCAGACGCTTGCTCTCTTATGTGGATTAGCTCACGAGAGCGGTGTCACGTTGATATGTACACTCCACCAGCCGCTGCTCGCGGAACGCTTTTTTGATCGCATACTGGAACTGCGCAACGGCCGAATCGAAGCGGAGCGCAACGGCAACGGGTCGCGTGCCGGCCGGGAATCCGGGCTCGCGCTTGCGCGCGGTCAGGCCTGAGTGGAACTGTTTCACATCATCGGCCAGTTCTTTCCGCCCGATCTGTCTGCGAAATATCTGGCGGCCGCGCTTGGTCCCTTGATGCAGACGTTGAGCATGGCTGCCGCGGCGATGCTGATGGCGATTGTCGCCGGGCTCGGGGCGGCGGTCTGGGTTGGAGCGCGGCTGCCGGGCGCGCGCTTCGTGTACCGCGCGCTTTCCGTCATTCGCTCCATACCTGACCTCACCCTCGCGATCCTCTGCGTTGTAATCGTCGGTATCGGACCCGCGGCCGGCACATTGGCTCTCGCCATTTTTTACACGGCCGCGCTTGGAAAAGTATGCGGCGATCTATTCACTACTGCGGCACGCGAACCGGTGGATGCTCTCCAGGCGACGGGTGCGACCAGACTGGCCGTCGCCTTCTTTGGGCTACTGCCGCTCCGTTTGAAAGACATCCTCAGCTATGGTTCTTACGAATTTGAGAGCGCGGTGCGCGCTTCGGTCATCGTGGGAGCTGTCGGCGGAGGTGGGCTGGGAACCGAGCTTGCCGGAACGATAAACGCGCTCGATTTCCACCGGACCACAACACTAATCCTGATGCTCATTGTGCTGGTCGCGCTGATTGATTTGCTGGCGCGTTGGATCAAACACAAACCGGCGATGCTCGTTGGTATTCTCCCCCTCGCCGGGCTCGCGTTGTGGGTGAACCGCCCCAGCATGCTGGCCCTTTCTCACTCGATGTCTACATTCGCAAGCATGCTGCCTCCGCATCTGCCCGCGGCCGCTGTGGGGAATCTGCCGGGGCTGCTGGTCGAAACGCTCGCAATCGCGGTTGGAGGCACACTGTTCGCGATCATCCCGGCACTGCCACTCGGATTGCTTGCTTCGCGAAACATGACGCCGGCGTTCGTGTCGCTCCCGGCAAGGCGGATTTTAGAGGCGTTCCGGGCTGTCCCGGAGGTTGTATGGGGTTTGGTCCTCGTCAGCTTGATCGGCGTCGGACCAAAAGCCGGCATCGTCGCTCTGGCCCTTCATGGAACGGGGTCGCTGGGCCGGCTCTACGCGGAGTCATTCGAAAATATCGATACAGCGCCCGTGGACGCGATTACCGCGACCGGGGCCCCGCCGATTGCCCGAGCTGCATTCGCTTATGTCCCTTTGGCCTTGCCCCCCATCGCCGTCCATACTTTATTTCGTCTCGAATGGAATGTGCGCGCCGCGACCGTGGTCGGCGTGATCGGCGCGGGCGGGATCGGTCAAGCTCTCTATAATGCGCAGCAGCTCTTTTTCTATCGCCAGATGGCAGCCTACGTTCTTGTGACCTGGATTCTTGTCTCGGTTGTCGATCTGAGCAGTACCCGATTCCGTAGAGGTTTGAACCTGATGGAGGTCTACGGTTGAACGGGCGTGCTGAGAAGCCGCAGGCCGTGATTACACAAAGACCGTTCCCCGAGACCGTTGCACTGCTCTCCGAGGTGGCGGATGTCGTCGCAAACGACACCAACGACCCATGGCCGCGTGACCGGCTCTTGCAAAATGCACGGAGCGCTGAGGCGTTGATGGTCTTCATGCCTGATTCCATCGACGAAAAGTTTCTGCGCGAGTGCCCCCGGCTGAAGGTCGTTGCGGCTGCGTTGAAGGGTTACGACAACTTCGATGTGGCTGCCTGCTCGCAGCGCGGAATCTGGTTCACGATTGTGCCTGACCTGTTGAGCGAATCCACCGCGGAACTGGCTCTCGCTCTCATGCTCGGACTTGCTCGCAACATGAGATCCGGCGATGCCCTCATTCGCGCCGGAGAATTTCATGGCTGGCGGCCCATTTTATATGGCAACGCCGTAAAAGCGAGCACTGCCGGCATGATCGGGTTCGGCGGGGTGGGCCGCGCTCTGGCCCGTATGCTCAACGGCTTCGGATGCACGATTGTTCATTGTGACCCGGCCTCAGGGGACGGGGTGCCTCTTTCGAAACTCCTGGCTGTGTCTGATTTCGTTTTGCCTCTTGTGCCGCTGACGAAACAGACCTTTCACCTCATTGATGCCGGCACGCTCAAGCAAATGAAGAGAGGCGCTTATCTTGTCAACGTGAGCCGAGGATCGATTGTGGACGAAGGCGCCGTTGCTGCCGCTCTCGAATCAGGCCATCTGGCCGGCTACGCGGCGGACACCTTCGAAATGGAGGACTGGGCAAGGGGAGACCGCCCACGCGCAATCTCCCCTCTCCTCCTCCGGCAGGCGGAAAAAACGCTGTTTACGCCTCACCTGGGATCAGCGGTGATTTCTGTGCGGCTCGCTATTGAGCGGGCGGCGGCACTGAACATCTGCGAGGTGCTCGCCGGACGAACACCTCCAGACGCGGTCAACCGGCCGGGTTAAACGACCTCTCGAATTTTGTCCTTGAGGACTGTCTCGATAATCTTGCCAGCGTTCTTATCGCCGCGGGCCAAAGCCTCAGCGAAATGTATGGCTTGTTCCGTTTTGATTTTGCCGGGCATGGGCGGCTCGTTCGGGTCGACTACCGCTTCGACAAGCGCGGGCCCCGGATAGTTGAGGGCCTGCTGTAACACCGACTCGGCATTCTCCGCTTTATCGAGCGTGAATCCGGTGATGCCACAGCCTCTTGCGACCGCCGCGAAATCAATCGGCTCGAGGTCGACGCCGAATTCCGGGTTCGCGTTCATCACCATCTGTTCCCACTTGATTTCGCCCAGAACGTTGTTCTTGATGACAATCACTTTTACGTTCAGTTTGTACTTGGCGAGCGTGGCCAGTTCCGCCATCAGCATCGACAAGCCGCCATCGCCAACCACGCATACGATCTGCCTGCCCGGATACGCGATTGCCGCGCCGATGCAGTAGGGCAGGCCATTTGCCATCGTGGCAAGCAGTCCGGAAAGAGAGAATTGCATATCTCCCCGGATATCGATGTAGCGCGCGGCCCAAGTGGCAATGGTGCCGCTATCTGACGTTACGATCGCATCGTTCGCGAGCAGCCTGTTGAGGTGATACGTCACAACTTGCGGCTTCATGGGCGAGTCGGTACGCGTGCCGCGCTCATCCATCAGCTTCAACCAGCTCTCCATCCGGCGTTGTGACTTCGTCATGAAATCACGGTCTTTTTTGTGCTCGATGAAGGGAAGCAACTCGGCAAGCGCCGTCTTACAGTCTGAAGAAATTCCCACGTCGGCCGGGTATCGCAGGCCTATGCGCGCTGGATCGATGTCGATTTGAACGCACGCGGCTTGCCCCGGTTTGGGTAGAAACTCGATATACGGGAAGCTGCTGCCCAAAATCACCAACGTGTCGCATTCTTCCATGGCATCCTGCGATGGTGCGGTGCCCAACAAACCGAGGCCGCCGATCGTATGCGGGTCGCGGTCCGGCACCACTGCCTTGCCGAGCAGCGGTTTCACGATGGGGGCGGCAGCCTTTTCGGAGAGTTCCAAGACTTCAGCACGCGCGTCGAGGCAACCGCGCCCTGCCAGAATCACGACACGCTTGCCGCGATTGATGATCTCGGCCGCCTGCTGTAGCTGTTCTTTAGGCGGCAGCGGATAGACCGGAGCGAAGATTTTGCCCGTGTGCTTCTTGATGTTCGCGTGCGAGCGCTGGCCATCGTCGCTCTTCATGTCCTGGAAGTCTTTGGGAATTGTGATGTGTGCCACCGAGCGGCGGGCTAGCGCAGTTTTGACCGCCTCATCGACAACGTTATTCAAGTGCGCCGGACCCATGACGCGCTGGTTGTAGACTGCGACGTCCATATACAGCTTGTCGAGATCGACATCCTGCTGATAATGCGTTCCGATCAGATCGTGGAACGTATGCCCGGTAATGGCCAGAACGGGCTGGCCATCGCATTTCGCATCATAGAGCCCGTTCAACAGATGAATGCCGCCTGGCCCGGACGTCGCGAGACACACACCGAGACGGCCCGTGAACTTGGCATAACCACATGCGGCAAAGGCCGCAGATTCTTCATGCCTGACCTGCACGAATTTCACCTTCCCCTGGTTCTCGCGCAGACCTTCAAAGATCCCGTTTACGCCATCACCGGGAAATCCGAATATGACATCGACGCCCCACTGGGACAGCCGATCGACGAGCATTGCTCCTACTGTGTTTGCCATATTTTCCTCTTTCGATCGAGCGAACCGGATGACCGTCGACTACCTGTATCAATTGCGGATGCGCAGCAAGTGCACCCCGGCCGGCCCGCACTTGTTTGACTCAACTGGCGATGGATTTCGACAGACTACTTGCGGCCGGGTTATTCGGCGTGCCGTTCGCCATGCGCTGCGTCATGAGGTTTGATTAGCCACGATCTCGCAGCGGCGAACTTGTTACTTCTTATCGCGGCTGGCCAACACGGATTCGGCGTAGTAGTTCACCACCTTCGCCTCGCTGCGCGCCACTTCATAGAATGCCGACCGTAGCATCTGATCTTTCGCTTGAAACAGCCCCTGCCGGATCTCTTCCTGCACTCGAGGATCGCTCAATTCGCGTTGTCCGGCGGGCTCTCTCGAGATCAGTTTGATGATGCGGTACCCCTCGGGCGTGTGCAGGATGGGCGAGACCTGG
>JAFAMM010000265.1 GCA_019233375.1 Acidobacteriaceae bacterium
GGGACGAAAGGCGCCCCAGGAGTCTGGGTCGAATTCGACGTCTTGACCTGCGTAAACTGCGGGCCCACACCGGGCACCAGATAGACGATTTGCAGGTCCGTCACCTGGAGCAGGGTTCGCTGGCCGTTTAAGAAATCCGAAAACATTGCAGTAGTCCGGAGTGGTCGCCGAAGGGCAGTTCGTCTGCGCTTCGACCGGCACGCTGGCGAGTGCGAGGCCAGCTGTCAGGAGCGCAAAGGACGCGGATGCGCGCCCCGCGAGACAGGGAAACGAACCCGCAGCTCTTTGCGGGGCGCGCCTGACACCGCGGCCGTCTTGCGCGGGTTCCTTAGGAGGGCCACTTTTCTCCGGCGGACGCGGCCCATCAGCAGCAAGGCCAAGCCCGCGCCCGCCAACAGCAGAGCCGAGGGTTCAGGAGTGGACGCTACCGCAGACACCCTCGCCACATTCACAAAGTCCACCGTCCAGTTCCCATTTCGGCAGCGGCCGGCAGTGCCCGAAATGTCCCGGAACATGTTGCCCGGACACGGACCGCCGCCGGCAAAGCTGGGATCGGCCGTAAAGGTGGGATGCCCCTGCTCGGCAAAGCCATCCGCGAGGTTGCCGATCGAGAAATTATCGTACTGGGTCAGGGCCGCAATGTAGTTGCCGGGCGTGAGACTCTCCGTCAACCGTGCATCGGCCGCCAGACCGGTTGTGGGGTCCGTAGCGACACCCGCTCCGTCATCGTTGTCGTCGAGAAAGGCTCCGGACGCGCTGAACAGCGTCAGGATGGTGTCGAATCCGCCCCTCGGTACCACCACGCCGGTCGAAGTCGTCCCCCCCGCATAGCCATAGCTCCGTATATCGACCAAGCCGGCAGTTGCGACCGTGAGGTCAAATAACTGGACCGCATCATCTGTGGAGATTGTTCCCTGGAGTGTGATATTGGCCGCCCGCGCCGGTCTCGACACGAGAACCGCGCCGAGCGCCATTACCAGACAAAGCGCAAGCCTGCCTTTCTTATTCCGAGACATGCGAGGATACTCCTTCCGCTTCCGTTTATTGAAAGCGCATCTGCGCTTCTGCCCTGATAAAGCGCAAGAACCGAAAATTCCGTATCATTTCGCGCGCGAAAGATGTGTCGAACGCGGCAGAGTGGAAAACCTCGCCGTCGTCGATCAGATCCTTTAGCCAGTCCGGCACACCGGGATCGTCCGAATATGAGAGGCTGATTTTCTAGCGCGTATCATGAACGGAATATCAACGCGCGAGGGCATTGTTCACGCCGGCGCGATGAGCTTTGGGAAGAGCAGTTTATAAAGCAGAACGGCAGCTGGTTGATTCTGAGCAGAGCGCTGTATTTCATGCTGGAACGTTACCTTTCTGACAGCGCTTCTACCCCGGTAAAGCGCAAGAGCCGCAAATTCCGTATCATTCCTGCATAAGATCTGTCGGGCGCGGCAGAGTGGAAGACCTCGCCACCTGAAAGGGCGGCGCAGGCCGGAAAGCCTCACCCCGAGGTTTCGTGAGTTCGCGCGCGGCGCGCACCGACCAACGTGCGCAGACTCTCGACGGCTGTAAGCTGGATTTGTTTTCGTCCAGACCATCCCGAACTCGGCATCCGAGACATCTGTTCGATTGATCGTATCGAGCTTGACTGGGATGAAATCCTCGGCACCAGTTTGACCCCGATCCACTGACCGACGAATTACCGCAGCCGTTGACACTTATGTACAGAGCCGTTGAGAGCGTCGGCTGGTCTTATGGGGCGCTGATTCTTAGCATGGATATGGTACGCCGATGCAATATAGGTTCTATTCGCCGAGCGGTCGCACCTTCGTCTTTGATCTATAAACGGGGCTTCGATTTGGTTCCGACGGAGGCCCGCGCTCGCTTACTGCCGCCGAAGCGCTTCAAGCTCATCAAGCGTGCGCGGCCAATCGGCTCCCAATAATCGTGAAAGGCCACGGTCGGCAAGCACTTTTCCACCCGTCTGACAATGGGCACAATAGTTCGTTTCGTTATCGGCGTATCGAATGCGTAGCACCTGGTTTGCACAACGCGGGCATGGTTGCCCATAACGCCCGTGTACTGCCATTCCTTTGCGAAATGCCGTGACGTTCTCGGGAAAGGCGGCGCGAGCCTCGCCGTTCAGCCGGTCCACCCAGAACCGGAGCGTCTGTTGGGTGGCGAGAAACAACCTCTCCCATTCCTCTTGTGTCAACTTGTGTGTTTGGGCAATAGGAGAGAGCCCGGCAGCGTGCAGAATCTCGTCGGAGTAGGCATTCCCGATGCCGCTCACGAGCCGCGGGTCGGTAAGCGCACGCTTCAATGTATGGTTCCGTACCGATAGCGCCGCTTGAAATGTGGCGGCATCGGCTGTGAGGACCTCAATACCGCCAGGATTCAAGGATTCGAGCGCGCCTTCGCCCGCGATGATGTGCAGCGATGCCCTGTGTTTGGTGCCGGCTTCGGTCAAGGTCAGCGATGCTGCGGGGAAATCAAAGGTGGCGAGTTGGTGGCGTCCGGACAACTTTGGTTTGGGTGACCGCCAGTGCAGACGGCCGGCGATCATCAAATGGAGCACGAGCCAGTTATCGCCATCCACACCGATTGCGATTCGCTTTCCGATCCGCTTGATGCGGTGCACGACGCGACCTTCTACCTCAGCAATGGACGGTTGGATCGTGCGAAGAAGGAAGGGGTTGGCAAGCCGCACGCGCTCAAGTGGATGGTCGATAATTCGCCGCTCGAGGGCAGTAATGTATGCTTCAATGTCCGGCAGTTCAGGCATTGACTGCGCGCCTCAGCACGTCAGCAGACAAGCTATCGTAGTACGAATCGAAGATTACACCCG
>JAFAMM010000385.1 GCA_019233375.1 Acidobacteriaceae bacterium
TCGGTTCTCCGGCAAGAACGTAACTTTCGGCACAACTCATTGTACGATCACGAGATGCCTCGCCAATCCGTCTGCCGCCTCGGGCATACTGGGTAGCAGTGTTCCAGGAAATTGAAGAGCGGCTGGCGTCCACTATTCAGCGGGAACTGGCCTCGAGATTTCAGCTCGATCTTAAAGTATCACTTGAGCAACCGAAACAGAGCTCGTTTGGGGATCTGGCGATCCCCGTCGCCTTCCAGTTGGCTCGGGAGCTGAAAAGGTCTCCCCGGCAGATTGCGGGCGAAATATCGAATGTATTGGTTGATATTCCCGGCGTATCTTCCTTTGAAATAGCCGGAAATGGCTACATCAACGTACGTCTGAAGCGCGGCGGGTATGCCCGCTCGTTGCTGTTTGCGGGTCCATCGAAAACGGCGGCTTCAAGTGGCAAGACGATCGTCGAGCATACAAACATAAACCCCAACAAGGCCGCACATATCGGTCATTTGCGTAACGCGGTGCTCGGGGACACGTTCGCCCGGATGCTTCGCCAGCGCGGACGGACTGTGGAAGTACAAAACTATATCGACAACACGGGCGTTCAGGTTGCCGATGTAGTCGTGGGCTTTCATTTCCTCGAGCAAAAGTCCGTCGCTGAGGTGCGCGAACTTATCTCAAACCCCGCCCTGCGTTTCGACTATCTCTGCTGGGATCTGTATGCGCGCGTTTCCAATCATTACAAAGAGCACCCGGGCTCACTTGATTGGCGCGCGCAAACGCTGCATGAGATCGAGGCCGGTACCGGCGAGCTGGCCGAAATCGGACATTTGGTTGCGGATGCCATCGTCGCCCTGCACCTTAAGACGATGTACCGTTTGGGCATTGAGTATGATGTACTTCCGCGCGAGAGCGAGATACTTCACTTGAAGTTCTGGGCCGCCGCTTTTGAATTGTTAAAGCAGCGTGAGGCAATTTACTTCGAAACTCAAGGGAAAAATGCCGGTTGCTGGGTAATGCCGTCCACTGCCTTTCGTAATGCGACCGGAGAAGACGGGGACGACAGCAAGGTCATCGTGCGCTCGAATGGCACCGTGACCTATGTCGGTAAGGACATCGCGTATCAGTTGTGGAAGTTCGGCCTGCTCGGAAAAGACTTCTATTACCGCCCCTGGTCTGCTTACCCTGACTCGCACGAGATCTGGGTGACTGCGGATGTGCCGTTTGTGGACAAGCCCCCCCAGTTCGGGCGAGCGTCGCACGTGTTTAATGTCATCGACTCCCGCCAATCCTATCTGCAGGACGTGGTAGTAGCGGGTCTGCGGGCGCTTGGCTTTGACGAGCAGGCGGATGCCTCAATTCATTTCTCGTACGAAATGGTCGCGTTGTCGCCGCGTACGTGCGTGGACTTGGGCATCGAACTTTCAGAGGAAGACAGGCGGCGCGCGTACGTGGAAGTTTCCGGGCGCAAAGGGCTCGGCGTGAAGGCCGACGATCTGATCGATAAGCTGATTGAAACAGCTCTCGGAGAAGTGATTGACCGTCACCCGGACGCAGATCCCGAAGAGCGAAAGAAGGTCGCGCGCCAGATCGCGGTGGGTGCGCTGCGTTACTTCATGCTGAAGTTCACGCGCAATTCCGTCATCGCATTCGATTTCCATGAGGCCCTGAGCTTCGAAGGAGAGACCGGGCCGTATGTGCAGTACACCGCCGTCCGCGCGGCGAATATTCTGCGCAAATATCAAGAGCGCTGGAACGCTCCGCCGGCCTTCGACCAGGTGCTGAGCGAAGAACTGCTCAACCGCTGCCTCGAAAATGAAGGGCTCTGGCAGTTGCTCTTGCTTGCTTCCAAAGCGGACAGCGCCATAGAACGGGCCATTTCATCCGGTGAACCGGCGCATGTAGCGAAATATGCCTTCCAATTGGCGCAGGCGTTTAACAACTTCTATCACGAACACCCGGTGATCGCGGAAGAAAACGCGGAACGGCGTATTTTTCTGTTGTGGCTCACGACGTATGTTCGTGATCAGCTTTTGAGAACGTTAAACGTTCTGGGAATCGAGCAGCCCCCGTACATGTAAGCCGGCTATTGCGGTGGGTTCTGGGGATGCGCACGCGGCCAGCCGCCCCGCGGCGCAGGTGTGGCCGGAGTGGATTCCGAACTTTGCTGTTGTGTTTGGGATGCCCCCTGTTGATCCGTGTTGTCCGAATCAGGGCCGACGGTGTTCACTACCGGCCCCGAATCTTCATTGACGGCGGCCCGGCGGCGCTTCACTGTATTTTCCGTATTTTCCGGCTGCTCGCTCGGCAGCGACGGTTCTTCAATGGGCACCTCGCTTGTACGAGTCACTGCCGCGGGACCGGAACGCTCATTGCCGCCGTTCGATGCCATATAGACACGGCGGTATCGCACCTCTGCATCGCGGTATCGCAACATGGTTTCCTGGGCTAGGTTGACCTGAACTCGTTCCTGGCCGGCTGTCACGCCCTCAGGCAGGTAGAAGTAAAGGGCGTAGCGCTGCCGCAGTCTCATCAGCGTGTCCTCGAGTGCGGAGGCTTCGTCTACATGCATCACATCCCCGCCTGAGTCGCGCGCGATCTCAGCCGTTCCCGCGGTATGCGACGGGTCAATCCCGTATCCGCCGCCCGGACCGCGCCGGCCCAGGATGATAGGGCCCCCTCCGCCCGGAAAGCCAATGCCTCCGCCCGGCCATCCGCCACCGCTGCCCCAGGTGCCGTGCGGGCGTCCGCCGCCGGCCATGGTGGGCACCTCGTAAGGAGCCTGCAGAAAACTTAATACCGCATTGGCCTCGGCCAATGCCGACTCAACCCGAGGTTCGTTCTCCTCATCCTGTGTTTCGTCATCGGTAAGAATCACGATCGCGCGGCGCGCCTCCGGCCGCGCTTCACGCTGGATGTAACGGGCTGCATCAAGCAGCGCGTGCGTGATGCGCGTGCCGCCGTTGAAACGTTCCGAACGAATCAGATGATTCAGTTCTCTTTCGACGTCGCTATGGCTATTTCGAAACGGCAGCCGCACGCGCGTATACGTGTCGAACACCATGATGCCAACCCGATCTTTGCCGGTTAGCACATTCAAGGCCTGCTGCGACGCCGACGCAATGCGCTCCACGTGCGGTTCCATGCTGCCGCTTACATCCAAAAGAAGCAGAACATCCAGCGGCATGTTCTCGCTCGCCAGATTGCGAATCGGCACCACGCGGCCATTCAGCCGCAGCACAAAATCAGATAATTGCAGCCCGGTAATGGCGCGTCCGGTTTCATCGAGCACCTGGGCGTCCACCCGCGTCATCGACACATCGCTTTTGAAGGTAACGGGGTCATCGTCTGCCCGGGCACCAATCGCGAGCACTACCAGCAGTGGAAATAAAAAACGCTTCATGGACAACTCGGTCTTTCTGATCTCCTTCATAATACGTCCGCTAATACTACTCCGTTGCGGTTACGTTTCGGCCCCGCGGAGTTTGAGATCCCCGCACTGGTTACCATGCCAATGAGGGGCTTTCGTTGAAAAAACTACTCGTGATGAAATTTGGCGGCACCAGCATGGGCAGCGCCGAGAGGATGCGCGTCGCCGCCGGTATCATCGCCGAAAAGCACAACCAGCGCCCTTTGGTGATTGTCGTTTCAGCCATGTCGAAGGTCACGGACCTGCTGCTTGAAAGCTTGCGGAAAGCCGAGGTCGGCGACCGGACGGCCGTCGATTCCAACCTGGACCTGCTGCTCAAACGCCATTTCGAAGCTTGCGGCGAACTCTTTCCCGCTGGTTCCGAAGAATGTGAAGCTGCGACCGTTGACACGCATGCTCTCGTCTCGGAGTTCCGCCGCATCGCTTATGGTGTGCTAATGCTAGGCGAGCGCCCCCCGCGTTCGGTGGATGAAGCGATCGCAATTGGCGAACGCCTCTCTTCGGCGCTCCTCGCTCATCACCTGCGCGCAACGGGTATCCAGTCTCAGGCAGTGAACGGCAGTGACATCATCGTAACGGACGCTGTATTTGGCAATGCGTCGCCGAACATGGAGCTGACCCGGCAGAAATGCGTTACGGCTCTGCTTCCGCTCATCGAGGCAGGCACGGTGCCGGTAGTGACCGGCTTTAATGGTGCAACTGTCGACGGACGCCCGACAACACTGGGCCGCGGAGGATCCGATTTTTCAGCATCCATTGTCGCTTCCGCACTCGATGCCGAGGAACTCTGGATCTGGACGGACGTGGACGGCATCATGACCGCCGATCCGCGGTTGGTGCCCGATGTTGCCGTGCTGGATGAGCTGACGTATGCGGAGGCCGCTGAACTTGCCTATAACGGCGCCAAAGTGCTGCACCCGCGAACGCTTGCGCCGTTAGTGGCCAAACAGATTCCCGTCTGGAGCAAGAACAGTTTTGCGCCGCACAAGCCAGGAACAAAAATCGTGTCTCATTTCGATGAGCCCAAGGGTGCGCGCGCAGTGACATCCATGTCGAATGTAGCGCTCGTTTCGATGGAGCCGGCCAACTCGGCGCTGAGCGGTACCCGCCTCATGGCTCGCGCGCTCGATGCCCTGGCGCTCGCCAATACCGAAGTGCTTGTATTCACAAGTTCCAGCTATCGGCAAACGTTCTGCTTCTTGATCCGCAAGGAAGAGGTGACAGTCGCGCTCGAGGCGCTCGAAGCGAATCTCTCGATCGAATTAGCGCATGGATATCTGAAACCGATTGAAGTCGATGAAAACGTCGGACTGCTGGCTGTGGTGGGCGAGGGCATGCGCGGCATTCCCGGTCTCGCCGGGCGTATTTTCACTGCGATCTCACGCGAAAACGTGAACATCATCGCAATCTCGCAAGGTTCGAGTGAGCTCACCATCGGCATCGTTGTCCGGCTCGACACGCTCGACCGCGCTGTGCGCGCCGTGCATGAGGAGTGCGAGCTGAACAAGCTGGCTCTTACCGCCGCGAAGTCATCGTAGAGCGGGCGTGGCCGGAAGAATAGCGTCCACTAAGGCAAAGCCTTCCTGATGCGCTGCCAGCCGGCGAATACAAAATGGAATTCCGAGAGGACTGAATGCCTCTCTCAACAGGTCTTCTATGGCAGCCGGATTGTGTTCGGCCAGAACCACAATAGAGGGGCCGGCTCCGCTGAGGAATACGCCCATTACGTCCGGGTGCTCGAGCGCCAGCAGCACATCGAGTCCAGGCACAATGCTTAGTCGAAACGGCTGATGCATGCGGTCCTGCAGTGCTTCACGAAGCAGAGCGAATTCGCCGGCCTCCAGAGCGCGCAGCAGCAGAGCGACGCGTTGCAGGTTAAAAACCGCATCCTCGCGCGAGACGAAATCGGGAAGCACGTTCCGCGAAGACGCTGTCGAAAGGGCGAGCTGTGGCGTGAGCACAATGAATTGCAGCCTCTCCGGCCAGCGCAGCTTCATGGCGAATGCAGACCGGTCCGCTAACTGGCAACTGATCGTCAAGCCTCCGAGGAGCGCCGCGGCTACGTTATCGGGATGCCCTTCGAGCGCGCAGGCGGCATTCAACAGGCCGTTCGCCGGAAGCGGGCCTGCGATGGCTTCATAGAGCCGCAAGCCGGCAACGGTCGCAGCTGCACTGCTGCCCAACCCGCTCTTCATCGGGATTTCGCTGCTTACTTCGATGCACAGGGAAGGGAAGCCGCCGCCGCGCTGCCTGGCGAGATAAAGGAACGCGCGCTCCACAAAGTTTTCGCCGTCCACCGCGCAATCTCTGAACTCGAAATCGAGGTTGTTCGCGCCGTTGAGCACCCGCACATTTAAGCGCAGATAGAGCTGCACCGCAACCGCGAGGGTGTCAAAGCCCGGGCCCAGATTGGCGATGGAGCCGGGAACTCGAATCTCAAACTCGGATGCAATCCCCTGCATGTTCGCGTGTTCGCTGCTCCTGAGTCTTGTTGATGTAATCCGTGTCTTTCAATGCATGGCCGGTCAGAATGGCAACAATGTTCGCATCGCGATCGATCTTGCCTTCGGCATTCAGCTTCCTGATCCCTGCAAGGGTGGTCGCGGACGCGGGCTCGCAGCCGATGCCGTCACTGCCGATCATCGTCTTTGCTTCCTGAATCTCCTCATCGCTCACATCCAGTACCAGGCCGCCGCTGGTTTGGACCGCATGCAGGGCCTTTTTCCACGACCGGGGATTCCCAATCCGGATAGCGGTGGCCGCGGTCTCCGGAAACGGCAGCGCCTCCAGCTGTTTCGCGCCGCTCGTCCACATTCGCGAGAGCGGATTCGCGCCCCCGGCTTGCACGATGATGATACGGGGCACGCGATCGATGAAGCCATATTTCTTCAGTTCGAGAAACGCCTTCCCGAAAGAAGACGAATTGCCGAGGTTTCCTCCCGGCACGACCAGATAATCCGGAACGCGCCACTCGAACTGCTCTAGCAGTTCAAGCATCGCGGTCTTCTGTCCTTCAATGCGAAAAGGATTGATTGAATTCAGGAAATACAACCCGGCATCATTCCTGCGCAGCAAGCCATCAAGCGCATCATCGAAGCTGCCTTGAATCTGAATGATCTCCGCACCGAAATCGAGGGCTTGCGCGAGCTTGTTAGCCGAGGCCTGCCCGGCAGGCAGGTACACGCGGCCCGTGAGGCCGGCGCGCGCGGCATAGGCGGCGAGAGAAGCCGCCGTATTTCCGGTTGAGGCGCACGCGACAACTCGCGCGCCCGCAAAACGGGCTTCTGTCATACCGGCCGTCATGCCCAGATCTTTGAATGATCCGGTCGGGTTCCACCCAAGATGCTTAAACCAGAGATTCCTCGCTCCTGCCCACGCGCCCGTGCGCTGTGCCGTGACGACCGGCGTGTTTCCTTCGCCGAGCGTCACCACCATTTCGGCATCGTAAGTTTCCGGCAAGAACTCACGGAACCGCCACACGCCGCTCATGTCGACCGCCTGATAGGACATGCGCCGGGTAAGCCAGCGTTGTTTCAATGCAGCCGGTTCCTCGCGCGGCGGGTCAATCACGGCTTCGAGCAGGTCGCCGCAGCCCGTACATGCGAGCACGCGAGCGTGAAGATCAAACGTTCGGCTGCAACTGCTGTTTATACATCTGAGATGCGCGTTCGTTGAGGGCACTCGTGAATTTCAACTTAGCATCCACGAGTCCCGGCGACAATGAAGCATGCCGGACAACAGCAACAGAGTGATAGTGGCGGGCATTAGCGGCAGCTTGCGGCCGGGAAGCTTCACCAGTATGGCTGTGCGCGTAGCGCTCAGAGGCGCCGCGCAGTTTGGTGCAGAGACGCGTTTTCTGGATCTCCGGGAATACGGCCTGACACTGCTCGACGAAGGACCAGAGCCACCGGGCGCCCGCAAATGGCGCGCGGATTTTGCCGCTGCGGACGGATTGCTGCTCGGAACGCCCGAATATCACGGCAGCTTCTCCGGAATTCTGAAGAATGCGCTGGATTTTCTCGGCTTCGACCAGACCGAGGGCAAGATGATCGGCTTGGTCGGAGTTTCCGGCGGCTCGATGGGCGCTTTTGACGCGATGAACGGGTTGCGTTCAGTCGGGCGCGCGCTGCATGCATGGGTGATCCCGAAACAGGCCGCCGTGCCGGAGGCCTGGAAGGCCTTCAGCGAAGACGGCCAGCCGGTGGACAGCGAGATCGAGAACCGTTTGCGTGAGGTCGGACAACAGGTCGCCCGGTTTGCGCACCTGCATAAGTGCGGGCAGATTCGCGAGTTCCTGGAAGGTTGGGAGCGCGCGCCGGTTAACCCGGGCGGCGAGATCCGTATTGACTGACAATAATCTCAACGCGCGGCGGCTGTTGACTTCGCTCCCAATTCGATCTGCTTCCAATCTTCATCGCTCAAGCGGAGCGCTGCCGAGGCGACATTCTCTTCGAGGTGCTTCACTGAAGAGGTGCCCGGAATCGGTAGCATCACCGGAGAACGGTGCAGCAGCCATGCGAGGCAGATCTGGGCCACAGTAACGTCGTGCTGTTTTGCGAAGCGCTCCAGCGGTGCGCCGGGCGCGACAAGTTTGCCGGCCGCCACGGGGAACCAGGGAATAAACCCGAGGTTGTGCTTTTCGCAATACTCCAGCGTCTTTTCATGGTCGCGATCGCCGATATTGTAGCGATTCTGCACGCTGACGATATTGGCAGTCTTCCTTGCCCGATCGATCTCCTGCGGCGAGACCTCGGACAGACCGATATGCCGGATCTTGCCCGCGCGCTGCAGGTCCACCAGTGCGCCGAGCGATTCCTCGACTGGAACTTTGGGGTCGATCCGGTGGAGTTGATACAGCTCGATACGCTCAAGCTTCAACCGCCGCAGACTCATTTCCACACATTGGGTCAAGTATTCAGGACGTCCAACCGGCAGCCACTTGTTGGGCCCTTGTCGCGTCAGGCCGCCCTTGGTTGCGATGACCAGATCCTTTGGATACGGATAGAGTGTTTCCGCGATGAGCCGCTCGCTGACTTCGGGTCCATACGCATCCGCCGTGTCAATAAAATTTACGCCGAGTTCAAGTGTTCTACGCAGGACGCTGTGCGCTTCCTGTGCGTTTTTCGGCTCGCCCCAGATGCCATTGCCGGTGATGCGCATAGCTCCAAAGCCCAGCCGGTGCACCGGCAGATCTCCGCCGATGGTAAATGTCCCGCTCGCTACCGCGGACGCAATCGTAGTGCTCATGCCTGTGGTGATTCAGCCCAAGCCGTCAAAGTTTCCGTCGCGGCTACCGGAAACGGCGGCTGTTCACGCAAGAGACGAAGAATCTGCTCGAAAGCGTGACTGCCGTGCAAACGAGTGAATACGGGATCCGCTAACAGGAGACGCCGGTCGCGCCAGCCGCAAGCGACTGCCTTTTCGAGGAACTGCGACACGTTCTCGTAATCGCCGGTGATGGCCGAAAAAACCGCCAATTCATAATAGTCCTGCGCGTCCCATGCCTCCCAAAGGAAGCCGAAATTAAAGGGCGCTGTTCGTCCGAGGATTTCCCCGGCCCGATTCCGCGCCTGAAGGCTTTCCCCGTTGCGTCCCACAAGAAACAGGCAGCTTGCCTGGCGCAAGTGCAGTTGCGACAGTATATGTCCCAGCCCCAGTGTCGTCGGGTGCTCCATCCCGATTTGTTTCGCGGTGCGGTAGTGTGTTAATGCGTCAACATAATTCGCCTCCCGAAACGCAACATCGCCCAGGCCGGCGTACGAAAGAGCCCTCATAAGATCGCGATACATATGGTCGCAGCCCGCTAGCTCCTGGAGAGATTGTTGGTGCTCCTCGCGTGCCTCCCTTAACCGCCCTTGACGCAGGCGAAGGATTCCGAGTAGAGTTCTCGCGCCGTGTAATCTTGCTCCGGCCTTAAGCGCTGCCTCCGATGACTGGACGCAGACGGCGCCGCGGAAATATTCTTCCGCAGCTTCGTACATTCCGTGGACCATATAAATCCAGCCGGCATGCAGATACGGCCACGGATAGCCTGGGTCTTTCGCCATGCCCGTCCGGAACTCTCGGAGCGCATCGGCGAACAGTTCGCTTCGATGCTCCAGAGCCGCCCGGCAGAAATACGCTGCGCCCTTCTGATACCAGGCCATATGGGCTCTGGGATTGAGGTCCGCTGCGTGTTGTGCTGCCTGTAACGCTTCTTCGTATCGCTCCGCTCGCGTGTACGCGTACGAAAGCCACACATGCGCGTCAACGAGCTCGGGATCGTCCGCCGCGGCACGCTGCAGATATCCGATGCCTATCTCCAGGTCCCGGGAGTCGGTGCTCGTAATGTAGCGGAAGGTATAGATGCTGCCCAATCCGCAATTGGCGAGGGCGTATTCAGGGTGAGCCGCGGCCGCCTTCTCGAAAAACATCTTTGCGATTTGCAGGCTTTTCGGCCCGAACCGGTTGAACTCCTGACGGCCCTTTACGTAATATTCATACGCCTTGAGGCTCGTTGTTTCCGGCCTTTCGATTTTCGTCCGCTCGCTCTCGGAAAGGGTTATTGAAAGCGTTTGAAGAAGGTTCTCAACCACCTCGTCCTCAAGTTGAAAGATGTCCTCGAGCAAGCCGTCTACCTTTGCCGAGCCGGCGAGCTCTCCAGAAGCGGCACGCGTAAAGTGCGCCGTGAGACGGATCCGTTGCCCTACTTTCTGATACGCACCCCAGACCAGCCAGGTAGCCTGCAAACCCTTTGCAAGCCGGGGTATGTCTTGAGCCGAAGTCTCTGCCAACCCCAGGCGAGCAACAGCAGAGACCACCTGATCGCGGCCGAGCACGCGGAGGCGCGTCAGCTTCTGAAGATCGGCCGTAACGGTTTCAGCGATAGCCCAACCCAACCAGGCCGCTTCGCTGTCGCCTGAAATGTTGGCAAAGCTCACTACAGCAACACAGTCCGGCTGAGTCTGGCTTATCAGGGACGGCTCAGCGCGTCGCTCGACCGGCGGCAGGAAGCGGTAGCCGCGCCGGGGAACGGTCTCGATGAAGCGGGGATTTTGCGCATCGTCACCCAGCGCGGAGCGCAGTTGATTGACACAGAAATTGATGTTCCGCTCGAAGTCGACGAACGTGTGGCCGCCCCACAACGCCTGTCGGATGTCGTCGCGGCTGACGATTTCCCCGGTGCGCTCGCACAGTAGTGCCAAGAGCTTCAACGGTTGCTCGGAGATCCTGATCTGCGCTCCGGCCCGCCGCAGCTCGAGTGCTGCCGGTTGCAGCTCGAAGACGCCGAAGCGTAGAACAGGGCCGCGATTTTCCTTCGCATCCACTGGAAATGGTTCGTCCGAAGCTCTCGATTATACCTGTCAGCGCCGCTAGTATCCTTG
>JAFAMM010000446.1 GCA_019233375.1 Acidobacteriaceae bacterium
AACCGGGTGCAAGAACGTGCGCTTGCCCTCGAACAGGGCAGCCATGAAGCTGCCCAGCGGCTTCGTCAAGAGTGCGATTACTACGAAAAAAACGAGAATCTGGAAGATGCCGTTGCTGGTCACTGTCAAAACTTCTCCGGCCGCAACAGCGCATAAATGAGGTAGGCGAAAAGCAGGACTGTCGTCAGGCCGCCCAGGACGTAATCAATACTCACTTTCAGAACCCCGAGGAGCGGCTTATAAGCGATCGCAAGCTTTCGTGAAGGCCCAGGCCAGGATAAAAAAGACCAGTGCCGCCAGAATATAAAGTGCGTCTGTCATTTGCCGTTCACCTTCAATCTAGGTCAGATCGGGTAAAAAAGTCATAAGGGGATCCGCACCTGTAACTGTGTTATCCTGCGGATGTCCGACGTTTACCGCACGCAAGGGGACGTAGTTCAGCTGGTTAGAACGCCGGCCTGTCACGTCGGAGGTCGCGGGTTCGAGCCCCGTCGTCCCCGCCAATCCCCTCAACACCGCAGCACTCCTCCGTCTCATACATACTGAAGAAATGACGCCTGCGCCTGCCCAGCCGAAAGTGAACCTTACAACCACGGGCGACTATCGCGAAACCTACGCCAACAGCGTGCAGATGCGCGTAAGCTTGTGGGATTTTTTTCTGATCTTCGGCACCATCAATCAGACTGCTCCCGACTCCGTGAACATTTCAAATTTTCAAGGCATTTACCTCAGCCCGCCGCAGGCAAAAGCTCTCGCCAATCTGCTGATGCAGAATCTCAAACAATACGAAGCCGCTTTCGGCGAGATTCGCCTCGAATCGCAGGTCCAGGGCGGAATCTTACAGTAAGGAATGCCTGTTCAGCTACCGGCGAATATCGCGCGCACGGAATCTTATCGCCCGCCGTCGGCCGGGCTCCCTCACTCCGTTAACGTCGCAATTTTCTTTCTCATCTTCGCGCTCCCGCTGCTCGCCATTCACATCGCGCTGCTTAAGTTGCCATACTTCTGGGACGAGCAGGGACAATTCATTCCCACTGCTCTTGATCTGCTGCGCACGCAATCGTGGGTCGCTCACTCTACTGTTCCCAATGTGCATCCGCCTGGCGTGGAGGCGTATCTCGTGCTCTGGTATCAGACCTTCGGTTACTCCATTTTGATCACCCGCATCGCCATGCTTGTTTGCGCCAGCTTCGGCGTCTTGTTCACCTTTCTCCTCGCCATCGAGCTGAGCAAAGGAACACGCGGCGCCCCAGCGTTCCTTCCGCCCGCGCTTCTGCTGGCATCACCATTGTTCTTCACGCAAAGCATGATGGCCCAGCTCGATATGCCGGCCATGGTTCTCACGCTGCTCGCGCTGTTGTTCTTTATCAAGGATCGATATCAGGCTGCAGCCATCGCCTGTATCGCGCTGGTACTCGCAAAAGAGACCGGACTCGTTGTGCCCTTGGTCTTCTTTTTGGCTTTGGCCCGCCGCAGGGATTGGAAAAACGCGTCCTTCTTCGTCGCACCCGCCATCGCCTTGGCCTGCTGGCTGTTCGTGCTGCGTCACGTCACCGGCTATTGGCTGGGAAACCCCGGCTTCGCGCACTACAATGTCGCCTATTCGCTGAATCCGGTACGCATGGCCCTCTCTTTTGCGCGCCGCGTCTACTATCTGTTCTTTGCCGAGTTTCGCTGCATCGGAACGCTCGCCCTTATCTTTACACTCAGGCGCGCCGCTGCGTTCCGAACCGCAGCCTGGGCCGTCACAGCCGCCGTTTCACTTGGAACTCTCGTGCTCGTGTCAGTTTTTGGGGGCGCGGAGCTCGAACGCTATCTTCTCCCCGTTCTTCCAGTGTTCTACATCGCCGTCAGCATCGCGCTCACGTACATTCCGCGTCGTATCAGCGTGCCGGCCGCCGTCGCCATGCTGCTCGGCCTCATCGTCAGCTTATTCTGGAATCCTCCGTACCCGTTCCCGTACGAGAACAACTACGCCATGGTGGATTTCGTTCGCCTCGAACAGGCGGCATCGCATTTCGTCGAGACCACTCTGCCGAACCAGACCATCGCCACAGCCTGGCCTCTCACCGCATCCCTCCAAAGCGCTGACTATGGGTTTGTTCATCACCCCGTGCGCGCTGTCGAAACGCATGATTTTCATCTCTCTTCCATTCAGGCTGTGCCTCCAGGCAGTTTCGACGCATTGATCACGTACACTCGCACCTGGGCGCCTGGCGAAGGTGTCATCTCCTGGCCGCTAGTGCGAGAGTTCCTTGAAAAGTTCTACGATTGGCAGCCCGACATCACTCCGGATGAGTGCGCTGCATTAGGCCTTTCGCCGGTTGCTTCGTTCAAAATGCGCGGACAGGAGATTACCGTGTACGTCCGCGATTCGCGTTACGCCGGCCGCACACTCTAGAGTCCGTACATGCGGCGCGTCAAACTCGCATGGTGGGCAACGGTTCTCCTGTTCCTGGCGCATGGGCTTGTTGTCTCTACGTGGGTGTCGCGAATCCCAGCCGTTCAGAGCAGTCTTCACATTAACAACGGCGTGCTTGGCCTCACGCTTCTCAGCTCCGCCATCGGCGCCGTCACTACCATCCCCGTAACCGGGTGGTTCATTACCCGTTACGGCAGCAGGAAAGTGGCCGTGACTACCAGCATCGCCTTCTGCTGCGGCCTGTCGCTGCTCGGCGTCGCCTTTAATGCCGTCACGCTCTCGATCGCCCTCTTCTTCTTCGGTGCCGTAGCTGCCGGCATGGACGTTTCGATGAACGCTCACGGCGTCGAGGTCGAAAAGGAACTCGGCGCTCCCACTATGTCGCGCTTTCACGGGATGTTCAGCCTCGGAGGCATGATCGGCGCGGGTATCGGCGGATGGGTTGCCGCGCACGGAATAACACACCTTCCGCACTTTGCCGCAAGCGCTGCCGTCAACCTCGCTCTTGTGCTTCTCGCCTGGCCGGCCATGCTCGATACGCACGATGCCGCCGTGCCGTCCGGACATCGCTTACCGCTGAACCGGATTCCTCGCGTGCTTCTGGCCCTGAGCGCCATCGCTTTCTGTATTCTGCTCTCGGAAGGCGCTATGGCGGATTGGACCGCGGTCTACATGCGCCAGGTTCAGCACGCCGGACCGGGCATCGCCGC
>JAFAMM010000048.1 GCA_019233375.1 Acidobacteriaceae bacterium
TGATTCGGGCGGCTGCTCCTCTCCGGCGGCGCTCGCCGGCTATCCCCACATCACCGTGCCGGCTGGGTTCAAGTTCGGCCTCCCGTTGGGCATTTCGTTTTTTGGCGCGGCCTGGAGCGAACCTAAGCTGATCAAGATAGCCTTCGCATTTGAGCAGGCTCGTAAAGCACGCCGCAGGCCGGAATTTCTACCCACGGTCGATTTCTATGCGTAACCGGCAACGCGGGCCGCATCCAAAAATGTGACAACCGGGATCGCGCCAGTGCCGAAGAGCTTGATTATTACATGGCAGACAGACACAGAGTGGTCATTTTGGGCGGTGGATTCGGCGGCCTTTATGCAGCCAAGGCTTTGAAAAATGCGCCGGTTGATTTGACGCTGATTGACCGCCGCAACTTCCATCTGTTTCAGCCCTTGCTGTACCAGGTAGCGACGGGATCGCTCTCGCCCGGCGAAATCGCAGCGCCTCTCAGGGCCGTGCTGAGCAAACAGCGAAACACACGCGTTCTGCTCGGCCATGTGACCGATATCGACCCGCAGGAGAAAACAATCTGCCTCGAGGACGGCGAACGGGTGCCTTACGATGCGCTGATTGTCTCTACCGGATCTGAGAGTTCTTACTTTGGTAACGACGCCTGGCACACCTGGGCTCCGCCGCTCAAAACGGTCGAGGATGCAACGACGATCAGACATAAGATCCTGATCGCATTCGAGGCAGCGGAACGTGTCACAGATCCTGTCGAGCGGCAGAAATGGCTCACGTTCGTCATCGTCGGCGCTGGCCCGACAGGAGTGGAGTTAGCCGGCGCGCTGGGAGAAATCGCCCATCACACTCTCGAGGACGATTTTCGCTCCATTCATCCGAGTGACGCCAAGATCATTTTGATCGATGCTGCTCCGAGTCTTCTGGCGTCGTATCCGCCGGATCTGGCCCGGCACGCTGCCGATTCACTCAAAAAGCTGGGCGCCGAAGTACGTACCGGGCTGATGGTCACGAACGTAGATGGCGGCGGCGTCACCGTCAAGGCAAGTTCCGGCACGCAACAGCACATCGCCTCGCACACGGTCATCTGGGCCGCCGGTGTCGCGGTGTCGGAGTTCGGAAAGGTGCTCGCGCAGCGGACTCGTGCTCCGACCGATAAGGCCGGCCGAATCAAAGTCGATGGCCAGCTGACCGTACCGGGATTCCCGGACATTTTTGTCGTAGGTGATCTGGCGTATTTGACGGATGAGCACGGAAAGCAACTCCCGGGCGTTGCTCAGGTCGCTATGCAAAGCGGAGCCTATGCGGCGAAAGCCATCGCTGCGCGAACACGCGGTGAAGCCCCGAGTACACCGTTCCACTATTTCAACAAGGGCGATCTCGCCGTTATCGGCCGGTTTTCCGCAGTTGCGAATGTCTTCGGTTTACATCTGCACGGTTTTCCGGCATGGTTTGTCTGGTTGTTCATTCATCTGATGTATATCGTCGAATTCCAAAGCCGGCTTCTCGTATTGATCCAGTGGGGATTTCTATATCTCACTTACAATCGAGGCGCGATGCTGATTACGGGAACGACGGCTTCACAGTCTGCGCAGTCGCCCAAAACGGCCGCCGCGCCTGGCCAATGAGCGCTCCCGCTCATTGAAGGTTGTCAAACTTGACATTCTGAGCAACGAACAACGTGACTTCGAACTTGCCGCAATCGGGCAGTTCTTTGTACTGCGCCGGCGCGGCAACTCCTCGCGGCTGGCTGCTCCGTAGCGGCACGTTCACCTTACCGGCTTGCAGGTTCACTTGTTCCAGCGCAACGCTACTCACGTTCTTGGCGGTAGTCCCCGCGCTCACCTCGCCAACTTGTCCGGAAGCGGTATCGCCGGCCTTAGCCAACACCTTCCCATCGACGGACAGGTCCTGTGCAAGGACGAACCTGACCGTTTGCCCCATGGACTCTCCTTTAGGGCTGAATCCATCAACGGCAATCAGCGCAACCGGGGTTCCCTCACGCAATACCGGCCCGTCTCCGGCAAGTTGGCGCGGCTTGTTATTCGTCACTTTCTTCAGCAGAAACTCCTCCGCCAGATTCAGCCCCACTAGCCCGCCGAAGCGAAACATAAAGCTTCTGCCCAGCACCGTCAGTTGTGTCCGCGACCCCGGTAGGTAGAGCTGTGAAATTTCTGCCGAAGCGATCATTCCCGTAACAGTTGAGTAAGGCGGTTGCCATTTTCCGTTGTCGCCCCGGGTAAGAAAAGCAGATTTGACTGCGTACCAGGCGCGCTGCGCTCTTGTCCCTTCACCGCTGTAGAAATAACGCGGATCTTGATGGAAAACCGAATTCGCCACGAATGAAGTGATCATGAGCCCATTCGCGGCAATTCCATAGGCGGCTCCGAAACGTTTGGCGTAACCCTCCGCGCCCTGCCCGAATTGGCGATAACTGTTCCTTTCCTGCTGGATGCCGGCAGTGATCCCCGCCGCGGCAAACGTAGCAGGATCGAGCAGCGTTTTCAAACCGAAGTGCAATTTCTGGGATGGTGATAGCGGAGCAGGATGCCGCTCATAGGTGACGTAGTAATTCGGTAGAGCTCCACCCAGCGCTCGCTGTTTCAGCTCCTGGTCTAATTGGTAGCTGGCCACTTCCTCGGGCGGCAATCCGACCGTCACTGAGGTGATCTTGGGAGCGACTTGGAGAACTGCCAGCAATTCATTCGAGTCAGGGTTTACAGATGCGGCCACATTTGCCGCCGTCCATTCGGACAAACCGCTTGCAGAAATCGTGACGTTATAGTTGGCGACTGGCAACGACGAGATTTGAAAGGCTCCGTCTTCATCGGTGACGGTGGTGCGCCGATTTCCGTCGGCCCCCTCGACCGTGACGACCGCCCCTGGAATAGCCGCGCCTGACACATCCGTTACTTTGCCCTGAATGACGCCGCTTGCCTGTGCCATCGCGCATTGCGCGGCAAAGCAGATCAACACCAATATGGCGGCTAACCGTCTTCTCATAACGTAAGAAATGTCCTTCGAAGATCGATTTTCATTCGAAAGAGTTCGCTGATTGTCGAAGCGACGGCCTCCACCGTGATTTCGCTGACATCCGCGTGACGCAGAATTGAATCGCCTGTCAAGCATCTCTAAACAGAAGAGCTTCACGGGTGCCGCAATGTTGGATCAGCGGTTTACTGCGTGAGCTGCGCGAGTCCTTGATAGGTGTACGTCATCGGGCGCGGTCCCGGAAGGTAAGAGGTTGTCAGTTCCGTGATTTGAAATCCAGCCGTGATGAGCAACTCATCTATCTTTCGATTCAGGTGACAACCACCCGTGATCCGGCTCCAAAGCGGGGTTAGCCGATCTTGCCACGTGACGACGACCCGATCAGGAGCTCGGCCGTGTTCGAGAAAGATGAGCTGTCCGTTTGGCTTGAGGACTCGCCTCATCTGCTGAAGCGCCCTTGAGACATCTGGGATAGAACACAGCGTCCACGTAACGACGATCGTGTCGATACTTGCCCCAGCGAGTGGCAGCGGCTCCTCGGCGGATTGTGACAGGAATTCGACGGCAACGGGCGAAAGGCGCTTCGTGCGAGCGATCTTCTGCAGTTCGACCGAAGGGTCCACGCCGTAGACGAGCTCGACATCCGGTGAGTAGAACGGCAGATTCAGGCCAGAGCCAATACCGACCTCTAAGACCCGGCCGCGAGCCTGTGGAATCCAAGCCGCCCGAAGGCGGGCAGCCTCTTTGTTCCTCATTGCGAGGTCGATGATACGGGGCAAAACGTATCGCGAGTATATTCCCATGAGGACTCCTCCGAAGGTCGGTACTCACGCATAATAAGCTGCGCCCGGCCAAGAGGCTCACCTTCCGGGTGGGATGCCGGGCGAATAAGGCGCCTTACCCCGTTCGGATCTTACGCCACACTTTCGCCATCACGGCATAATGTATTAGGTTGAAAGCTTCCTGAGAAATGGAAATCCTTATTTCGGGACCCGAAGGCCCATCAAAGAAGGTCGAACTCCGAAAGCCTACTCTTTCGCTGGGGCGTTCTGCCGATAACGACTTGGCGTATCCGGACGATCCCTGGCTTTCCCGATACCACCTGTGCTTCGAACAGCATGACTCCGCTTGGTTCGTAAAAGACTGCGCCA
>JAFAMM010000292.1 GCA_019233375.1 Acidobacteriaceae bacterium
ACCGACGCGGTGCGCTCGGGATCTTCCGTGCGCTGGCGGCCCTGATAAATAGGAACAACACCGCAGAAGGTGCATCGGAACGGGCATCCGATGCTGGCTTGATGAACGGCGGTCCGCCGCCCCAGGAAAGTGGGCAGAATGTAATTGGCGGCATTCGGAAGACTTTCATACGGCAGCCAGGGAAAGTCATTGGGAGAGCGCAAAGGTCGTTCGGCATTGTGAACGTGCAGACCGAAGTTATCTTTGTAAGAAAGACCTTTGACGCCGGCGTACTTTCGCGTTGTTCGTAGCGCGACAAGAAATTCGAGGAAGGTCTCTTCTCCTTGTCCGCGTACTACGAAATCGACATAAGGCGCATTGAGTGCGGCATCGGGATAGAGGGAAGGAAAATAGCCTCCCCATACAATCGGGATTGAGGGATACTTCTGCCGGAATTTGCGGCAAAGCGGGATTGCAGCTACCATCTGCGGGCCCGGCATCACGGAAACCGCAAGTAATTGGACGTCGCCGCGCTGCGCAACTCGATCGATTGTGGCTTGCGGATCCGGGTCCGCATTGCCGTCCACGATAACGTATTCTTCTTTTCCCTCCAGTACAGCCGCCAAGGACAGCACTGCCAAAGGGAAACGCCGGTTCTTAGGCCTGGTGGAGCGCGGATGCAGCAGGATAATCATAGGTCCCGAAATGTCCCAATGAGAATCCAGAATTTCGACGGCGGCCTGCGGCCTCGCAGAAACGCCTTCACGGGACGGAGATGCCAGTTCCACCCGTACCAGGGCTTGAGAATTTGCCAATCCAGGTGGAGAGTATGCTGTAACTGCTTCAGCGTGCCGATATCAAGGAAATCGATACTCGACAGCGAGTCCGAGGGAAAGCCGTAACGTTTGCGAAACGCGGCATGCTTTTCCTCCACCATGCGCATTCCATGCTCTCGCAAGCGGTAGATTGGCGAATCGAGGATTACGACAGAGCCCGATGGCCGCAAGCAGCGGCGCACTTCCGATAGCGTCCGCACATAGTTCACTGAATAGTGGAAAGAAGCGTTGAAAATGGCTAGATCAAAGCGCTGCGAGGGTAAAGGAAGATCGTCGAAATCAGCTTCGACGGCCTGAAAAGCTGCCGGATAATGGCGGGCGGCCCGCAGCCCATCGCGCTCATCATTGAAGATATCTACCGCCACGAGCCGATGTCCGCGAAGAGCCAGCCGGTGAGATAACCAGCAATTACCCGCGCCCAGGTCAAGCACATCGAGCGGTGCTTCGGAGCGTTTTTCGAAGCAGGCGAGTACGTTCCTCACGAAGTAGGAATATGTTTTCGCGCGCATGGCCCACATTCCCGCATTCAAGTCGCTTCGGTTGCAGGATGGCAGCGCGCGATAGTACTCGCTGTCTTGTGAGCCGCGGCCCTCGGCATGCCTGATCCGGCGATAATCCTCGAGAAACCTTTTTCGTACGTCCGCCGTGGTCGTCATAGGCGTTCAAAGATGTACAGGCGATGATCTGCCATGGCGCGAAAGGCCGGCCAGTGCGCCGTGCGCTCGTCGAGGCTAGCGAGCTTGTCAACGACGCCGGCCTTCAAGAAAGTGACACACGAAGGTGGAACAAACAGTCCGATGCCATACGATTTCAGGAGCCGAAAATTCTGTTCGAACGCGGAGCTGATGGCCCGGGCAGACGGATAAAATACCGTGGCACCGATCGATGACTCAGCGTATCCCTTTAGTCGCCTGAGGGCCTTGCCAGGCTGTAAACGCAGTAAGTAGAACGCTATCTCCCAAAGACAAATGCGATTGAAGAAACAGAGCGCGAGATAACCGCCGGACCGAACTATACGGGCAAGCGAGCCTGCGGTTCCGGTAAGCGATCGCAAGCAGTTCAGAGCGCCAAAATTGGAGACCACGCCGTCAGCCTTGAGATTAAAGCGCTCAAGGTGTTCGATAGGGCAGCACTCGGCTTGGATGCCCCGCTCCCGCGCGATTTCAATCATTCGTTTAGAAGCGTCAACGCCGAGAACCGAAACACCGCGCGATTGAAGGTGTAGAGAATCTACGCCCGTTCCGCATCCCAAATCCAGAACGAAATCGCATTTATCGAACAGTGGGTCAATGCGGCTCCATACGGCGGACCGCTGCGCTCTCCCGACCGGCGTATCGGACCAGAGCGCATCGTAACGGAGGGCGATGTTATCGAACGCAGCGGATTGGGCGGCGGTCATGCCGGATTATGCCTCCACTTCGTGATATGTCATGTGCAGGCCGGTTCGCGCGGCCAGAGTTCTTTGCGGGTCCGGCGCCTCCGATAGCTCGTTTTTCAGAAGATCGTCTGCGTGCTGATAGAAAGCGCGCGAGTGCCGGCCTTTAATCCGCAAATCACGATCGGTAGATCTGTTCCAATCCTCGAGCTTGACCAGCCGCGAGGCCACCTGCTCGTAATATGGCGTTCCCTTGATGGGGTAAGAAACGGTGGTAAAGCAGATATCCGGTTGGCACGCTTTCGCATGCGCCACCGTCTGCTCAATATCTTCAATCTCCTCGCCGTCGTAGCCCCACATGAGAAACATGCCGGTCTGGATCGCATTGGATTTACAAAACTGCATCGCCGACCGAACTTGCTGGGTGGTAACACCACGCTGCATCGCATCCAGGATGCGTTGCGACCCACTCTCGGAACCGATCCAGACACGATAACAGCGGAGCTCGGCGAGCGTTTGCGCCACGCGCTCATTGAGCCTGTCGGCTCGTGTGATGCACTCAAACGGTATTGACAGCATTCTACGTTTCATCTCTGCGGCAAATTCAAACAGCCAGCCATGATGAATGGTGAATACGTCGTCTGCCAACCAAAGCAGCTCAGGGTTATATCGATGAATAACCCATTCAATTTCGTTGACCACCGATGCCGGCGACCGGCGGCGGTGCGTCATGCCATAGACAGAATGGCTGCACCAGTTGCATCGGTAAGGGCAGCCGCGCGCAGTAACAAGGGAAACGGAGCCCTTACCGTGAAAGCGGCGCCAGGTTTGCAGATACTTGTGCATGTCAATGCGTTCGCGATCCGGCCATGGTTGCGCGTCGAGATCTTTGATCAGCGGAGCAGAAGGCGTACGTACGAGAGTTCCTCCCTCGCTCCGAAAGATCAATCCGCCTATTTCCGCCCATACCTTTCGATCAAAGGAGGAACGCAAGAGTTTCTCTAGCGTCAATTCGCCCTCGCCAGCGACTACAACATGGGCGCCGGCATCGAGGTACTGCTCGGGATAGTTTGCGGGCTCAGGTCCGCCCGCAATTATGTTCCATCCTGCTTCCCGCGCGCACGCGATTATTTCGATAGCATTCAGCCTCGTCAGCAGATTCGCGTAAATGCCAAGCGTGCCAGGCGGCCCGTCCCGTAAAATGGCGAACAGCTCTGCCTTAGATCCAAAGGTAGAATCATAGATCTCTATGTCGAAGCCGCGGCTGCGTAGATGAGAAGAAAGATAGAGCAGGCCCAAGGGCGCGTACGGCTTCATAATTTGCTGCTCTTTCGGATCCTCGGCTAGGAAATAAGCGTGGGTGAGGAGTAGGTTCACGCGACCTCCCTTGAGGGCAGTTGCGCGCGCTTCAAACTTTCTACGTCCGCCCAGGCACTTGCAATGAATGATGTGCTCTCCGGATTTCTGACCTCAAGGTGCAGCGCATTTGCAAGGGCGCGATACAGCGCGGTTGAAAAGGTGCCCCTGAACATCATCGACAGGTCTGAGCTGTCGGTCCAGTTCTTCTTCTTCCCGAGTTCGGCGGAAACCAATTGATGAAGCTTGGTGCCGGGTAGAGGATAAGTCACTGAAATGCCCACGTCATCCGGTCTTAGTTCACGGACCATACGAATGGTCGCTTCTATGTCGAGCCAAGTTTCACCGGGATACCCAAACTGGAGAAACAAGCCCGTGCGAATGTTATTCCGTCTCAGGTTTTCATGCGCCTGACGAATCTGCCCAACAGTGGTGCCTTTCTCCATGGCGTCAAGGATGCGTTGCGATCCGGACTCAGCGCCCATCCAAACATCGCAGCAGCCCGCTCGTCTGAGATCAGATACGCTGTCGCGCGTCATCAGATCGCAGCGCGATTGCATCTTAAACGGAACTCGTGCTCCGAGTTCTTCTACGGCAGCGGCGAGCTCCCGCGTCCAGCGTGCGGAAGCGGCGAAGAGGTCATCAGCGAACCAGATGTGATCTGGCGCGTAGCGCGTTTTCAGCTGCAGCATTTCCTGCGCAACCGACGCAGCGGAGCGCACGTGATAATTGTTGCCCCAGATCGGCTTGGCGCACCAGTTACAACGAAAAGGACACCCGCGGCTAGAGACCATGTTCAAGGAAAAGTAGCCTTGGTGCGATAGCCAGAGATCGCGGTAACGATCAATGTCGATTAACTCCCAGGCTGGCCTTGGAAGTTCGTCGAGTTGTGCGCGGTTCCCGCGCGGCGCGGTGCGATGTATGCGGCCTGTGGCAGCGTCCCTATATGCAATTCCCGCGATCTTCTCGGGAGATTTTCCGGTCGCGAGTTCGAGGAGAGTTTCCTCCACTTCTCCGATGAGCACATAATCGAAACCGGCTTGAAGATATTCCTCAATACGATCGGTTGCGTCCGATCCGTGGGCGGCGCTTAGGCAATGGTGCTCGCGCGCAAGCTTGGCGGTCCAGAAGGAAAGCTCGCGGTTGCGCGAGAGGCACATTTTGGTCAGGAAATTGAAGTCGTCCTCGCAAACGACGAGCAGCCGGGGCGCCGTGTCTCGAATCGCCTTCCTTAAACTCTCTTTCGGAGGTTGGAGGGCTACGTCACAAACGGCGACATCCAGCCCGGCTTCACGCAGCAGCGCCGCAGCTAACAGTGTTTGCAGAGGCGGGTAGGGCTCCATCTTTTTGCGCTGCTTCTCATCCGAGAAGACATGATTGCTATGTGTGAGCAGTATGTCCATATGCGGTCCGAAGCAGTTACTGAACTTCCTTCATCTGCCGGCCTAAGGGCTCTCCCGTCAGCAGCGACCGTCGAATTACGAGCCAGTTTTGTGCCATGGAGGCCCAGAGTTCTACGGGTAGACCGAACGCCTGGTGCTTCAAACGCCAATGGAGGGGCTTGCGGGCGAGCCGGATCGCCGTTCTGTAAGTAGCAGAATGCAACTTAGACGTGAGCTTAGATAGCTGGTTTGACAGCATAAAGTACGACATGCCGCGGGACAAATCCTCGCTTGCTTTCGCGCTGAGCCATGGCAACTCGGCTTGGCCGAGACCGATGGATGCCCATTCATCAAGCGAGCGCGGTTCGGCCAGGCCGGCTTCGCGCAGTTCCGGCCAGATCGGAATGCCCGGATAGGGGGTGAACAGGTTCGGAGAAAACGTCACGTTGTCAAACCGCTCGGCGATCTCGCCCATGACGCGCAGGGTTTCGCGCCGGTGGCGATCTTCTTCCCCCGGGTAGCCAAAAATGAGGTTGTACGTGACCCTGATGCCAGCGTCGCGGCACTTCCGGGCCGCTTCGAACATGTCGTCCAGCTTCTGATGGGCCTTGTGCATTTTCCGGAGAATCTCCGGGGACGCTGATTCGGTACCGAATCCGATGTGGCTCACCCCGCTCGCAGCAAGCAGCGCCACTTCGTCATCGCTCAAGCGGCAGAGGAGGTCTGTTGAGGCTTGAAAGGTCCATCGAAACTTGACGCTATGGTCCATAAAACCCCTGGCCAGAGCGACCGCTCGCCGTGTGTCTACTAGAAAATTGGAATCGACGAGCGCTATCTCATCAAGGGCGTACATCCGCACCAGCCGCGCAATCTCTTCCACGACGGCGGCGACCGTCTGCGGATTGAAGCGGCGATTGTAGAAAACCATGTCGGTGCAGTAATTGCATGCGTATGGGCAACCGATACTGGTGGCATATGGTAATTTGCGGCATCCGGTAGCCCGTGCATACGATTCAAAATCGACTAAGTCATAAGCGGGCGCGGGCAGAGTATTCAGCGGCGATGCGGGACGATCGGTGTTCGCGATGATTCTGCCGTCACGCTTGAACCAGCAACCTGGCACGAGATCAAGTGTTGCGCCGGCAGACTGTCGCTTGAGAATTTCGGCGAGGGTCTTCTCGCCCTGATGGCGCACGATGATATCGACGAAGGTCTCCTGCAGGGTTTGCGCACTAAGCAGAGTCGGGTGCCAGCCTCCGTAAATGATGGGAAGTTCCGGCCGCGCTTGCCTGACCAAATGACTCGCCGCGATGGCATCGCGAATCATCGGGCCGGTAAGTAGAGAAATGCCGAAGGCAAAGGCGTCTGTTATCTCGCGGCGAATGAGGTCCGGGAAATTCGGTTTGATGGCTCCGTCTATGATTACCGGCGTGAAGCCCTCTTGGCGGATAAATGATGCCAGGCTTAGGAGCCCGAGCGGCGGCCCAAAGACCTTCCCCTGGTATGGGGGGGAGAACAGCACGACCTTCCGCTGTGGTCCTAACAAGAGACCACCTCGCCAGAAAGTTGCGTAGCATCCACTTTGGGCTTGGGGGGCGGGAACGCCTTGTTCGCTTTATTCTTGAGCCAAAGTTCGAACGGCGCTGCGTAAACGCTGTGGTCCAGGCGCCAACGCGCAGGCAAACTAATAACCCGATGGACCAGACGTGTCACCGGATGCTTCTTCTGAACTCCAATCGGGATCCGATTGAACGCGACCCGCAAATACTCACGCATGCGCTGCAGCCGTTGATGCTCAACGCCTTTAAGCCAGGGAAGAACGGTATAACGTGGAAAGAAATCCGTCCAGCCTTCGAAGGTGGTGGGCACATGAATACCTAACTCGAATGCCCGCTTCATTATTGGGGAACCAGGATACGGGGTGAAGATATTGGTCCAGAACTCTGCCTGGGGATAACGACGGCAAATGTTCATGATGAGGTTGATGGATTCGCGCCGTTCTACTTCGGTTTCTCCGGGGAAGCCGAAGATCATGTTGAACGACGGGCGAATCCCCGCCTGGCTTAACATGTCCGCGGCCAGATAGATGGTCTCCAACTTCTGAAAGTCTTTATTCATGAGGTGGAGAATTTTCTTTGACCCCGAGTCGGCGCCCTGTGAAACTTGCGACAGGCCAGCGCGGCGAAGCAGCTTTAGCTCCTCGATGGTCATTCGCGTAACTAAGTTGGTCGAAGCCTGGATACTCCAATCGAATTGAACACCGCTGCGGACCAACCCTTCCGCGATTTTCACAGCGCGTTCGCGGTCAACGAGAAAGTTGTCGTCTACAACCCACAGCAACTGAAGCCTGTACCGGCAGACCAGGTCGGTAACTTCTTCCACCACTTGCTCGGGGTCTAAGGCATTCCATTTGCGACCGTACAAGCCGTCATTCGTGCAATAAGCACAGTTATACGGGCAGGCGAGGCTTGAGGTGTACATGGCCCAGCGGCGGCCGCAGATGCGTTCATAGGCATCAAAGTCTGCCAGATGATAGGCCTTCGGCGGCAGTTCAGCGATGGGCCGCAGAGGCCGGGGCTGATTGAAGC
>JAFAMM010000251.1 GCA_019233375.1 Acidobacteriaceae bacterium
CCCAGAATGGCGGCGATGATGGCAACCACCAAAAATACCCAAGCGTACCAGAGCATAATTTTTTCTATCCTCCGGTCGCCTATTGAGCAACTCGGCTGCCACGCTACGCGGGTGTTCGCGAACTCCCCTTCGGTCGCGTGTAAGTACAAGAAAAGAAAAATCTCGGGATCGTTCCTCGGCGCCTTGAACGAAGCCCATCGGTCGCCTGCTGCCGTGAACTTCTTGCGTGAGCCGAAAAATTTCAAGTGCAATTCTGCCCGCCTTGTAATTTCAACCCTTCCCTCGAAAGAGAAAAACGATCTCGATCACAAGGATGATCACGACCATCAGCTCCAGTACAAATGCGCGGCTCTGGTGAAATTCGTTCACCATCGAGTCGTACAAATCGCGCGCGGTGGTAAGCTTTTCGGTCACCAGATTGCGATAATCGCTTACACCGATGCGCGCTGCAGCCAGACGGTATGCCCGGGCATAAAACATATCGCTGATGAACTTGATCGCGTTGTCGGTTCGTTCCGCCAATTCCCGGTAATCGAGCCGGATCGTGTTCAGCTCCTCGGCATGTCTCGCCAGACGCCATTGGGCCCAAATGTTTCTGGTGGTCTCCAGACGCTTGTAGACGTCCCCGAGCACTCCCGTTAATACCTCGTCGTAGTAGCGGAACTCCAACAGTTGCGTGTTCGCATACTCTAGCAAGTCTATGGTCGGGGACGCGCCGTATTCGCTGTCATACACAAATGCCGCCACCCACGCGACGACTAGCAGATCCGTCGGGTAATACGACATCGTCGAGCGCAAAATTTCCTGTTGCTCGGCCGGCGAGAGTGGCGCGTCCTCGCCTCGCACGAGCTGTGCAATGTCCGACCCGTGTGTGCGAAGCAGCTCATCGGCCGTGAGCGTCGAACCGTTCTGCACGATTGGATCGACCTGAAGCACGTAGTAATCTTCGGAGATCCACCCCTCATTTGATTTCTTCAACGCGTCGCGCACCAGTCCGAGCCGTTCCTGCAGCAGCGCGCTCGCACGTCCCTCCAACTCAGGGGAAGAGACCCACTGATTTGCGAGCCGGATCAACTCGCTCCAGCTCTTGTGGAAGTTCATCTGAAACTCAACGCTGGCGACACCGTAATTGAAGTACCGGATGCGGGCCGACACCGCCTGTCCGTTATATCGGAACGTCTGTCCCACTGTGTCGACTACGGGCACGCGCTCGTACCGGACATATTCGGGCGCGGGATGACGAAACGCCGGCTCACGTTTGCTCGGACTCGTCCCGAGCATTCGGTGGAGGTGTGTCAGGTCGATCTCTTCTGCGATCTCGAAAAGCAGCAGTGCCCGGACCGATCCGGTCAAAACCGCGGCGTCCGGCATCGGTCGGCTTAGGCCGCGCTCGCGGCCCTCTTGCGCTGCGGCGGACGAGCCTGCTTTTTGCCGCCGTCACGTTGCTGCTTCTGCGAATCTTTCATGCTGTCAGGCTGATCCTGCCAGATGTCCCAAAGCTCCTCCATTGCCGTAGTAAACAGCTTTGGCTTCTGCTGGTAAACTCTCTGGCCAAGCGACAGCGCCTGTTCCCGCAGTTCAGCCTGGTGCCGCCCCGTGATGGACAAAAACGCTTTTACCGTTTCCGAGCCGCCGTATCGGTCTGACGCTTCCTCAAGCTTCTCCCGTAGAACAACCAGGTTGTGGTCATCGCCGAGCCATTGCTCCAGGTCCTTCAGGCTGGCTTCGTGTGCCTGCATCACCTCCGTCCAGAGGCTCTCGAGCAGCCGTATATGGTACCAGTGATCCTTCGCACGCCGGCGGAAGTAGTGGAAATTTGTGTCACTCGGGTCTTTGCTGACCAGCTTCAAGGCCTTCCTGCCAGTCTGGTAGGTCAGTTTGAGCCCTGGAGAAATCGCCGCGAACCCGTCTCTTTTGAGCGGCCACTCTTCGACTCGTTTCGCTGCGCTCCGGAATAAGCCGATCGCGCCGCGCACAACTTTGGCTGCCTCCGTGCCTTGTTCCTTTTGCTTCTTCTCGTCCTCCAGTGTCCGCCGGATGGCAAGAATGGCGCGCCGGTTGAGAGTGGCGGTGTATTTCCCCACAACCCCGTCGAATATTTCGAGTACGGCCGCAGCATCCCGGATGTCGGAGAGCTGGTGCCCGATCCCCCGAAAGTGTTTCGTCTCTGTCGCGTACGTCTCGCCTAATTCCGGCCGCATCAGCCGCAGCGCCCCGCGTATCTTCTTCACGCTTTTGCGCGCCTCGTGAATCGCTTCATCCCGGTTATTGGAATTCGTCAACACATCCGCGCCCGATTCCAGCTCCTCGAGCACGATCCTTTGTATATTTTCCGGAACGGTTTCACCCGCTTTGAATCGATATGGCATTTTTCTCGTGATGCTCCCGCGCGGGAGGAGTTGCATGCTCCCGCGCTGTGGTCGTTAAGAATGTCCGGACTGCGGCGATGTCGGTGCAACGTTTGTCGTGTCGCCGCCATACTCCTTGTTGGCTTCGTCGTTGCGGCCCATCAGGCGCAGCGCCTCGGCAGTTACACGCTCGGAAGTAAAGCCGAGATGCTTCATGATCTCCGCGCCAGGGGCAGACGCGCCATAGCGATTGATTCCCACGATGATGCCTTCATCGCCAGCCCATCGGCACCAGCCGTAGGGCGAACCCGCTTCCACTGTGACGCGACGCTTAATCGCTTTCGGCAGCACGCTCTCGCGATAGGCTTCGTCTTGCCCCTCAAAAAGATTCCAGCTCGGCATGCTGACGACGCGCGCCTTCACACCGTAGCCTTTAAGCTTCTCGGCCGCTTTCGCGCACAGCGAAACTTCTGAGCCCGTTCCGATCAGGATCACATCCGGCGCTCCGCCGTCCGGCTCCCATAGAATGTACGCGCCCTTGGATACATCCGGTTTCTTTGCCTTCGCGCGGTCTAGATGGGGAAGATTTTGCCGGGTGAACACAAACAGCGTTGGGCCATCGTGCTGCACGGCATACGCCCAGCACTCGGCCGTTTCGTTTGCGTCGGCTGGCCGCATCACATTCAGCCCGGGAATGGAGCGCAGCCCGGCAAGTTGTTCTATCGGCTCGTGTGTCGGCCCGTCCTCCCCCACGCCAACACTGTCGTGAGTGAAAACGTAGAAGCACTTATGCCGGCTCAGCGCACCCAGTCGAACGGAAGGCTTCATATAATCGGAAAACACCATAAAGGTTGCGCTGAACGGAAGCAGGCCGCCATGCGCGGCCATTCCGTTTACCGCTGCGCCCATTGCGTGCTCGCGAACGCCAAAGGCAATGTTGCGCCCCGCATATCCCCAGATACCGCCCACCGCCCCTTGCGCCGATGGGCCCGCCGATTCCGGTGGCTGAAAATCCCCTTCGCCCTTCAATGCCGTATCCGTGGATGGATTCAGGTCCGCCGAACCGCCAATAATGTTCGGGAAATGCTTCGCCAGAACATTCAGCGCCTGTCCGCCTGCGGCCCGAGTCGCGAGCGGCTTGTCGTCCGGCTTCCATTTCGGGAGATCCGCTTGCCAGTTCTGCGGCAGCTTGCCGGAAATCATCTGCTCCAGTTCCGCTGCTTCCTTGGCATACGCTTTCTTGTAAGCGTCAAACCTCTTCTGCCATTCCTGCTGTATCTTGGCTCCCTTCGCGCCCACTTCGCGGAAGAACTTTACGGAATCCTCTGGAAGATAGAACTTGTCCATGCTTTCCCATCCGAGGGCCTTTTTCGCCGCCTGCAGTTCTTCTTCGCCCAGCGGATTTCCATGCGCCTGGAACGTATCTTGCTTGTGCGGACTCCCATAGCCGATATGTGTATGAACCAGAATCAATGAAGGCCGGTCTTTCTCCGCTCGCGCATGTTCGATCGCTCGAGTGACGTCCTCCACGTCGTTACCGTCCCTCACGTGGTGCGTGTGCCAACCGTACGCCTCGAAGCGCTTTCCGACGTCTTCCGTGAACGTCAGGCTGGTCGCACCCGCAAGCGAAATGTGATTGCTGTCATACAAAAAAATCAGCTTTCCTAGTTTCAAATGACCCGCCAGCGATGCCGCTTCCTGGCTCACGCCTTCCATCAGGTCGCCATCGCCGCAGATGCCATAGGTGTAGTGGTCAACGAGTGTATGATCCGGCCGGTTGAAACGCGCTGCGAACCAGTGTTCGGCGATCGCCAATCCAACCGCGTTTCCAAATCCCTGGCCCAGTGGACCCGTTGATACTTCCACGCCGGGCGTGTGCCCGCGCTCGGGATGCCCCGGGGTCTTGCTTCCCCACTGGCGGAATCTCTTCAGCTCCTCAAGCGGCAGGTCGTAACCGGTCAGATAAAGCAGGCTGTAGAGCAACATGGATCCGTGGCCGGCTGACAACACAAAACGATCCCGGTCAAACCACTGCGGATCCTTTGGATTGAACTTCAGAAATTTCGTCCATAAGCTGTAAGCCATCGCCGCGGCGCCCATGGGCATTCCCGGGTGACCGGAGTTTGCGTTCTGCACAGCATCGGCTGAGAGGAAACGGATCGTGTTGATGCAAAGTTCTTCAAGTGTTTGGGTTTCGGTTGGCAAGTTCGGTCTCTCCTGGTGACAATGTTCCGCGGATGATGTTGGCATGGGCCGGGGTAACCAGCCCACCAGTGAAACTTGTCGCTCTTACAGGTTAGTACTTCAGTTCCCGTCCATTTCGTACGCCCGCCGCATCAATGCTTGAGCGCCGGAGTCGAACTCGGCGGCCGACGACAGCTCGATGCGATGCGTAATGCGATCTTTTTTCGCGAACCCGCCCGTATCGATCAGTTTTCCCTCAGCCTTCAAATCCCCGAATGCAAATCCCAGGTCGATTCGCGAACGGTTCGGAACCTTCACCTGCGCAAACACGTGCTTGCGGTAGAACGGAATGATCGTGGCGCAAGGACAGACCTTCACGTCTTTGCCAAGCGCCAGGCCGAAGTTCAGCACTTCTTCATAAAGCGGGCGCAAATGCTCTTTCGGCCCCGCAAAGATCTGGTTCACCAGATCGTCAGGGTGGTAGTTTGCAGAGCCGCCCCTACCCTCCGCGGTCTCGGCAACAAACATCGCGTAATTGGTGGTAAGGCCGTGCTCTGTTTTCAACCAGTCACGCTTCGCGCCTGCGCCCGGCGGTCCCGATTTCTTTGCAAGTTCCACCCACTGTTGAAACGTCTTCCCCGTTTTCTCCTTGAACTTCGCAATGACCGCGGCTTCTCTGGCGAATCCAGGATGCAAGCTGTAAGGCGACGAGGTCTGGCTCTGCGCTTGTCCGCTTCGAGTAGGCATAAATCACACTGACGTCCGGCAGCATTATAGCTGGACTTTTTAGCGCATGGAACCGCACGATATCCTGAAATCTGGAATGCCTTTGCGCCTGCTGAGCCTTGCGCTCGCAACCGTGGCTCTTGTCGCAGCACAGAATCCCTCAACCACCCCGGATGGGGATTCCTCCGATACCGCAACCGCTCCGCCGCCGCTGACCTGCCCGGCGGGCGCGCCGGTCGCTGCCGTTGATTTAAGAGTGCGTTCTCTCCCCAATCCGGACCCGCTGCCCTTTCAAACCATCAACCATTTGAGTGAAGGTGACACGCTTCTCTACAATCCTGTGCTTCGTCCGCATGAGAAGAGGCCAGGTGAAGTTGCGCTGGTGATGGTGCCTGAAAAGCGCGAAGCAGGGAAGGATGCACTCATCGTCACTCAGCCGAGGGCAGCCGGCACCCCGCAGCAATGGAAGATTCCGCGGACAATCTCACTCGCAGCTTTTGTCTATGGCGCCCAGGGCCTGAGTAAGAAAAAGGTCGAGGGCTTTCTTTCGCAGGATGATCTGCTGATTGCGCAGTTGGCAGACTACGCAGCCAAGACCGCGCAGACAGAAGCTCTGGTGGAAGCGCTCGAGAACACCGACAGCTCCGCCGCCAGCGTCAACGCAGCGCTGAGCGGTTTTGCTTCGCAATATGGGTTGGCCGTTCAGATTGATAAGACTGCTCCGCCGGCCGTGCAGGCGCAGACACTGTTTGCAACCATGAATCCGCAGCTTGCGACCTATAATCCGCTGGCCAGTTCGACGGCCGAGCGAGTCGGGCAGACCGCCAGTCTGGCGACCGCCGCCGCCGCGTTGTTTTTTGGAAGCCCCATCGGACTTGCGGCGGGCGGCACGGCTATGCTGCTTGATCTGCGCTATATCGCCTTTCCCGGAACGCAGTTTCGCTCCTCGTTTGCGCAGCCGCTAGCAGGCGACAAAGGACTGAACCTCTGCGGCCAGCGAACGCCTGCGCCTCCACACACGCGTGTTGCCTACATTTGGGCCGTTCGCATTCCAAATACGCGTACGCCATCCATTCAGATCGGCCCCGCAAGCTACATTCCGCCAGGCCAGAAAACGTCCGTGCCCGTCCAGGTGGCCGACCCCGAGTGGAAATACCTGCAAAGATCGCGAAACTGGGGTTTGCTGAATGACAAGGGCCAGAAAACTCCAGTTAAGGTGCTCAAGCTCGGAAATCAGAAAGCGCTTGAGCTCGATTTGGGTAAGTCTGTGGCCGCAGGCGATTACAAGCTGCAAGGCTTTTGGGACTGGACAGCCTTCGATGCCGAGGGCCTTATCCATGTCAGGCCGTTGAGCACATTCCAGAACGTGCGTCTCGAGCCAAAGTCCCAGGACTCGCTGATTGCAAAAGCGGGCAAGACGCCCGTAACACTGGTGGGAACGGACTTCGAGTTCGCCGAAAAGGTGCAGTTGAAGAAGATAGGCGATGAGTTCGCGACTCCGCAGCCTGTACGTTTTATTCTGCCCAAGGGCCTGCGGGAGGGCCCTCAAACTCACATGGATGTGCAGGTGGACACCGCGGACCTCGATGCGGGCAACTATGAGTTCCTGATTTCGCAGCAGGACGGCAAATATCACTCGGTTGAATTCAATGTTCTCCCAAGCCCGCCGCGAGTGGATGATTTACCCATACTCGCCAATACTGGACTTTCAACGCAGCATTATGTTCTTAAAGGAGCGCGGCTTGATCTCATCTCAAAATTGAATGCCGCCGGAGTAAAGTTTGACCTCGGACCGGCCAACCAGGATGCCAGCGAGCGGAACTTGACCGTTCAACTCCAGGCCGGTCTGAAGCCGGGCGCCGCCGTGCCGGTGGAAGAGTACGTGAAGAACCGCAGTGCGCCCTTGATTCTTGATGATGCGCTGCAGATTACCGGACCATTGCCCGTCATCGCAAGTTCAAAACTCTCGGTTCCCGCCGGTCTCGAAATTGCGCTGCACACAGACGAATTCCCCGCCGGCTACACGCTGAACGGAATGCTCGACGTAAGAAACATGTCATCGAAGAGCACGCTCGAACTCGCCTGCTCGGGGGATCCCGCACTGCATCAGCTTCGACCCGGAGAGCAGACCAGCAAATACAGCTTGCAGCAGCTCTCCCAGGATCAGCTCTTCCTGTCATACGACACGAGCGATCTGCCGGCGGGTTGCGCGCTGCAGGCAATTGTCAGTAACGGACGCGAAGGCAAATCCGATCCATACACACTGGCTCACATCATTCGCATACCGTAGATTAATGGGTTTGATGTCACTGGCAAATCGGCGGACGCGCTGAACGTTCTCACGCTCACAGGGCGTGACCTCGAAATGATCGATAAGGTCGGCTGGTATCCGGCCGGCGGCATCGAAAGCACCGGCCTCCCTTCCGCCCTGCCGGGACAAGGCCAAGAGCAATCATTAACAGTGAATCTGCCGGACCCTCCGGCACCGCACGCCATCCTGTACGTCTGGTTGAGGGGCGACATGGCTGCGCGGCCCACCAATTTGTATGCGCCCGCATCGCTGAAACCGGCGGGCCCCGCGTCGACTCCTGTAAGCACCGCACTGCCACTGCCCTCTCTTCCGCCGCCTTCGCTTCCCCAACTGCCAAATTAAGAATTTTGGAGTATGATTGCTACCGGGAAGGCGGCCATGCCCGCTGACCGGCAGTTCGTGCCGCGCCGTTCCGGGGCCGCTGGCGCTTTCTCTGAGCAGAAGACGCAGGAGGTCTGCCATGGATCGATTAGAAGTTCGTGTTTCGATTACCAAGCTTTTGCTGGCGCTCATTGTTGTCATCGTTCCTCTCAGTGTGATTGGGCTGATTCTGACCCAGCATGGCGACAGATCGCTGGCCAACTCCGTTGGGAATGACTTCAAAACCATAGCCCAGCTCTTAAGCAACGAAGTATCGCAGGCCATGAAGACCCGTATTGCGGACGTCAATACGTTGGCGAAAGATCCAGTCATTCTCGCCGCCGTGCAGGGCCGTAAGGCGGCCGGCAAAGCGGCGGATAAGACGATGCTCGGGACTCCCGCCTCGCAGATGCTGCGCGAGCGCAAGGGCTTGAACCCGCAATTCCTCTCCATAGTCGTTACCAACCAGGACGGGGATGTCGTCGCCGCTTCCCAGCAACCTGCCAAGCTTTCCTATGCGCAGGACGCAGCGTGGCAGTCGGTCTTCAACAATGGTCAAGGAAAGGCCAGGATCAGCGACATCGTCGACGACGAATTTACGAAATCCGACTACGTGAATATCGGCGTACCTGTAAACGATCCCAGCTCGGGAGCGACGATTGGCATCGTCAGTGCAGCGGTGAACGTGACTGATCTGCTGGCGCGCTTCCGTGACGCGCAGATAGGCAACGGTGCGCGTGCCGAGTTGGTGAATGACGATGGGACGATCGTGAGTGGGCCGAACGCCGATGTCTTTGCCCATTTAAGGTCATCCCAATTCGGCGCGATCCGTGATTCGATCGGCGGCGTGCAAGGCAGCGAGAGCGGCTGGCTGATGGCAAACCTGCAGAACGGACCACAAATCGTCGCCTACTCTTCGACGGGCCTCAAGCAGCACTTTGAGAATCTCGGCTGGTCCGTCCTGGTAAGCCAGGAAGAGCACATTGCGGC
>JAFAMM010000490.1 GCA_019233375.1 Acidobacteriaceae bacterium
CGTAGCCCATAAACAGAATGTCTTTCCAGTTCCGTGCCTTGACACTGCTACGGAGCCGTTCGCGCCAGTAATAGAACGAGTGAAAGGTCAGGAAAAAACTTCCCCCGGGCGCGAGGACACGAAAAACTTCGCTTAGTGCTTTTCGAGTGTTCATGTATGGCATCGAAACGTGCCCGACGACAACGTCGAAAACTTCGTCCGCAAAAGGCAGCTGCACCCCATCCGCCGCAGCCAAACGTATGTGGCGCTTTTTCGCGCTGCTGAGAGCTTGAAGCGAGCAATCGATTCCGAAAACTTGACAGGCACTGTCGTACTCGGCTTCTGCCACTACCCAGCCCGAGCCGCACCCGAAATCGAGTATGCGACGCGCGGCCGGGATCCTCAGGCAGATCGAGCGCATTACCCGTCCGACGCACATACTCGCAAATTTGTAGCGTCGCGATGCCGGGATTTATTCGTAATTTATTCACGACGAAGCGCCCACTCGCCTGCATGCCCGCAACTGCACGCGAATCACTACGCTGAACCCTGCGGACGAGGGATTGCCATAGTTATCTACTGAACTGGGAAATAAGATAGGCGCGGCTGCTAATTGCGGACAGCGCCGAAGCGTCCGCGGAAAGTCTCGCCACGCAGGCGCGCCGCTTCGAGTATCGGTGGGAATGCGGGGTCGCGGCGAATGTGGTCAAGCAGAGGGTCCCTTTCAAAATACGGGTAACAGAAGAACCCGCCCTCAATGGACTGCCGGAACAAACGGAGTGCGTCCGGGTGGTCACCCAATTCCGCGTAGGCTTCAGCAACCTTGTAAAGACCTTCGGGATCGGTCACGCCGCGTTCGGAGATTCTTGCGTCGGTCTCGCGGAGGAGTTGCACGCCGGGCGCGCGGCGGTGGTGAATGGCGAGATGGTAGACCCTCGAGAGGCGGCCCTGCAAGGAATCGGGATTAATATCGGCTGCGCGCGTGAAATCGGCGTCTGCTTGTGCATAATTGTGAAGGTAGTACTCGGCAAAACCGCGGTAGAAGAGAATGTATGCCGAATCCGCTACGGGCAGGGTCGACAAGAATTTCTTGTACTGCCCGACGTAAAGGTATGAGTTGAAGGCGGAGCTGGTGATCTTCACATCCGGGTCGATCCGGCGCGCGATACCGCATTCACGAATCGATTCCACCAGCATGCCGCCAAAGCGGTACGCGTAACCAAGCTCCCAATGCGCCTCGGCGACGTTGTTGTTGGTTTCAAGGACAGCGCGCAACACAGGAACTGCCTCTTCGACACGGCCGGTATCGGTGAGAAGATTCGCCATGTAAATTCGCGCTTCAATCAGATTCGGGTTGAGTGTAAGCGCCTGCTCATAAGCTGCGCGTGCTTTGCGGTACTGCTCACGTCCTCCAAACTGCAGTGAGGCGTTCGTCGTATAGGCGCGCCCAAGATAGGCCCAGGTCAAAGCGTAGCGCGGTTCAATAGCCGCTGCCTTTTCGAGCTCAGAGACAGCCCCGGCGAAGTTGTTCATCGCGTATAGATCCACCCCGCGAAGGTAATGCTCGTACGCAGACCGGCTGGTGGGATCGTCCAGCGCGAGTTTGTCGGCTTCTTTTGCCGAGAGATTCAGCTCGAGCCCGTTGATAATCTGACGAGCGACGTGATCCTGCACGGTAAGCAGGTTTTCATACGGCGTGTCCATCGAGTTATCCCAGAGCACCCGGTTCTGCTTTACGTCAACCAGTTGCGTGTTGATGTGCAGATCGTCGCCTTCTTTCAGGTAGCTGCCCGTAAGAAGCGCGTCTACATTGAGTTCAGCACCGGCGCGTCCCGGATCGACTACCTGATTTCGAAAACGATAAATCGCCGAAGAGGGCCGCACGGTGAGAGATGTCACGTAGCCGAATTTCGTAATGACGGCATCCGCCAGAGAGAAGCCCAGAAAGTCGGTAGCAGGATCCGGCCGCAGATTGCGGAACGGCAGAATCGCCAGACTTCGAATACCGCTTCGCCCGTGCGAAACCGTGCCGCTGCGCCGTAACAGCCAGAGCGCAAGACCGCAACACAGGACGGCAGCGGCGATCACGTAAACAAGAGCGCGCGGGAAGCGGCGCGCGGCCTGGATCGCGCTAGATGTTGCAGCCGTCTGGAACACCAGGCGGAACTCAGCATTCCGCCGGTACGTTTTCAGATCGGCGGCGAGTTCGGTCGCACTTTGGTAGCGTTTCTCGCGATCCTTCGCGATCGCCTTTGAGACAATTGCAGCCAGCTCAGGAGGCGCATCGGGCATGAACTCAGAGATCGGAGGAGGCTCCGTCTTCAGAACCTCCGCCATGTAGTCACTGTCCGTCTCGCCCTGAAAGGGCGACCTGCCGGCGAGCATTTCGTACAGAATCGCGCCCAGACTAAAGATGTCCGTACGGGAATCGACCGGCAGCCCGCGCGCCTGCTCTGGAGACATGTAACGGGCGGTGCCGAGAATCATGCCGGGTATCGTCACCGAGCGCGTCTGTTCAGAGATCCGGATGCCGCTTGAAGACTGCGTATCCGGGCGCCCAAGCTTGGCGATCCCGAAATCGAGGATCTTCACCAGGCCGTCTTTTCGCACCATGACGTTTTCCGGCTTGATATCGCGATGAGCAATGCCGATCGAGTGAGCGGCCGTCAGACCCGCCGCCATCTGAACGGTGATATCGATCGCTTCCTCAACAGCTATCCTCCCGGCCGAGAGCTTTTCGCGAAGCGTGGGCCCATCCACGAACTCAGACGCAATGAAATGCGTGCCGTTGTATTCGCCAACCTCGAAAATAGTAAGAATGTTCGGATGGTTCAACGCTGAAGCGGCGAACGCCTCCTGCTTGAAGCGGGAAATCGTGTCCGGCTGCTCAAGGAACCTCCTGCGCAGAGCCTTGAGTGCTACTTTGCGGCGCAGCCGGGTATCCTCCGCAAGATAAACCTGCCCCATGCCGCCGCTGCCGAGCGGGCGCAGGATTTCGTAATGGGAGAAGAGCGCGCCAGGGCCAAGCACCGTGGTGTTCGTTCCGGTCACGAAATCGTGGGCGGCCTGGTGTAGCATCCCCTGGACCAAGTCGTCCGAGGTATCGGATTCCAGCAGTGATTTCAGCTCGAACGACATCTCGGCATCATCGCCGCAGGTATCGTTTACGAACTGAGCACGATCGTCGGGCGCAAGCTCGAGCGCCCGATGGAACAGGTCCTCGAGGCGATTCCAAAATTCCGGGCTCGTCGAAGAAGGCACGGCTCTTGGAGGATCAGACCCGCTGGCCGCTGAGCTCGCGGTGAAGCCAGGCCTTCGCCATACGCAATTCGCGGTGCACGGTGGCAGGAGAGATATTCAGAAGCGAAGCTGTTTCCTCGTAGGTCAGACCGCCAAAATACAGCATTTCGACGATCTCGCATTTGCGCGCATCGTGTGCCGCGAGCCGTTCCAGAGCTTCATTCAGTTCGAGCATCCCCCCGGGCGCATCGGCTCCAATGTAACAGGCTTCGTCGAGAGACAGTCTGGGAGCACCCCCACCGCGCTTCTGGCGATTATGAGCCTTGGCGTGGTCCACCAGTATGTGGCGTAGCAGGCGCGCCGCGACCGCGTAGAAATGAATCCGGTCATTGATGTTGACGTCCGCGCCGACCAGCCGGAAGTATGCCTCGTTCACCAGTGCGGTTGCATGCAGCGTATGGCCCGGACGCTCAGAAGCAAGGCAGCGGGCCGCCAGCGCCCGTAGCTGGTTGTACACCAGCGGCATGAGCTGGTCCAGAGCCTCTCTGCTCCCTCCGCTCCAGGCCCTCAACAGCCGCGTTACGTTCTCCGTATCAGCAGGCATAGGCAAGCGAAACACCGGGGCGCGGACTGCCTTTTCGGCCGAACCGCGGTTCTACGTTTTCCCTATGGTATCGCGCCTCGCGACTTCATGGCGAACCGGGTGACCGCTCCAGCGCCGTGTTCTCCTTTGTTTATCCGCTATTTACAGTTCTCGTTTTCAATTCTGCATGTAAGGTTATGAGCCAAGACCAACATGCTGCGCACCAATGTGGCTCAATTCATCAGGTGGCCGGGCGGCGCTATTGTGAACTTAGCCTTGTCACACTGAACCGGATTGCCATGTTCCGGGATGATTCAATCAGCCGTCCGAACGCGTCTTTCTTAATGCATGCTGCGCATTGTAGCTGTCGAACACAATCAGGCCGACACTCATTTGTTGAAGGAGGCCCTTGCGCAGGCGCTCACCGACTGCACGCTGACGAGCTTCGAGGATGCGGAGTCTGCCGCGAAGTATCTCTGGGCTGCGCCTTTTCACGACGCACAGCTCATTATTCTGGATTTGAAGTTGCCGGGACGTTCAGGGCTGGAACTACTGCGCGATCTCAAAACAGATGAGCATCTTTGCAAAATTCCCGTTATTGTGCTTGCCGGATCTGATAGTCCGAATGACATACGCTCGGCTTACGCACTGCACGCGAGTTGCTACATCTTGAAGAGGAAATCCGCCGCGGAGCATTTACAAACGTTGCGTACCATGTTCGACTTTTGGTCAACTACAGCAGCGCTGCCGTGGCAGGAAACTCTTGACTGACACTGAAAACGGCAAAGGCATCATCTGACAGCGCGAATGGACCGCTTGATACGGGCTCCGAGACTTTCCGCCAGTCCAATGGCAACCAACCCTGCCAGCAGGTGTAGGACGCGATAGATTTCCGGACTTGGACTAGTTCCGAGAAGCCGCCGCAGACTCATCCCAAATACGGCAACGATGAATCCCCATATCACCGCACCCAGGACAAGGCCAAAGCCGGCGCGCGCGCGTATACCGATCGCAGCCATGATCCAAAGAACCAAAACGAGAGCGACGCCAAGTTGCATGTGGACGCGAACGAGACTTTCAGTGTAATCCTCGCGCGTCCAAAGAAGAATTCCAACGACAATCAGGACAAGACCAAGCAAGCGAACGAGATTCTGCGCAACAACCGTAGCGGTTCTCATGTTTCACGCGGCTCCTCCCAGTTCTATCATTTGATGCGACAATGTTTAGGATCTGGGTTAGTATCGTTTTCAAATGAGGCTCATACCGCGAAGTAGGCCGCTGTTCGACTTCGTTCTTGCTGCCATTATCGTGGGCGCCGCGCACGGTGTGTTGGCCGCGCAATCCCGCGACCAAGCGGGGCAGCAATCTACCGGCTCGGTGCGTGCGACCTACAACTTCCGTTTCGGTCCCGATCAGCCCTCCACGCCCGGCAATGCCATGTCGGAGAGTCACGATTTCATGCAGCCTGGGGCCTTTCCATCAGCCGCGTATTGCGGGCATTGCCACCCGCAAGCCTATGCGGAATGGCGCCAGGCGCTGCACTCCAACTCGTTCCGGACGCCGTTTTACCGTACGAGTGTGAACATCCTTGCACGAACCAAGGGCATCGAATTCACCCGTCATTGCGACAGTTGCCACAATCCCATTGGAGTCCTGTCAGGAGCGCTCACACAAAATTCCAAAATAGACCGCAGTTTCGATCAGGACGGACTAACCTGCATGACTTGTCATTCCATCACCAGCCTGCAGCCAATAAAGGGAAACGGCAGCTTCGTGATGGGATCGCCCACGGTCATGCTCGATGAGAACGGGAAGCCGATTCAAGGCGTAGTTCCCGACGCGGACATTCTGGCACATCCGGAGCGGCACTCCCGGGCGGTAATGAGAGACTTCTTGCGCAAGCCGGAGTTCTGTGCGGCGTGTCACAAAGCAAACCTGCCCGAACCACTAAACGATTACAAGTTCATTCGGGCCTTTACGGTTTATGACGAGTGGCAGAACTCGAAATTCTCGAAGCGTAATCCGCTTACCTTCTATCAGGCCGATTTCACAACCTGCCAGAAATGCCACATGATGCGCGAACCTGCCCGGTCAGACGAGTACGGGGCCAAACAGGGAACGTTTGCCACCCACCGCTGGCCCGCAGGCAACACCGCCGTCCCCTTCTATTACGGCTTTGATGACCAGTTGAACAAGACCACCGAGTTTCTGAAATCCGGCATGTATCTCAATGTTGATCTGTTTGCGATTAAGAATGAGGCAACCGCCAAAATGGCGGCGCCGCTCGGCTCTGTACCCGCGGAGCTATCGCCGAACGAGATCGTAGAGGCCATGGTGGTGATTCAGAACAAGAATATCGGGCACTCCCTGATTCCTGAAGTAAGAGACCTCTATGAAGCCTGGGTCGAGTTCGAAGTGAAGGATGCGAGCGGCAAAGAGATCTATCACAGCGGTTTCCTGAAGGCGGACGGCAGCCTCGATGAGCGCGCCCACAGCTTTACAAATCGTCCCGTAAATATGGACGGGGATTTTGTAGACAATCACAAAGTCTGGACCATCCACTCAGTGGCGTACGACAATACCATCCAATCCGGCCGTTCCGCCCTGGTGCGTTACGAGTTTCGGATGCCAGCAGACGTCCAAGGTCCGGTGTCGCTCACGGCCAAGGTGAACTATCGTCATCTCCGGCAGAGCTATCTGAACAATGTGTTCGGGCCAAATCATCCGGCATACCCGGTTATCCAGCTAGCCTCACGCACGCGCACGTTCAACCTCGGCGAGAACGCTGCCGGCGGCGCGGAGCCTCATGACAACCCGGATTGGATGCGCTGGAACAATCTGGGCATCGCCTACCTGGATCAACTGCAGTACGCCGACTCGCTCACCGCGTTCGAGCAGGTGATCAAGCTGCGGCCCGACTATGCAGACGGATTCATTAACATCGGACTGACGAACATCGAGTGGGAGAAGTACTCCGCCGCCAGGGCCAGCTTGCAGAAGGCGCTCGTTCTGAGCCCCAACAATGCGAGGGCGCTGTACTATCTGGCATTGGTGGAACGCCGTGAAGGACGATCCGAACAGGAACTCGCAGACCTCGAAAGCGTTGTAGAACAGTATCCGCAGTCGCGCGATGCCCGCCGGGAGCTCGGCATCTCTTACTATCAACGGCATCGTTACGATGATGCCCGCCAGCAGTTTGAGGCCCTTCAGACTACTGATCCGGATGATCTCGCTGCGCACTACAATCTGGCGGTCCTCTATCGCCGCATGGGCCTTAAGCAAAAGGCTGCCGAACAGGCCGCCCTATTTGCCACCAAGCAGGTGGATCCGGGAGCACCCACGTATTCGCTCGATTTTCTGCGGAAACATCCGGAGATCTCGATCGAAAGCGTGCCCTGGCACATGCACAAGGACCCGGCACTAGGCGTAGAGAGCGCGCACAATCAGTAACAAATTTCTTGAGGAACAATTTGCATCGCAACCGCCGCCGATTTATTCGTTCGCTCAGCCGCACCGCGCTGGTGCTGCCCTTTGCAGACGTCCTTGCTCTCGCCAATCCACCGTGGGTACTTGATGGGCCACCTGGCGGCCAGCAGCTACCCGGTCCCATTGAACGCAGCTATGACGCGAAGGCGCGTCCGGCGGATAAAGGGCCTAAATCGCCCATCGAAGGCACCCCTTTGGGTGTGAGCTTTGTCGACGTAGTGAAGCAGGCCGGCCTTGCGGTTGAGACCATCTATGGCGGCGTGGGTAAGAACAAATATCTGCTCGAAACGACGGGCTGCGGCTTGGCCTTCTACGATTACGATCAGGATGGCTGGCTCGATCTGTTCCTGGTGAACGGTTGGCGGCTCGAAGGGTTTCCCCCCGGACAGGAGCCGCATTGCCATCTATTCAAGAACAACCGCGACGGTACGTTCACAGAGGTGACCAAGGGCTCGGGACTCGAGCACAAGACCGGCTGGGGTCAAGCCTGCTGTGTGGGCGACTACAACAACGACGGTCACGATGACCTGTTCGTCACTTACTACGGCCAGAATGTCCTCTACCGCAACAACGGCAACGGCACCTTCACGGACGTGACAAAGGAAGCAGGACTCATCCAGCCAGAGCCGAAAACGCGTTGGAACACCGGCTGTACGTTTGTCGATTACAATCGCGACGGACACCTGGATCTGTTCGTCGCGAACTATGTCGATATGGATCTGAAAACCGCTCCGCCGCCCGAGGCCGGACCCTGCACATATAAAGGGATGCTGGTCGCATGCGGACCACCCGGGCTGCGTGGCGGAAAGAACATCCTCTATCACAACAACGGCGATGGCACGTTCACCGACGTCAGCGAACGCGCGGGCATCTGGAAGACCAAGGGCACCTACGGCCTCAGCGTGGCCGCTTCCGACCTCGATAACGACGGCTGGCCCGACATCTACGTCGCCAATGATTCGAGCACCGCCACACTTTACCAGAACCAGAAGGATGGGACTTTCATCGATATCGCCATTGAAGCCGGAGCGGCGCTGTCGCCGGAAGGCAAGCCGCAGGCGGGCATGGGCGTGTCGATCGGCGACTACAATCGCGACGGTAATTTGGACGTGGTGAAGACCAATTTCGCTGGCGACACCGATTCGCTCTACACCAACCTCGGCGATGCCTCCTTTGAGGACCGCACGTACCCGAGCGGCCTCGGCGTGAATACCAGGCTTCTCGGGTGGGGCGTGGGCTTCTTTGACATGGACAATGACGGATGGCTTGACATTCTGATGTCCAATGGCCACGTGTATCCAGAGGTGGATAAATCAAAGGCGGATCTCAAATACGCCGAACACAAATATCTTTACCGGAACTTGCAGAACGGCAAGTTCGAAGAGGTTACCGAAAAAGGCGGCCCCGGAATCATGGAGGAAGCGCCCGCGCGCGGCTGCGCCTTCGGCGACTATGACAATGATGGCGATATCGACGTGGCCGTCAACTGCGTAAACGCGATTCCGCAACTGCTGCGCTGCGATTCCACCCTAAGCCGGAACTGGATCAAGATCAAACTGGTGGGGGTGAAATCGAACCGCACCGGCATCGGCACGCGAGTGACGGTTGTCGCAAAGACCAAAGCGGATGCGCCCAAAGCTCTCACGCAAATGGACGAACTGCGCAGCGGGGGAAGTTACTTTTCACAAAATGATCTTCGGATGCACTTCGGTCTGGAGCACGCAACCAAAGTTGATTACGTCGAGGTGCGCTGGCTGAGCGGTCAGTTGGACAAGTTCTCTGACCTCCAAGTGAATCGCTTGTATACGCTGCAGGAGGGCGGCAAAATCTTGAAGTGCGAAGAACTGCAGCCTGCGCGGAAGGCTTGATCAAACTTTTTCTGCTCCTCATAGTTGCAACCGGCCTTTCCATGGCGGAGCAAACTTGCCCTTGGCTGAATGTGGCAACGGCCAGCGGCGTGCTCGAAAGCCCCGCAACATTGAAGGCCACCAAATCCTCATGCGAATTCACCGCCAAGACCGGCCGCTTGGAAATTGAAGTCCTCGTCACCGCCGGGGCTTCGGAACGTTTCTCAAAGTTGAAGGCCCAGTGCAAGGCCGGAGCGCAGGCGCTACCCGCAATCGGCAATGAAGCGGCGATGTGCGCGAGCCGCGCCGCGCAAGAAGTTGTAGGAAGAGTGCGCGATCAATTGTTCATCATCAGGTTGAAGATGAACGGTGTCAAACCGGAAGCACTCGCGGACAAAGGGCGCGTTCTCGCCGAGCAGGTTTCGGGAATTCTCTTCTGACTTAGTATGTAAAAGCCGAACTTGACCGCGGCAAAAAAAGCACGGTCCAGCGAGGAAGCATGAGGCGAGAGGCCACCACCTGCGCCTTCGTTACCGCTTGCTAGAACCGTAAAGGAAGCGAGATGCCGATGACGCCGGTCGTTTCCCAGCCGGTGGGCAGGTTCAGAGACTGCAGCATGAAATACGGCCGGATAGCGAATGAATCTGTGATGGGCAGCCGGACCCCAAACTGGAACCGGTTCTGAGTAAATTTGCCGCCGGCAGCAAAGCTGTTGCTTCCGGGGACAAGAAAGAATTCATTGTTCACGACCAAAACCGGACGACGGGTCATGCGAAGTGGGATTGTGTACTCGATCCCGGGGCGGAATCGAAGCCGCGCCGAAGCAGGACGATTATCCGGGAATCTGCCCTCGATCAGCGTGCGCATGTTAGGCCGCCATAATCCTCGCGATGTGCTCAAAGTAAAATTGAGCAACAAGCGATTTTCGTAATCAACGGTGGGGTTCCCTGGAAAGCGCTGATACCGATAACTCGGTATTACGGTGAGCCATTGCCGCAGACGAAAACCAATGCCGGCCTGAACGAAGTACTCGAACAAGTTTGAAGCTCCGTCGTCAAACCGTTCGTGGAATTCGATCTCCAGAGACTTATCAGGCGCGAAGCCGACGGAAACTGGTTGATCGAGCCACAGTCCTATCTGTTTCTCGTCTTCCGGGTCCTCCGGCTCCTGCTGTTGCTGTGCGCCGGCCGGACCAGCCCGGAGGCAACAGCACAAGATCGCAAGCACTGTACAGACCCGTCCGATTCTATGCTTGCTCAGAATAAGACGGTTCTCCGCGCGCGCCGGGATCACAGGCTGTTCAGCTCAGGAGGTAACTTCGCCGGTTGTGAGCACAAAACTCATTTGTACCGCTGAATCCCTGGTTGCAGCCGCACACCTGCTTTCTGTTTTTAGTTCTAGACGCCAACGCGCTCGGTTTCGAACGTATAATCGATGATGTACGAGTGGCGCCCGTCCGCGACCGTGATGCTCATCTCGCCCGCCATGCCGATCAGGTCCCCCGTACCGGAATCAGGCACGACCGTAATGGATAGCTCGGACGCGCCGCGGTTCATCGTCCCGTTGTGTTGCAGCATGAAAGTGCCGCTACGGCCCTGCAGGCTTCCTGTTACGCGTTCCATCGCCACGTACCCGGCTGATCCTTTGGTAGTGGTCGCAGCGGTCAACATTTCTCCCTGACTGCTGGCCTCTAGATCGCCCTGAAAGATTCGGTCAATGGACATCCGGCCGAGGTGCGATTCGATGGCTTGGTTGTAAGGTGCCTGCGGTCGAAGGTTAACTTCGAAGGTCCCGCTCGCTCGATGTGTCACTTATCCCGTTGTACCGCAGCCGGCATGACCAGGTTTTAGGGACTTATTCGGGACGAATTGTTAGACACTTGACACCGTTGCTAGACTGAGGACGTACGGTTTTGCCGCACGCAGAGTGCCGGGCACGCAACTGCCGACGGGAAAAAATTTACACTTTTATAATCGTTGCGGCGGGGTCGTTCACGCTTCCAAAACCCTGTTTTTGGTAGTACGATACGGATTTAGTGCAAGGCAGCATGATAGCCCGCGACGATCTCGATCCGCTTGCCCCGCAGCGGGAAGCAGCTATCTTTTACGGTCTCTTCCTGCGGGGTCATTCGGCGGAAGACCTGCGCCGCGATATCGATGTTCCGCGCCCGCTCCTGCACAAATGGCTACAGCCGCAACGCTATGAAGAGGATTTCCGCGATTCGCTGCGAAGGATGTACACGTACCGCAAAAAAGTCCTGGCCATTTTCGATGAACTCGTGTTGAAAGAAAAGCATCGA
>JAFAMM010000026.1 GCA_019233375.1 Acidobacteriaceae bacterium
GATTGACGGTTGGATGCTGCGGGTTTGAAGGCGGAGAGACTTGTCAAGTTTTGTCGCGGATGAGTTTTTGGAAAAGGACAGGGCAGATCTAAGATCCTTGCCCTGCCAGCAATCAATGGGAATAGATAGGGTCAATCCCTAGTTAGCGCACCCGCTTGCGGCGCAGCACACGTGCCAAGCCAAGAATAAAGATTCCAGACCCTAAGATCAGGATGCTTCCGGGCTCAGGAGCGGTAGTGCCGTTTATTGCGAAGGCCGACCCTGGTGCAGGATTTAGCGAGACCCCGGGGTTCGCGCTTACCCAGCTCGCGGAGTTAGTGGCACTTCCGCTTGACCACCAACTTAGTCCCGGCGGTCCAGCGGTGACGTTCAGCCAGAACGTTCCATGTGGTAGAGCTAAGGTGGTGAAAGGAACGTCAGCATACAGACATTGGCCGAGGAAGTTGCATGGGACGTTTGTTGTGGGTAGGATGCTAAGGCCACTGCCGTAGTTTACTCCGAAATCCTCGCCCGAGGTGATCGACCAAGCTAACGTCGCGCCCGGCGAAAAAGTGGGCGTCGTCCCATAGAACGTCAAAGACGACGGAGTACAACTGGAGCCGGAGCATGTGAACGTGTTGCTGAGGACGGCCGCCCCCGCGACACTTAAGGTGGTTGAAGCGGAGCTGGGGGTACCGTTGTTGAAAATCGTCCCGGCCATAGCTGGAACCCCCGCCACCGTGAGGGAGAACGCAGTGAGCAGCGACAGTAAAACGGTTCGTGTCACGTTAAAAACTTTCTCCTTTCGGTTCGATTTACCGGTCATCGAACACATTTTTTATAGAGCAGGTTCTTCCTATTGTCAAGATTAAATTGCGGAGAATTACGTGCTCATTCGGCGCACCACGGGCGGATCGGTGCTGCAGAGCTAAACACTTTATTTTTCAGAGAGCAAAAATGTAAGATTTCAGACCCGACCTGATAAACGAAATTTAGGACACAATAGCAACGGCGCGCGCAGCGTGCGAAGGAAAACTGATGCGATGAACTTACGAATGCAAAGGTCGAGTTGCTTTTATGAGTTATGTGCCGGGAATCAAAAAGCTTTTCGCATGGACGTTTTGCGGAAGCAATGTTTGCCAGAATGCGCCGGCTTCTGATTTACGCCTCGAGGCGTAAAATCAGATCCGCTTGCAATTGTTCGAGCGAGGTGTATAAGGTTGTTGCGTAACGCCACGCGGTAGAATTCATGCTGCATCGTGGGCTGGAATCGTTCGCAGATGCCGTTGACTCGCGGCGATTTAGCCCAAGTTTTGCCGTCATCGATGTTTTTGACTCGAGATACGACTGAGATTGATGAGGCTCTCGCGGGCCGCAATATTCAATTCCGCATTATGCGTGTCTCGGGTACCCTTCGCGACTGTTCACGTTCGAAAAGATCATTTCTCGAAAATGGAAGTTGAATGCGAGAGCGTAAATCAGACGCATTTCGATGCGAAAGCTCTCGAACAAAGGCACTACAACCGTTGAACAACGCAATTCTCCCTGTTCCTGACCGCTGTGAGAACTCGATCGCGCGTCGCAGGATGCCTTTCGTGCGAGAACAATAGCGTGCGGCGGAGTTGCTCTATCGTTCTCTTTCTGCTGATCGCTTGCCTTCTGGACGCGCAGATCACGGTGACGCTACGACCACAGACTGTGCATGCGTTCGACGAGTACACGCAAGCGGTCGAAAATCAACTCACCGCGCGCTGGAGCGGCCAGCAGCCATTTCAGTCAATTGATGAATCGCAGGATGAGATGCGGAAAGTCCTGCAAGGCGAAATTTACGTCCGGACCTCCGCTCAGGACAATCCCGTTTCGATTCCTCACGGCCTCATTCACGATTGGACTGGAACAATTTTCATACCGCATACGCCGGCGCAGAAGGTGATCGGCATTATGCAGGACTTCGACCGCCATTCGAAAATTTATCCAGATATCGTTCGTTCGAAGCTCATCAGCCGCAGTGGTTACGAGGTTACCGGGACGTGGCGTGTTCGCCGCAAAAGTCCGTTTCTCACCCTCGTTTTGGATGTGCCGGAACAGGAGATCTATGTCGAGCTTGCGCCGGGCAAATGGACCTGCCGCGCTTATGCCAAGAACATCTCGGAGATCCAGAACGCGGGGAGCTCCGATGAAAGGGCTCTGCCGCCCGGCGAAGGGCAGGGATTTCTTTGGCGTTTGTATGGCTATTGGAGTCTGGAAGAGAAGTCGGGCGGCGTGCTCGTCGAATGCCGCTCTCTTTCGCTTACGCGCGATATACCGGCTGCTTTCGCGTGGATAGCCAAGCCCTTCCTGCAGATCGTGCCGCGCGAGTCGCTTACCGCTACATTGAGCGACACGCGTTCAGCAGCGATAAAGTAAGGAAACCGAGCAGCGGCGAGTGGTTCTAGCAGTTGTCACACCCCACCGCGTCATGCCGATCATGAAGAAGTGGAGACATGCAGATGAAGCGAATCCTTTATTTCCTTCTGGGCGTAGCTGTGCCGCTGGCCACATTCGCGGTCTGCTGCCGAACGAACTTTTTTCGTGGACAAGACGCCAAGAAACATCGCGAGCGCTTGCAGGAGATCGCGGTGGAAGACAGTTTTCCTGCCAGCGACCCCCCTGCTACGTGGTAGCCAGCAAGCACTAATGCTTCGCTATACTTAATTCGGGATGGAAGAGAAAAGGCCTTCATTCCAGCCGCTTGCGATCACCTTGACGGTTGTCGCCGCCGTTCTGCGGCTGATTCCTCATCCGCCGAACTTTGCTCCCGTGGGAAGCGTGGCTTTGTTTGGCGGCGCCCGCTTGCGCGGTTGGCAGGCCTTTGTGGTTCCTGTGCTCGCGATGCTCATCACGGATCCCATACTAAGCCGGATGGCCGGTTTTCCAGCTTACTCCTGGACTTCTTTGGTCATTTACTCCTGCTTTATGATCAACGTCGCTCTGGGGCGGGCCTTCCTTCGCCGCTCCTCCAATCCGGGTCGCATTGCCGCGGTCGCGCTCGCCGGCAGTTTGCAGTTCTACCTCATTACCAACTTCTTCGTGTGGCTCGGCGATGCATCACTGTACGCGCGAACAGCATCCGGCCTGATTGACTGCTATATTGCCGCTCTGCCATTCCTTGGCCGCACCGTCCTCGGAGACCTGTTCTATTCGGCTGCCCTCTTCGGCGCATACGCTCTCTTGAGCCGTCACGCCGTTCGTGGAAACGGCAGAACAGCCGCGGCCTGATTTTCGACGCGCGGCCCGCGCGTCACGTCAGTACACTTGAACCATCAGTATGTTCAGGCAATTGACCGCGGTGGGTCTAGCCCTCACTTTGCTGGGTCCTTGCGCGCGAGCAGCCGTAACCCGCATCGACATTATTCGTAGATCAGATGTGCTCAGCGGGCTCGCCTTCGGCAAGACGGGCGCGTACGAATGTATTGAAGCCGAGGTACACATCGCTGTCGATCCCAGGCTGGCACCGAATCGCATCATCGCTGATATCGACCTGGCGCCGCAAAACGCGCAGGGCGCCGTGGAATTCGCGGCAGACCTGTTTCTTCTGCGGCCCCGCGATCCGGCTCGAGGCAACGGCACGGCCCTGGTCGAAATCTCGAATCGAGGTGGGAAGTCATTGCCGTATGAATTCGATTTAGCGGGAACTTCGCGCGATATACCCTCGGCCGAATCGCTCGGCGACGGTTTTCTTCTCAATCATGGGTTCACGCTTGTTTGGATCGGCTGGGAATTCGATGTACCCGACAAGCGCGGGCTGCTGCGCGCGGATCTGCCGGTTGTAACCGATCACGGCAGGATCATTACCGGCGTTGTCCGGTCTGAATGGACCGGAGACCACCGCCAAAATGTGATCTCACTGGGAGACAGAGGCCAGGCCGGCTACGCGGTATCAGATCCCCAGGCGACCGGGAACCGCTTATTCGTTCGCGACTCTGTGCTGGCGAAACGAATAGAAATACCTCACAGCCAGTGGCGGTTTGAAGACGGGACACATGTTTCGCTTGCCGGCGGCTTCGCGCCGGCACGAATCTATGAAGTTGTATATGAAGCGAAAGATCCGGTTGCCGCAGGTCTCGGTCTAGCTGCTGTGCGCGATTTCGTCTCATACCTGAAGTACGGCGGCGCGGCCAGCCCGCTCGCGGACGAACACACCAGCATTAAACGCTCCATCGCGTTCGGCGTGTCCCAGAGCGGCCGTTTTCTACGCGAATACCTCTATGACGGCTTCAACGAAGATGAACAGCACCGCCAGGTGTTCGATGGTGTCTGGGCGCATGTCGCCGGCGCGGGCCGTGGGAGTTTCAATTTACGATTTGCTCAGCCCTCGCGTGATGGTCACGCGTTTGTAAATGTCTTTTATCCGGTCGATGTTCCTCCGTTTGACGAAGGGCAATTGCTCGCCAATGCGCGCCGGCAACATGTAACGCCCAAGCTGTTTCTGACTAATGGGTCGTACGAGTACTGGGGACGCTGTGCATCGCTGATTCACACAACCGCGGATGGGAAGTCCGATATTTCTCCCTCACGCGATTCCCGCATCTATTTCTTCGCTGGTTCGCAGCACACCACCGGCTCCATTCCTCCTGCACCCGCGTCCGCGCAGAACCTGACAAATACGAATGACTATCGCTACA
>JAFAMM010000136.1 GCA_019233375.1 Acidobacteriaceae bacterium
AAAGGTGATTTCTATCGATTCGCGGTTGGCGGATGCACGCTCACGCCATCCAGTATCCGCGCCGCCTTCGCACGCAGCCGAACCTGTCACGCAGGCCCGGCTGGCACAGGCTTTGCAGTTACATCTGGAAGAGATGCGGATTACCCAAGCTCTTCGGGAGTTTCGGTTGCAACTTGAAGCGGATCTGGCGGCAGGCGCTCAAATCGAGAGAGGCGATCTCCGGTACGATCCCGAGTTGAAGATCGTACGCCGAAATGTAACCAACGCCACCTTTGGCGGCTAGTTTATGCCGCTTTTGTTTTCGCCATCTGCCCGCACAGCATAGCGCAGTGCCGGCAGCTCTTCGCGCAATCCATCATCATGGCATCGCCCTTCGCCATGGATTCACACATCGAGGCGCACTTGGTGCAAACTTCCGAGCACATCTCGCACATGCGCATCGACATTTCGGAGTTGCGCATCATGAAGTCTGCGCACATCTGGCACATCTGCGCGCAATCCATCATCGTTTTCATCATTTTGGAATCGCAGTTGCCCATTTCCAGGCACTTCATTTCCATCGCGGTGCAGGTGCGGTAGCACTCCATGCAGGCTTGCATGCACTCCATCATCTTGGGATCCATCGTCATCATAATTACGCTTTATCCTTTCACTTATTACCAGTTGGTACAGCTTCAAGTTGTACCGCAGTTCAGCCGCAAGCGCAAGTCGTAACCGCTTGAAATGATGGAACTTAAGTCCCATCGGAATGATAGGAGTTACGCCCGGGAGTGAACCAGCTTTCGAAAAGATGTAAATACGCGCTCCGGGCTCTTTACCGGCTCAATCGCGAGTATTCCGCCGGTGTGATACCGGTAATCGAAATCGCCGAAAGCGAAAATATCCCGCGCAAATTTCTCGAGACAATTCTTGTCCAGTTGCGCAATGCCGGTATTGTCGAAAGCCAGCTCGGCAAAAACGGCGGATATCGCCTCGCAAAATCGCCGGACGCCATAACAATCGGCGCCGTGGTCCGCGTCGTCGATGGACCCATTGCGCCGCTGCCCTGTGTCCGCGAAAAAGGCGCGCAGATATGCGAGGAATGCACCCGCCAGCGCTGCGAGACGCGATTTATCATGCGTCAGGTGCGCGATGCCATTGCAGGCGTGCTGGATCACACGACGCTTGTCGAGGCGTGCGCGAGAAGTGATGAGGACGCGCTCACTTACGAGATCTAGGGGATAGGAGATAGAGAGGGGTGAAACTCACTCGCAGTCAACCAGCGCGATAGTTGACGAGCCGGCTAACCAGGCATGCTCCTGTTTGCCATCCGCTCGGAGATAGCGCCCCACGCCATCCTGCGCCATCACGAATAGTTCAAATCGGAACGGTCAGTTCTTTTTCTAAGTCAGCGATTGGCGTTAATACACGAACCCTGTAGATCAGTTCTGGTCGCCTTTCCGAGACGTGACATCGCTCAAAGGTAACAATCTGCTGTTCTTGCACGTGGAACATACTTAACCGATTAAAAAGTCGTCCCACAAACCAACTGAAGGTACACTCTGCTGATTTACCGCCCGAAGAGGACCAACTCGAGGAGACTTTTCCGATCGTATTGAGATCAATTCCCAGACGTGTAACTGTATCGCCAATCGATCGTGTAATCATCTCCAATTGCCTCGCCCTGGATCTAGCCCGCGCAGCTTGTCTCTGTTCCTCGATCTCGGCTGCTGGTTTGGATCCAGGCGGCAGTGGGTCAAAGACTATCTGCTGTGATGCAGTCGATTCCGATGGATGCAGGAAGCGTTCTATTAATTCGATAAGGTAATCGATGTCTTCTTCGCGAGTTTGCTCGACCTGATCATGCAGTGCCTTTCTTTGGTCAGTCATGATGCGAAGAACCGGGAATCGCGGCATCGGCAGCACCGCGGGCGGCCTGCAAGGGCCGTCGTACGACACGCCCTTCTCTGACACGAGCGGCGTTGCTCAAAAAGGTACATTCAAGTCTGTCTCTGACTCATTCTTGGCTGTAAGCACGCGCAGCTTGTAAACCACCTCCCGCCCGGAGTCCGAAATTTTAGCTTTATCAAAAGTGATGATCTCCTGACTTTCCACATCAAACGTGTTTAGACGGCAGAAAGCAGCCCCTTCAGACCAATGACGGGTCATTCTCACTGAGTCTCCTGCTCCGATCGAACCGCCGCCGGTTGCAAACTCGATCCGTGCCGGGTCAATGCCCAGGCGTTTCGCCGTGCTGGCGGTATGCTGGCGTCTCAAATGAGTCGTTCGCGCGCACATGTGCGCTTCCAGAAGCAGTTCCTGCCGTCGTTGTTCCGTCCCAGTTTGTGGCGAAGCTGTGCTAACCGGTTGGAACAAGAAGTCGAACGGACGTTGAAAGCGAGCAACCAGTTCGCTAAGCAAAGGGAGATCCTCCTCGCTAGCCTCTTCAATCAAATCATGCAGTGCTTTTCTTCGATCACTCATATCAAGCCGGTCAGCGTCGGAACCCGTGACGTAAATATTTTAGATCGCTTTTGCGTTGTCGGTCTGGCGCGGTCCCCGCTCACACTGACAAGAATCTAGCTACAAGTTCGCACCCGCTCAAAGAGAAGGATTTCCTCAAAACATCTGTATGGCCTGAAAAGGCTTGACTCCCATGACTTGTTTACTTATTCTATCGACAATACGGTGATTCTCCGGGCAGCATCAATTCTGGGCCTTTCCGCCATCACGGTCGTGTGCCTTCCGGCCGAAGAAGCGAATGCGCCCGCACCCCGTCCCGTCATCAAAACACAAGGGTTCGTACCCTACAGCGATGCTCCTATCCACTATCGGTCGCAGCAGCTGGGCGACCCCATCGCCAAGCTGGAAAAGCGGCTCGAGAGTGGAGAGATCGTTCTCGATTACGACCCGAAGTTCGGCTACTTGAAATCCGTGCTGAAGGCCCTGAATGTGCCGGCCAGCTCGCAGACGCTGGTCTTTTCAAAAACGAGCTTCCAGTTCCCGAATATCACTCCCGCGACGCCGCGCGCTTTGTACTACAACGACGACATTTACATTGGGCGCGTACACAACGGCAAGTTTCTGGAATTTATCTCGTTTGACCCGATGCAGGGCGCGATTTTCTACATCCTGGACGACCAGCCGTCCCCGCACCCGGTATTCGAGCGGTCGGAAGTGGATTGCGTACAGTGCCACGTGGCTCCGGCGACCCACGGCGTTCCGGGGGTGATGCTGCGCTCCGTGTACACGAAGCCGTCCGGAGTGCAAGCCGCCGGAACGCCGGCGTTCATTACCGGGCAGGAAAGCCCCATCAATCAGCGCTGGGGCGGCTGGTACGTTACCGCGAGAAGCGGGCCGCCGGTGCACATGGGCAACGTGACCGTCGCCGGCAGCGGAGTTCTCACTCCGGTAGCGAAAATACTCCCGGCAACTTTGCGCACGGCTTTGGACACATCCGCCTATCTGACGGACACGAGCGACATCGTCGCGCAGCTGGTACTCGCGCACCAGACCCAGATGCACAATCTGATCACCGAGACAAATTACAAGACCCGGCTGGCTCTGTACGCTGGCCCATCTGACGACAGAACAGATGCCGTTCGCAACCAGTTCGAAAGTCCGTCGGAACAACTGGTCCGATACATGCTATTCACGAACGAGGCGAAGCTGGATGCTCCCATTGAGGGTACATCGGGCTTCGCTGAAGAGTTCGCCGCACGCGGGCCGCGCGATCCGCATGGACGATCCTTGCGGGAGTTCGATCTTCACAAGCGGATTTTCAAGTATCCCTGCAGTTACCTGATCTACTCGGCCGATTTCGACGCCATACCGGAACCGGCCAAACAGTACATCTATCGGCGGCTGTTTGAAGTGCTCAGCGGCCGCGATCAAAGTCCTGAGTTCGCATCGCTCTCGCGCCAGGACCGCGGGGCGATCCTCGAAATTTTGATGGCCACGAAGCCCGGCTTGCCTGACCAATGGAACAAGTTTCTCCAGAAAGCCGGTCAGGCAAATTCTACCGCGTTGTTACCAGCGCGGTTCGCTATCAACCATAAACAAAGCGAGGGGAATCATGAGTAAGAACAGTGTTTTCAGGCCCGGCAGAGCATTTCTTGTAACGGGCGTTGCTCTCGGCGTCAGCGTCGCGTCGCTGTTCGCACAGGCGCCGAACACTTCAGCAGAAAATTTGGATGGACGCTGGGCCGCAACCATCACAAAGGACGGCGTCGCGGTTCCGTTCCGGCTCGATATCTCCGGGAACGGAACGAATGTCGTCGGAAAACTCTACAACGGCAGCGAAGATTACGAAACAACAACGAGTGCATCTTTTGACAACGGCACGCTCCAGTTGAACTTTTTGCATTACCTGACCAGCATTACAGCGCAGGTGAAAAACGGCGAATTGGATGGGCAGGTAACTTCTGTACGCCGCAGTCCGATCAACATTACACCCGGCGCCGTTTCCGCACCCCCGAAAGATGACGTGAGCCCGTTCCACGCCAGACGTTATGTGGCGCCCACGGCCGCCGCGTTATCGAACGTGCCGCACATCGACGGCGTTTGGGAAATCCCTCATGAATCGCCCAAAGGTGAAAAGGCATGGCGTCTCATCGTGGAGCAGAAGGGCGCCGAGATCACGGCCACCATTCTGCGCATTGATGGCGATAGCGGCGCTCTCACCGGCAGTTGGCAAGACGGCAAGTTTGTCGCCAGCCACTTCGATGGAGCGCGTCCCGGTCTGATTCAAATCACACCGCAAGCGGACGGATCCTTACAGGTAGTCCTCAGAGCCGAGCCGCGAAATTTTACCTTGACAGCGTACCGCCCGGAGGTAGCACGCGCGAAAGGTCTCCCTGAACCGGCGAACTTCCTCACGCATACCAGCGTCCGGGATCCGAATGAAGTGTTCACTTACTCGTTTCCGGACGTTCACGGCAAGCTTCTCTCGAATGAAGACCCTAAATTCAAGGGAAAGGTCGTGCTCGCGATCGTGACAGGCACATGGTGCCCGAATTGCCACGACGAAGCCAAGTATCTGGTTCAGCTTTATCAGCAGTATCACGACAAAGGGCTCGAAATCGTAGCGCTCGACTTCGAAGAGTCTGATCAAGCCGCATCCCTCACGCGCGTGAATGCGTTTATCAAGCAGTACAACGTTCCGTACACCTACCTCATTGCAGGCACACCCGACGAAATGTGGGACAAAGTTCCGCAGTTGGTCAACCTGAACACGTGGCCTGCCACGGTTTTCGTTGGCCGCGATGGGCGAGTCAAGGCAATTTACTCAGGATTTGCAAGCGTTGCGAGCGGCGCATTCAACACGCAGCTCAAGGCGGATTTCACATCAACCATCGAAAAACTTCTTAAGGAAAATCCCGCCGAAAACGCATCCTTGGCAAACCCGGTCGCAAATTTGACAAGCCGATGAGATCGGTATGCGGTCGGACAGCACTGCCGCTTCTGTGCCTGATGTCTCTTTCGGGTTGGAGTGTGAGCGCGCAAGACAAGCAGTACTGGACCGATCCTGCCACGCGATTAGCATGGGCCCTCGCGGATAACAGTTCTGGTATCAGTTTGAGTCAGGCAAAGCGTTACTGCACCGAGTTCGCGGCAGGAGGCTTTCACGATTGGAGATTGCCGGCGATCGACGAGTTGCAGACTCTGTTCGGCGGCCCGGCAAATGAAAACGGCCGTCATACCAAAGGTCCGATCAAGATCACCGGTTGGGAATGGAGTTCCACAACAGGAGAACAGGAGGGCGAAGCATGGGTGCTGGATTTCGCCGATGGAGGAAGAGCTTCCGTGGCCGCTGGAGATTCAGGACTGAATCGCGCGCTATGCGTGCGGAACGAGTGAGCAGCTTCGAGGACAGGCTCCTCTATTATTTGAACGTGAGCACGAGCTTATGGCCCGAAAGCGCCGCGTTTCTTCCACTAACTGAAATCTGAATCTGTCTGGGATGATCACTCGATTCAGATCACCCGTGCTACCGCCGGCACGCGCCGGAGCGCCGCCGTTGTAACAACACTGAGCGCAAGCACCGCCGCGAACGCCATGATGCCCTTTACCAGACCGGGCAGCAGGAACTGCAAAAGCGAATACTGCACCCAGCTCACAAACACGTAGTGAATCAGATACATGCCGTAGGCGTTATCCCGCAGCCCCTCGGAAACACGGTTCGGTCTCTGCACGAATCGAACAAAGAAGGCAAGAAAGGCAAAGCAGGAGGCAGCGCACGAGAGCACGAATCCGGAGCCGCCGAGGACCACCGCCAGGCGCGGCGCATGAGAGTAGCTCGTGATCGCAACGATCGCCGCGATCATGGCAAAGCCGAACGCACCGACGGCCCTGATGCCCCACAGCCACCAACGGCGCGCCAGCTTGCCGGCTGGTGCGAGCAGCCCGCGATCGAGTCCAAACGCTCCCACGCTGATTCCCGCAAGGAAATACACACCGTAATGCAAAATGCGGCTGGTTTGGAAATAAAACGGCCCGAAGGTCGACCAGCGGAACGGATTGAAAGCCATTGCCATCGGGATGTACGCCACACCCGATACAACAACCAGCAGGCAGAACAGTCTGGCGGGGCGGTTGGCCGCATCCGCCGAGAGACTGGCCAACACCTTGCCTGCCCTCGGCGCAATCGAAAACAGCGCCGCCGCGAAACAATCGAAGGCCAGCAAAACCCATACGAACCAGGCCGGTCCGGCAGGCCATTCGCCGAGCGACAGCCATTCATGTAAATAACCGCCCACGCTGTGCGGCCCGGCTGTTTGGAGATACGCCGGATAGTACGCGAGCGGAGCAACAACCGCGGCTGCAATCACAAACGGCACGCCCAACCGCAAAGCGCGGCCGCGCAGAAACGTGCGTGTTCCTTTCCGCTCTACGCTGTCCCATACAAACAGGCCGGAGAGAAAGAACATCAACGACATGAAGAATGTGTCATTGAATCCAACAAAGAGTCGAAATCCAGACCAGCGGTGAGCATCAACCACAGGAAACGCCGTCCACCACAGCGGCCGTATCAGCAGCGAATGGGCAGCCTGAGGCGCATCGGGGTCGTACGCCAGAACAGAGTGGAACGCGAGCACCAGAACTGTAACAAACGCCCGTAAGTATCCGATCGGCAGGTTGTATTGCGATCTGTTGCCGGAGTCAACCGGCGCCGTCGTGAACGCGGGCCGGGAACTAGACGTGAGAGTGCTCATCGAAGTCTCCTCACCCGCCAGTTTCCAGCCCGGTCACCTGCTCCGGCCAGCCGATTTTGACGAAATGGAGTTCGAGAGGGACTAACCGCACCGCGAGTGTCAGAAGGGATTCGCTGCGAGCGCCTTCAGCTTCTCGTGATACATTCGGCCCGATTGCAGTTTGGCGCCATTCTCAAGCGTGATGACATACTCGCCATGAAAACCGGGATCCAGCTCCTTGATCCGGCGCACATTTACAATCAGCGACCGGTGAACACGCAGGAAGAGGTCAGGATCGAGCGTCTTCTCCAGCGTGTTTAGAGCGACGTGCAGCAGATGCGTTTTGCTCCCGGCATGTAGCTCAACATAATTCTCTGCGGCTTTGATCCAGTCGATATCTCCCACTTCGACGAACGCCGTCTTACCGGCCGTACGAACGGCAACTCGCGAAAGATACCGGCGAGGGGACGCGATTGTCTCCAACAACGAGAGAATCTGTCGATTCGTTTCACCGCCGGGCTGCGACTGCAAGCGCAATTTGGCCCGTCTGATTGCCTCTTGAAACCGTTTACCGGTCACGGGCTTCAGAAGATAATCGATCGCGTTGATCTCAAAGGCCTGAATCGCGTATGCATCATGCGCTGTCACAAACACAACCGGAGGCATACGTTCCGCGCCCACTTCGCGGACCACGAAGAAGCCGTCCATCTCTGGCATCTGGACATCCAGGAACACCAGATCGGGACGTCTGTTCCGTATCGCCTCAACGGCTTCGCGGCCATCTTTGGCTTCGTCGATCTCGCCTATCTCGGGATCGCCGGAGAGCAGCATGCGCAGCCCGTCGCGCGCGAGCGGCTCATCATCAACGATCAGCGTTTTCAAGAGCATGAAGTTCCATCACTTCCGCCGGCGAAGTATCGGGCGCGAGGTGAAACGGCATCGAGATCGTGACCCTCGCCCCGCCTTCCGTGCGATTACCCGTCTCCAGCCGGCCTGCCTCTCCGTATAGCTGCCGTAAGCGCGCTTCCGTATTGGCCAGGCCGATGCCGCTTGATGCACCCGCTGCCCCGTGTGCGAAGCCGGGGCCGTCGTCTTCCACGGTGATCACGAGATCGCCATTCGTGTGCGCCGATGTGATGGCGATTCTGCTGGCACTCGAACGCCGCCCGATCCCGTGCACAATCGCGTTTTCCACAATCGGCTGTAGCGCCATCTGTGGCACGGCCGCGTCCAGTGTCTCGGGATCCGCGGAAATGACGACCTTCAAACGGTCCCGGAAACGCACCTGCTGGATGGACAAATAGATTTTCAGGTACTCGAGTTCCCGCCGCAGAGCCACCTCCTGCGCTTCAACATCCTCAAGAACACACCGCAGAAGATCGCTGAGGCCGGCCAGCATCTCTTCGGCCAGCTCCGTATTGCCCTGGCGCACGAGCACGGTTATGGCATTCAGCGTGTTGAACAGAAAGTGCGGCTGCAACTGCATTTTGAGAGCGCTCAATTGAGCGCGCGCTAACTGCATTTTCAGCTCCGAGGCCTGCACCTCCAGCCGGAGCGCCTGCCGCTCCCGCTCCTGGTAGCCGCGGTAATACCGGTAGCCGGCTTGCGCGCCTAAGATGGTCCAATACCCCAGAATATTGCTGTGAAAATCGATCACCAGGAGAAAACCAAATACACTCGGGAAGTCTTTGAACATCGAAGGCATCAGCCGCAGCGACGTGAAAATAACGGCCGCGATCGACAGATCCAAGACAGAAAACCCGATGCTGAACAACAGGTGCAGGGCACCACGGCTCAGCCAGTTTCGGCGCTGAAGGGGAAAGCGCCGGCCAAGCCACAAGACGCCGAGGGCCAGTGCCGCAAAAATGTAAATCCCTAGTACCCACAGCAGCAGATAATGCCACCAGGGCGTGGGATCGCTCGTCATGAGCTTCTGCGCCATCGACTGGCTGAAATAAAAGAGACCTAGCAGTGTCCAGCCGCCCGCAAAGGCGGTATACCTCCAAACTCTGTGCTTGGCCGCAGTTGTCACCCGGCAAGTAGCTTAGCGAATCCGGGCGGGGTCGATGCGAGAATTTTGACGAACTGGAGAATGATACGGACGAATGCGGATAAGTCCGCCGCCCGCCTCTACGAGGCCATCAGTGTCGCTGGTCCCATGCTGCCGCAATGCTTCCGCAGCCGGTTCCTAAGCTCGGCGCGCGCTCGCAGCAGGCGGCTCTTGGCCGCGGCTACAGAGATCCCCAGGCTGTCTGCTACCTCCTGGATCGGCCGCTGCTGCACGTCCCGCAATACAAAAACATTCCGCAGCAGAGGCGGCGTCCGGCGGATTTCCTGTTCTAGCACCTTCGCTACATCCGTTTGCGCGATCCCCTCCTCAAAGGATGGACGGGGATCGCGAAGTTCGACACCCACTATCTCCTCCCCTACCTGCATGTCGTCGATAAACGCGAATTTGGCTCGCCGGTTCTGCCGCAATCGCATCAGGCATTGATTCACCACAATGCGCGTTAACCAGGTCGAGAACTTTGCCCCGAGCTGAAACTGCCCGATATGCCGGTACGCCTTCCAGAATGCGTTCTGTACTTCATCTTCCGCATCTTGTTTGTCACGCGTAATCGACACCGCAACTTTCATAGCGCCGGTGTAATGCCTGTGCATCAGCTCCCCGAAGGCCGCCTGATCACCACCCTGGCAAAGCTTCACGAGTGTTTCGTCAGCCAATTCACAATAGCCCGCTCGGTTTTGCATCTGGCGCGTCCGCAAAGAATCCATGAATTTGAGCCTCTATGAGTGACTTTATGCCTGAGAAGAGCACTTTAGTTGATGTCAGTGAAACTGAATTTAACAGTACTCAAACTGTGACGGCGGATTCAAGGGACGATAAAACGATCTTGAAAACCGCTGAAGGCGACGGCACAATTCGAAAATTGCTCAGTAGTTACGACATCGGGCAAAAACTCAGGCAGCTCCGGCTCAAGAAGAAGATCGCGTTGATCGACCTCGGTAAGCACACCGGGCTGTCGGCCTCCATGCTCTCCCAGCTCGAAAACGGCAAGCTCGTGCCGACACTCCCGACGCTCGCCCGCATTGCGATGGTGTTCGATGTGGGCCTTGAACATTTCTTCGCGGATAAGCGTACGCGCCGGGTGTTCTCCATCGTGCGCGCAGGAGAACGCCTGCGCTTTCCGGACGCTCCCGGCAGCCCCGTGCCGGGTTATTTCTTTGAAGTGTTGGCGTTCGGCGCTACGGAAAAGAATATGTCCGCGTATCTGGCTGAATTCCCTAAGCGCGAGGGTCGCCCTCCGCTCCCCCATCAGCATGAAGGCGCAGAGTTTATCCACGTGCTCGAGGGCGTTCTTGCGGTAAACTATCAAGCGGAAGACCACGTCCTCGAGGCTGGCGATAGCGTTTATTTCGATGCCTCTGAAACGCATTCCTATCGGGGCCAGTCTGAGGAGTCTGCCCGCGCGCTGGTCGTTACCTGCGTGCCGCGGATATAAGCTCGCCGCGTTCGCTTTTCTGCTTGGCTTCGTTTTTTCACTTTCCGCAAAAGACCGTTGGACTGAGCTGAATATAGGGCCGTTCTATGTCGCCACAGACAGCGACGTCGCCGGGGCCCGCAACACGTTGGCCGAACTCGAACAGCTCCGGTGGGTTTTGGGCGGTTTGCTCGAATCGAAGGACCTTCCTAGCGTCTGGCCCATCCGCGTCCTTTTCACGCGAGATGCAAAAACGAACCCATCGAAGTTCGTTTGGCAAAATGGCGATTACTTATTTGTGGCCCCGCCGGGTTCCAAAGTTCCCCTGGGCGACGTCGCGAGGATACTGGTTGATGCCAATACGCCGCTCCTCCCGCCCGAGGTCGAATCCGGTCTCATGCAACTGTTCAGTACCCTCGAGGCGCACGGCAGCAAGGTGACCTGGGGTGGCGCGCCGCAGCACCCGGACCTCGCCTGGGCGCGCATGCAGTTGTTCGCCACAAAGTTTGAATACGGCGCCAGCTTCCACATATTCCTGACGGCACTGAACGGCGGTACCGATCTTCGCGCTGCGGAACGAAACGCGTTCGGCCGCGATCCGAGCGCCTTAGAAGCCGAAGCAAAAGCGAATCTTCAGGCAGGAAACTGGCAGCCGGTCCCCACTTCGGGCCGGCCGCTCGACCCGAAGCGGGATTTCGGCGAGCACTCCCTGTCTGCCGCCGTCGCCGGGGTCTATCTGGCGAATGCGCAAATGGCCGCCGATCCCGCGGCTGCCGAAGCGGCGTACAAAGCAGCGGTTGCAGAAGGCGGAGCCGCTGCGGCTCTCGGTTATGAAGGCCTCGCGGCGCTGGCTACCGTTCGCAAAGAGAACCCGCAGGCGCTGCTCGATGACGCGATCCGCGCGGGCAGCAAGAGCGCCCCGGTCTACGTCTCGGCTGCGAAAAACGTGCCCGACGCGCAGAAACTGCCGCTGCTCAAAACCGCCGAGCGGCTGAACCCGCTTTGGGCTGAGCCTGTTTACCTGCAGGCACAGCTCACCGAGGATCCTGCCGAAAAAGAAGGGCTCCTGAAAAAAGCGACCCAACTGAATCCGCGTGCCACCGAATGTTGGATCGAACTGGCGCAGGTACAAACCAGTCGCGGCGAATCGACCGCCGCCCAGGGCTCCTGGCTGAGAGCCGAGGACTCCGCGCCCGAGGGTGCCGAGCGGGACCGCATTGTAGCCATGCGAAACGGTTCCGAGCAAGAGCGTTTGGATGCGGCTGAAGCGGCGCAGCGGAACGAGAGAGAGGCCGCTCACCGTGCCGATCAGCAGGCCCAGCAGTCGGAAGAAGAGCGCATCCGCGCGGCCGAGCAACGCGCCAACGCATCACTCGATGCATCGTCGAAGGACCAGCAGCTCAGCGATGTGCATACCTGGGACTCGCTGTCGGCGAAAAAGAAAGTAACCGGAATACTTGTACGGGTAGATTGCCTGTCAAACGGTCAACGGCTCTGGATCAAAGAGAAGGCTGGCACGACCACCGAACTGTTCCTGCGCGTCGCGCGAGCAGAGCTTCCCTGCGGCGCTCAAACCTCGCCGCGAAGGGTTTCAGGCGCGTATCAGGCGCATCCGGACGAGAATTTGCACACCGCGGGCGAGATAACAGATCTGACTGTACAGTGAATCCCCTGCTTCGGCCAGCCATCACGGAGGATCTCGCCGCGCTGCTCGAGATCGAGAGCCAGTCTTTCTCCGAACCGAACTGGCGTGCTCGCGAATTTGGTCTCTACGATACGTGGGTGGCTGAATGCGACGGGCAGATAGCCGGTTTTCTGGTCTCGCGCGAGACTTTTGCGGGCGCGCGAGGAAGCCAGCCCGAGCGCGAAGTTCTCAACATCGCCGTTGCTCCCGTTTTTCGCAGAAGAGGCATCGCCACTCTGCTCCTGAGACACGCGCTCGCGTCCGGAGCCGTTCACTTTCTGGAGGTTCGCGAATCGAATCTTGCGGCGCAGGCGCTCTACCGCAAGCTAGGTTTCATCGAGATAGGACGCCGCGCGAAGTACTACGATTACCCGGAGGAAAACGCTATTGTCATGCAGTTGAAATAGCGTCTATACTTGGAATGCGGTTGGCCCCTGGTGACCAGCTGCGAGTGAATTTTGATGCACTCACCCCACCGGGCCAGATTCTTTCACAACACACATCCCCAGAACCAGACTCGGCGCGGTGACTCGATAAAGGAGAACCCCCTTTCATGGAGAATCGCACGCAAGACGCAGAATTGAAAGCGCATCTGCTCGCGACCAATGAACAGTTCCGGGCGCTTGCCGAGCAGCATGCGCAGTTAAAAAGCAAGATTCAGGCAATTGAATCACATGGTCTCCTCAGCAGCGAGGATGAGCTGGAGGAGCAGCGCCTTAAGAAGTTGAAGTTGCGTTTAAAGGATCAGATGAACGCGATCCTGGAACAGCATAAGCACGCCAGCGTTCATTAGTTACTTTCCTGGTTTCATTGTTTTTTGGTTTGCTCAGGGAACCTTTCAAGGTTCCCTGACGTCACTCTTGTCACTAACGCGGATGCCGTATGCGCAACTGCTGTGTGGTGGCGCTTCTCCTGCCGTCTCTTCTTCCCGCCCAGGCAATTCCCATAACCACGTCTGACCAGAAGTGTGCGCTATCCGGCCATGT
>JAFAMM010000161.1 GCA_019233375.1 Acidobacteriaceae bacterium
GACCGGGCTACGGAGCCGGTACCAAACGAGGATGGTAATCAGTGAAAACAGGAAAATCAACGCAGAAACGGCGTTGATTTCAGGCGTAATGCCGCGCCTCAGCCGCGACCAGATCTCTAAGGGCAGCGTGTTGTCACGGCCGATCAGGAAGAACGTGACCGGGATCTCGTCGAGTGACAACGTAAAAATCAGCAGCGCCGCCGCGATCAACGGCAGCCGCAGGTTCGGGAGCGTCACTCGCCAGAATGTATACAACTCGCTCGCGCCCAGGTCTCGCGACGCCTCTTCCTGAGCACGGTCAAACTTCTGAAGACCGGCGGACAGTTCCGTTACGGCGACCGAGATCAGCGCTGTCCCGTGCCCGATAGCTACTGTAAACAGGCTCAAGTGCATACGAAGCGTCGCAAATAGAGTGAGCAACGATAGGCCGGTGATGATTCCGGGAACGATGAGCGGCAGAAGAACCAGCCGGCGGAAGGCGGTTTTGCCCGGAAAGTTCGCACGGTCGAGCGCCAGCGCGCCCGGCAGGCCGAACAGGAGCGAGATCGCGACTGCCGCAAGCGCGACTCCGGCACTGTTCCAGACAGAAGACCAGAGCGCGTCGTCGTTGAGCAGCAGGCGATACCACTTCGTGGTCCAGCCATGCGGGGGAAAGCCGGCCACGCTTTCGCCGTTGAAGGAGTAAACGATGAACACAAGGATCGGCAGATACAGAAACGCAAATACGGCGGACGCGTGCACCCCAAGCCATCCTGCGCGAGGCTGCATGTCAGAGCCCTCCTTGCAAGCGGCGCTCTAGACGTTCCGTTCCCGTAATGAGGAAAACGACAAGCAGCAGCATGCAAAGCGAAATCGCCGCGCCGAGCGGCCAGTCGTATGCCGCGCCAAACAGGCTGACAACGATATTCGAGATCATGACGCCGTTTGGCCCGCCGATCAGCAGAGGTGCGATGAAATCGCCCAGGCTCAGCACAAATGCGAACGTTGCGCCCGCTATTACGCCCGGGAGCGCCAGCGGGAAAATGATTGACCAAAACGTCCGAACGTTCGAAGCTCCCAAGTCGTGCGCCGCCTCGACCAAAGAGCGCGGTATGTGCTCCATTGAAGCGTAAACCGGAAGAAACACAAACGGCGTGTAGATGTGGGTGAGTGTCAGAATGACCGCAAACGGACTGTATAGCAGAAACCCAGCCGGTTCATGCAAAATCCCGCAATACACCAGGAGTGTATTTAAGACGCCGGTGCCGCCGAGAATCGTTTTCCAGGCGTACGCGCGAACCAGATAGCTCACCCAAAGGGGAATGATGACCAGTTGATAGAGCAGGTTCTTGTGCTGCTGTACGCGTGTAGAGAGGAAATACGCGAGTGGCACGCCCAGCAAAAGCGCCAGCAGAGTTACGCTCGCGGCGATCCGCGCCGATCTCAGCAATACATCGAAATACAGGGGATTCCGAACCAGCTCACCGTAGTTCCGCAACGTCCATGCATGTATGACAGCTCCTGATCGCACTTGCCAGAAGCTATAGCAAAAAAGGAATGCGTACGGTACCAAGAGAAAGAGCGTGACCCAGGCCAGCGGCGGTAGAGCGACAAAGCGTTGATAGGCGCGCGAATACAATCTCTACTCCTTCTCAACAAGTGGAATCATGTATTCGGGCGAGATCTCGAGCGAAACTTCTGGCGAGGTGATCGCAGACGTTGCGACACGAACCTTCAGAACGATTCCGCCGTCGCACTCCACTTCCAACATTTCGCTCGCGCCGGAAAAGACCGACCGCCGCACCGTTCCTTTCAGGCGTATGGCGCCTTCGCGAGGAATTTCGGCGGCGCTTACAAGCTTGATGTTCTCGGGCCGCAAGGAAAAGAGCACTTCGCCGTCCGGTATCGCGACCGGCCAGCAGAAATTGCCGGCCCGTGCAATGCCGTTGCGAACCTGTGCCCGCAGCAGATTAGTTTTCCCGATGAAGGAAGCTACATAACAAGATCGCGGTTGATTGTAGAGAGTTCGCGGCGTGTCGAGCTGCTCGATACGCCCGCCGCGCAGGACTGCAATCCGGTCGGAAAGGGCCATCGCCTCTTCCTGATCATGCGTTACGAACACGAAGGTAATTCCGGTTTCGCGTTGAAGGGCGTGCAGCTCGCCCTGCATATGGACCCGCAAACTGGCATCGAGAGCCGAGAGCGGCTCATCCAGCAGAAGCAGATCCGGCCGATTTACTAGAGCCCGCGCCAGCGCTACCCGTTGTTGCTGACCGCCGCTGAGCTGCGCCGGACGGCGCTGAGCGTAGTCCGTCATTCTGACCTGGGCCAGAACGGCGCCTACTCGCTCACTTATCTCGCCACCACGAACCTTCTTCGCCCGCAGGCCATACGCTACGTTCTCGAACACGGAAAGATGCGGGAACAATGCGTAGCTTTGAAAAACGGTATAGACGTTTCGCTTGTTAGACGGAAGAGTATCTAGGCGCTGGCCGCGCATCCAGATTTCACCACTCATCGCCTGCTCGAATCCGGCGATGATGCGCAGCAGCGTGGTTTTCCCGGATCCGCTTTCTCCAAGGATGGTGAGAAACTCGCTCTCGGCGATATCGAGCGTGACATTATCGAGTACTTGTGTTGCACCGAAGCGCTTGCTCACACGCTTTACGGCAAGCAGAGGAGAGGGCACTATTCGGAGGCCTTCACCTCGTTCCAGATCTGGTTATATTTGTCGCGGCGAGGTACGTTCTGCCAAAAGAAGATTCGCTTCTGATAATTTTCCAGGTCGTCGAGGTGAAGACTCTTCTTTTCGTCATTATTGAGATATTGCGCTACAGCAGGGTTGGCTGGCAGATAGCCTGTTACCGCGACCACCTGCCGCTGCACTTTTGGTTCTATCAAATATTCAAGCAGCTGGTACGCAAGCGCCTGGTGATCACTCGCCGAGGTGATCATCAGATGATCAATCCAGCCGGTGGTGTTTTCGCGCGGAATGGTTTCGCCGATCGGGAAGTGTCGCGCTCGAAGCTGGTTCGTCATCAGCGGCCAGCCCATCGCGATCGACACTTCTTTGCTCTCAAACAGGTTGGTCAACTCGCCGCCGGTGGTCCACATTTTTCGGATGTTGGGCTTCAGTTCCAGCAGCTTGGCTTTGACTTTCTGGAGTTGATCGTCGGTGAGGTTATAGAGGGCGCCCGGATCGGGTTTGTCATAACCCAAAACCTGTGCTGCCATGTAGACGGTTGACAGGTCGTCCCAAACCGACACTTTGCCTCGGAGACTTGGATCCCACAGGATGCTCCAGCTATCGGGCGGCGTTTTGAACGCAGTTGTGTCGTAGAGGAGCGGATTGGGCCCCCACTGGAACGGAACGCCGTAGACTTTGCCGCCGTTTTTGACAAGGGGCAGGGAAGTCAAAGCGGGCATGAGCTTGCCGTAAGACGGGACTTTGTTGAGATCAAGCGGAGCGGCGAGGCCGGTAGTCGCGATCATCGTGGCAACGTCGCTCGAAGGGGAGATCACGTCGTAATTTCCGGCGCTGCCTCCGCGAAGTTTCGCGACCAGTTCGTCACTCGACCCCATGTAAGCGGCGTTTACTTTGCAGTTGCATTTCGCTTCGAACCCGCTGATGAACGAGGGGTCTGCATAGCCCTCCCAGACGAGCAACGAAAGCGTTGGAGTCGAGCGCTGGCAACTGGCGGCAAACAGCACTGCCGCCAGCGAAACCGAGATGAAGCCGCGCTTCATGCCAATACCGGGGCCTCGGAGATCGCCGGTTGCGTTGCACATGCGTTTACCAGGGCCGCTTCTATGACATCGAGAGCTTCGTCGAACTCGGCGTCCGTAATTACTAATGGCATGAGAAGACGGATGACGTTGCCATAGGAGCCGGCCGTGACCAAGATCACGCCATGCTCATAGCAATAGCGAGTGATTTTCGTTGTCGTTTCCGGATCGGGAGTTCGCGCCACGTCGGGTTGGACGACTTCAAAAGCCTGCATAGCGCCGAGCCCGCGCACGTCGCCGATGAACGACACTTTGCTCTGCCATTCTCTCGCGCGGGTCTGGAACCGGCTACCTAATTTGATGGCGCGTTCATTCAATCCGTGCTGTTCGATCGCTTCGATTGCCGCAAGCGCCGCCCGGCACGAAAGGGGATTGCCGCCGAAAGTCCCGCCCAGCGAGCCCGGCCCCGTGTTGTCCATGATTTCGGCCGTTCCCGTAACGGCGGCAATAGGCGTGCCGCCGCCCAGGCTCTTCGCGCTCACGATCAAGTCCGGCACGACGCCCGAATGCTCGATGGCGAAGAATTTGCCTGTTCGCGCGAATCCCGTCTGCACCTCGTCAGCGATCAACAGAATGCCGTACTTGCGGCAGATCTCATGAACCGTGCCCAGCCACTCGGGAGGCGGCACGACGAAGCCCCCTTCGCCGAGAACCGGTTCCGCAATGATGGCGGCTACCGATTCGGCCGCGACTACACGCTTAAACGTGTCTTCCAGATGGCGCGCGCAATGCAGCTTGCAGTCCGGATATTTCAGATTGTAGGAGCAGCGATAACAGTACCCGTACGGAACGCGATAGATGTCGCTCGCAAATGGCTCGAAGCCCGCCTTATAAGGATGAGTCTTGCTAGTCAGCGAAAGTGTCAGTAGAGTTCGGCCATGGAAGCCATCTTCGAAACAGATAACGGCGGGACGCTTGGTGTATGCTCGCGCAATCTTGACCGCGTTTTCGATTCCTTCGGCGCCGCTATTTAACAGAATGGTTTTCCTGGAGCCGGAGCCGGGCGCAAGGGCGTTCAGTTTCTCTGCAAGAGCGACGTAGCTTTCGTACGGAGTGACCATGAAGCACGTGTGAAGAAACTGATCGATCTGGGAATGGAGAGCTTCCGTGACGAGTTCGTTTCGGTGCCCGACGTTCAAGCACCCGATACCGCCCGCCATGTCGAGAAACATGTTGCCGTCTATGTCTTCGATGCGAGCGCCTTCGGCGCGGGCCACGAACACAGGAATGAGCTGCGAAATGCCGCGCGGTATTGCCGCCGCTCCGCGCCGCGCAAGCGCGAGTGACTTCGGCCCCGGAATGGACGTCTTCAGTTGAATGGATCCCATTAGTACCACCCGATCGGCTGTTCATTCAGGTTGATGTAAACCTGTTTCGTTTCGAGATATTCTTCGATGCCCCACGGCCCGAGTTCGCGGCCGAAACCCGACTGTTTGTAGCCGCCCCACGGCGCTTCTACATAGGTCGGCTGCATGTGGTTCACCCAGACGATGCCGGCGCGAAGCGCTTTAACAACTCTCAATGCCCGGAATATGTCGCGAGACCAGACTGCGGCCGCAAGCCCATACGGGGTGTCGTTCGCGATGCGAATGGCTTCCGGCTCGCCTTCGAAGGGAATGACTGCCGCGACGGGGCCGAAAATCTCTTCGCGAGCGATGCGCGTACCATTATTCACATCGGCGAAAACAGTCGGCTCGACATAATAGCCTTTCGCGAAGGATGAGGCCCGGCCGCCTCCTGCTACCAGTTTTGCTTCGCTTTTCCCAATCTCCTGGTAATGGCGAACGCGATCGTACTGCTCCTTGCTCACCAGCGGCCCCATTTTCGTTTCTCGATCGAGCGGCGCACCTAGCCTGATGGTCTTGGTTTTGGCCGCCATCGCTTCCACGAATTTGCTGTAGATCGGCTTCTCAACCAGAATGCGGCTGCCCGCGGAGCAGACTTCTCCCTGGTTGATGAACACCCCAAAAAGCGCGCCATCAACGGCCGCTTCGAAATCGCTGTCGGCGAAAAAGATGTTCGGCGATTTGCCACCG
>JAFAMM010000183.1 GCA_019233375.1 Acidobacteriaceae bacterium
CAAAAAACAGCGCGCCCGCCGCTCGGAGCTTCCGGCTTCGTGGCTGTTCAGCCAATTTCCACAGAACGAGCACCGCTATCGGAAACACCGCGAGGTAATGGGACCACACCGCCGCCGCGCCCGTCGATGCGGCAACCGTTGTTGACCATGGATTCTTGTCGCCGGCTGAGTCAAGCAGGTAAACCGTTACAACAATGAAGAAGACTGCGAGCACGTAATCGCGCGCAAGGGTTCCGAATAAGATCAAAAGCGGGCTGAACGCAAAAAGCATCGTAGTGAAAAGCGAGCGGCTCCATTGGCCGAACACGTACACACTGGCGAAAAAGATAGCCACTGACAGCAGACGCGCACGATACAGCCCCGTGCCCGCAACATGAGTCCAGATCCAGAGCAGGATGTAATAAAGCGGCGGATGACGGTCCACACGATTAAGATTCCGCAGCACCGTTTGAAGCGGTGCCGTCGCTTCCAGCCGAGTTTCTTTCAGGTTTGCAACGCTCTTAACGCCGGAAGGGAATGCGTTCGCTTCCTGGCCCGCAATTTCGACCAGGGTCAATCCTTCATCAATGAACGTTGGCGCGAACAACCCCGCAGCCACGAGCAGCGCGACCAGACATGCGCCGATCGTCAGAACGAGCTTCTGCAATGCTCCCGATGTACGCTTAATTTTGTCACGAAGTGCAGCATGACGCCGGTCTCACGCTAAGAATATGGAGAGAAAAATCATTGGCTTCCATCAGGACGATGAAGGCCATTGGGTCGCAGATCTGTCCTGCGGGCACACGCGGCACGTCCGTCACACCCCGCCGTGGCAGAACCGCCCCTGGGTTCTCACCCCCGAGGGCCGCCGGCGCTTTCTCGGCCAAAGCCTGAATTGTGTCGCCTGCGACGAGCAGAAAAATGTTTCGGCGCCAGCGAGTTAGCCCTGCGGTACACCTGCCTTTGCGAAAACTTTCAATGACGCATCGAGCCCAAGCTTGGCAGCCTGTTCCGGAGTCATCTTTTCCAGGCCGCGGCCGAACACTTCCACGCTGAGCGCGTCTGTGTAGCCGATTTCCTGCAGCGCCCGCAGAAATCCGGTCAGATCGATTACGCCTTCACCCGGCAGAAGACGCTGGTCGTCGCGAATCTGATCGGCCGGAAGACTCCGCGCATCATCGAAGTGCACGTGCACTATTCGCTCCCGGCCCGCATTGATGATGTCATGAGTGGTTGCTCCGGCCAGGTGCCAGTGCCACGCATCCAGCAAAAGCCCGACATTCGGGCCGCACTCTTTTGCGAACTCCAGCATCTCGGCCATCCGCCAGACGAACTCGTATCGGTACTGTTTTCTAAGATGCAGCGGGCCGAGAAATTCGAGGCCCAGCCGCACGTTGTATCCGGCGAGGACTTTGGCGCTCTCGCTGAAACGGCGCAGGTATAGCTCGCGGAGCTGATCCTTCGGAGTATCGCTCGACGACATGATCCAGGTGATCATGCGCGGACAATGGATTGCTGCGGCAAATGCGGCAGCCTGCGGCAGCTTCTTGAGCCCCGCCCGGAATGATTCTTCGTCTTTGCGGAATTCCACCGGGAAATCAAGCACGGCCGGACGCAGCTTCAGTTGGGTGAGCAAGCGATTGGTCGCGTCAGCTCCGGCTGCCATCGCTGGCTCGAGCATCACGTCTGTTCCCGGAAATTGGACCTTTGCGGCAAGCTTCGCGAAATCCGGCCAGGCCACCCTTCCCTGCACGAGCACGCTGTTCAGAGCGAGAAACATATGCCGCTCGCTAGCGAGCGCCCGAGCAGCAGAAAGCGCGATAAGAGATTGAGAAAAGGCCCTTCGGGACAGCAGGCTTCGACGCATCAGGCTTGATGATACCGGAGCTCGCCGGCTCTTTCGAATTCAGGCGCAAAAACCGGATAGCCAGGTAACCCGCCAGAGCGTAGCATCGGGTTATGGACAGCGCCGTGAAACAACAGATTGCAATGCCGGATGCGGATGCCTGGTGGCAAGCCGTTCTGAGAAAAGACGCCACCCAGGATGGAAACTTCTATTTCGGCGTAAAAACGACGGGGGTTTACTGCCGGCCGTCCTGCCCGGCGCGGCCTCCGCTCAGAAAAAACGTGCGGTTCTATCGGACGACACAGGAAGCCGAACAGGATGGCTTGCGAGCCTGCCGGCGCTGCCGCCCGAACAGCGCGCGTGAAGATGACAACGTCTTCCGCGCCCTCTGTGATTTCATTCGCAAGGAAAGCGCGAGCGGCAAAAGCATAACGCTCTCAACCTTGAGCGCCCGCGCGAAACTGAGCCCATTTCATCTTCAACGCAAGTTCAAGACCATCGTCGGCGTGACGCCCAAGCAATATGTTGACGCCTGCCGTCTGGAACACCTGAAAGGGAACCTGCGCAATGGAAACTCCGTCACCTCGGCTATCTTCGAATCCGGCTACGGCGGCAGCAGCCGTGTGTATGAGCGATCAGATCAGCGTCTCGGAATGACCCCGCGAACATACGCGCGCGGCGGAGCAGGCGTAGAGATCACTTACGCGTATCTGACCACCGGCTTCGGCCTGCTCCTCCTTGCGGCAACTGAGCGCGGCTTGTGTCTGGTGCGCTTCGGCGATTCGCACTTGGAACTGGAGCGAGACTTGCAACGAACTTTTCCAGCAGCGACACTGACCGAAATGAGCTATAGTTCCTCGCCTGAGTTCCTAAAATGGGTCGC
>JAFAMM010000198.1 GCA_019233375.1 Acidobacteriaceae bacterium
TCACGCGATGCCAGCAGGAGATGTGTATTGATAAGCACGCTGAGCATGCACAGCGCTTTATTATTTTCGATGAATCCCATCCCGCCCATGTCGGCGGCCAGGTTAAGGACAACGTCCGCGCCGCGGACAGCCTCCTCGCAGGCGCCCTTTTCCTTAAGGTCAAGTACCACGTTCTCAACCTCGTGAAAACGTTGATACCAATCGCCCAGCGGCTTGATATCGATGGCGCGCAATACCGGAATCTGTTGACTTAGAAGGTGCTTGACAAGGTGGCCGCCGATGAACCCGCCGCCTCCGCAAACCACCACCTTCTTGTTACCGATCTTCAAAACCTCTCCTCCGCCTTCGATTACGATTAGACTCTGTCGTGCCGGATCTGCTTCCGGCAACTTACCCGTTCTACATCGAAAAAGTACTATTGTGGCAGTATAGCCACAGAGGTCAGCACGATCGAGCCACGCGCCCGAACGCTCCCCATCGGGCGCGAGTAGTCAAGTGCAAGACGACCCAACGAAACGGCCGGTGCGACGTGGAACCGCCAGGAACTCTGCGCGTCCAGCAGATCGCCCGATTGTAGATCTTTCTCCGCCCCAATCTGATGTAAGTGCCAGACCAGGCCACTCGGACTGCTGATGTCCTCACTGACGGCGTGCCACGTCAGAAGATAGGATCCGTCCTTCGCTACGGGAATGTACTCCTGCATAAGAACACTGTGCTCGGCTTCATCGCCGGAAAACTCGAAGCGAACGGAGCTTTGATCCGTGTAATGGCTGATCGCGATTCCTGGCGGGTCGAGCGGAGCCCAATCGAATCCATGCGGATAGAACGGTACTGAGAAGTCCCCGTTCGAGAGCGGATGTGTGGCCGTCGGCACAGGTTGGGAGACCCACCCGCCACGGTGCATGCTCGACCAGATCTGCATCGCCGGCTCCGCCTGGCCGTCTGCGAGGAGCCGGTCCTCAATGGTCGCGATTAGATCATCACGGCCCCACGTGCGCGGGTTGCCGCCGCCAACCTGCGCGATCAATCTCTGCACAATCGGCGCGATGCACCCCTCATGCCCGTTGTTCACCAGAAACCACGCATACCGCAGCAGTGTCTCCGGCCGGTTCGGCACCGCGGAGGCAATGCGCGCCGGATCTGATGTCATGAGCCACATTTGCGTGAAAACAGGATCCGGCGAATAAGGCGTAATGGCGAGTGTTGCCTCAGCCCAGCGAAAGAACTCGGGCTCTCTACCATGACGGAAATAGAAGTTCGTCAGCGTCCATTTCGGAAGGTACATATGGTTGACTTCGGCCGCCTTGCGGTAATATCGTTCCGCCGCGATGAGGTCGTGAGCCTGGAGTTCGGAATAGAGTCCGAGTTGGATCCAGGACTGCGAGTCAAAGGGATTCAGCGCGACCGCACGTTCGAGGAGGGCAACCCGCTCTTTCGGCTTCCAGGATCCCAGCCGCGCAACGTAGGCTGAGTTGTAAGGCACGAGACGAACCGCGGCGGAAACCGAGAGCAAGGTGTCTTCCTGAAACAGGTATTGCGCCCGTGCGAGCAGCAAGGAATAGAGACCTGCGGCAATGGCGGCTGATACCAGCAGGTAACGCACGATAAGTGAGGCGACAGGCAAGCCGTTACCTAACTCTGGAAGACTAGAACCACGAGTGCCTGAGCTTCGCATGACAGCCCTTCCCCCACAGGGCCGACACGCTCGGCAGTTTTGAATTTGACGCTGACCGCCGTCTCTGGCAGATCCACGGCCCGGCTTACCGCGGTACGAATGGCCGAGCGGAAGGTGCTGAGCTTGGGCCGTTCCAGAATAATCGTGGAATCAATATTGGCGATGCGATACGATTGCTCCGCGGCAAGCTGAAGGGCGTGGCGCAGAAACTGCAAGCTGCCGGCGTTTTTCCAGGCTGGGTCCGTATCCGGGAAGTGCATGCCGATGTCGCCGGCGGCCAGCGCGCCCAGGATCGCATCGGTAATTGCATGGAACAGAACGTCAGCATCAGAGTGCCCGGCCAGCCCAAAATCGCACGGGATGTGAACACCGCCGAGGATCAACGGCCGCCCGGTCTCAATGCGATGGGAATCCCACCCTTGACCGACACGAAACGGTAACGGAGCTGGAACCGTCATTCGCGGATGTTTTCGAAGTTCGCGCGCTCGAGTGCAAGGTAAAGGCGAGCCAGTTCCATATCGCTCGGCTTCGTGATCTTGATATTGCGATCCGTTCCGAGAACTACAGAGACTTCAACCTGCTCCAGCCGCTCCACCAGCGATGATTCGTCCGTGCCGATGAACAGATCCTGCCGTGCTTTGTCAAACGCGCGGCGCAGCAGGTCCAGACGGAATACCTGAGGCGTTTGAGTGAGAATCAAACGCTCGCGGGGCATCGTGCTTCGCACCTTGTTGCGATGCACCTGCTTCACTGTATCGACGGGTACGATACCGAGAATGGCAGCGCCGGTTTCGGCGGCTTCGCGGATCACTTTCTCGATCGTTTCACGCTCGACGAAGGGGCGAACGGCGTCATGTACAGCAACGAATTCGGTGTCGTCGCTAATGGTCGCGAGCGCGTTCTCGACGGATTGCTGGCGCGTCTCGCCTCCCTCCGTGACCCGCACCGCGCCGGCCAATCCCTGGCTCTTTACCAGCTCTTCGGCCCAGGCGAGATCATCCGTGCGCAAGGCGACCACAATCTCGCTGACGAGCGGCGTGCTTACGAACTTCCGAATGGTGTGGATTAGAATGGGCGAGCCGTTTAGCAGCATGAACTGCTTGCGGCTGATGCCTTCCTTTTCCGGCGCGCTGCGGCCCATGCGCGTACCGAGACCCGCCGCGGGAATAATGACCGAAACTTTCATCTTGAGATGGCCTTCAGGAAGGCAGGATCCAAACCTCCTTTGAAACTACATCATAGAGGACACGCGTGACCACGGACACTCCCGGAAACGGGACTCAAACCCGGTAGAAAATGAGGGACAGATCGGGAACGGGCAGCGAATGAAAAAACTCATTAATAGCGCAGAGTGCGTAGTGGCTGAGATGTTGGACGGGTTGGTTACGCTTTATCCCGGCTTAGCGCGCGTCGCAAACTACAACGTTCTCGCCCGCTCAGATGCGGAGCAGGCGTGTGAAATCCAGGTGGCGCTCATTTCCGGCGGCGGCAGCGGGCACGAACCCGCGCATGCTGGTTACGTAGGCGCCGGGATGTTGACCGCGGCCGTGGCGGGCGAGGTGTTTACTTCTCCAAGCTCCGCATCCGTACTGGCGGCCATTCGCGCAGTCACCGGCCAGCCGGGCGCGTTACTGATTGTCAAAAACTACACCGGCGACCGCTTGAATTTCGGACTTGCCGCGGAAGTGGCGCGCGCTGAAGGGCGCTTGATAGAGACTGTGACCGTCTCAGACGACGTAGCACTCGCCGGGTCTCAGGATCACGCCGGTCGTCGCGGAATCGCAGGGACCGTGTTCATTCACAAGATCGCCGGTGCCGCCGCGGCCGAGGGTAAAGACCTTCCGCAGGTCGCAGCCATCGCACAGGCCGCGGCGGAAAACGTCGGCACTATGGGCGTATCGCTTTCCGCGGGTACTTCTCCCTCCGTCGGCAAACCGAGTTTTGAGCTCGGCGACGAAGTGGAACTTGGGCTCGGAATTCATGGCGAGCCTGGCGTCAGGAGAATCCCGTTGCGCCCCGCCGATGAGCTGACGGACGAAGTGTTGACTCAGATTGCGCATGCTTTGCGGCTCCGTTTGGGGGAACGTGTCGCGGTTCTAATCAATAATCTAGGCGCGACGACCCCGATGGAGTTAGCCATTGTCGCGCGCCGAAGCTATGCCTGGTTGGACAAGCGCGGAGTTGTAGTGGAACGAATGTACGGCGGTACATTTCTCTCGTCGCTCGACATGGCAGGCGTTTCTGTGTCGGTGATGCGTCTGGATGATGAGCGGCTTCGCCTGTTGGATGCTCACACGTCAGCGCCGGCCTGGCCGAATGTCACGCCGACGGCGCCCGGCTCACCGTCGCATATGACGGTGGTTGCGGGAGGCGAAATGCCTTCGCTTCAAGGCGGTCCTCCTGAAACGGATGCAGGGCGAAAGACGGAGCGGGCCATTCGGGCAGCCTGTGATTCCTTGCTCGATCATCAGGAGAAGTTGACCGAATTGGACCGGATTACCGGCGATGGCGACTTGGGCGTGAATCTCGGGCGTGCTGCATTGCGGGTACGGGCCGGCCTGACGAATTTCCCGCTCGATGACCCTTCCGCCGCACTCAAGGCGCTTGGCTTCATCGTGCAGGAGATCGGCGGTTCGTCAGGTCCGCTTTACGGTGTGCTGTTCTTGCGGGCTGGCGCGTCGCTCGAGGGCGGCGGAAATGAGCTGAAGGCGTGGGCCGCTGCCATAGTGGACGCGTGCAACGCCGTGAGTGATTTGGGTGGCGCACGGCTGGGGGACCGGACCATGCTCGATGCCTTGATCCCGTTTGCTCACGAGTTCCATCGATGCGCCATGTCGGGAGCGTCCGCGCGCGAAGCTTTGGAAGCGGGCGCGAGCGCTGCTGAACGCGGTGCCGAGAGAACAGCGAGCATTGTCGCGCGCCGGGGACGGTCGAGCTATCTAGGCGAACGCGTGCTCGGCCATCCGGATCCTGGCGCAATCGCGACGGCTATCTGGTTGCGGGCGGTCAGCTCTGTCGTCGGTGGGTAAATTCCAGGATTCTGCGTAACAGCTCCCGAGACATCAATTTCCTGTCATAATCCAAACTCGGCGGACGTTAATGAGGTGTGAGTGTGACGAGTGGCTTCAGTCAACCCGTGACCGGTGCGGCGGACGCGTATACTGCGGCAGCCGCCGAATTCGAGCTAATTTTCCTTGAACATCACGCCGGGGTCCTGCGCGTACTCATGCGGCTGGTCGGTCCTGGTGAGGCGGAAGAACTGGCGAACGAAGTCTTTTTCCGGCTCTCGCGGCGGAGTGCCGAGTGGCTGCTTACGGCTAATGTCGCAGGCTGGCTTTACCGGACAGCCACCCGTGCAGGCATTGACGCGCTGCGCTCGTCCTCGCATCGCAAGCGGTACGAAGGCGCTGCTGCGCGTGAAATTCAGCAAAATGAGCCTGGGCCGATGCCAGATCTCCTCCGAGAGGAAGACTGCAAGAGGGTACGCGGCGTTTTGAGTGCCATGAAACCGGCACGGGCACAGATTCTTTTGATGCGCGCAAGCGGCGCGTCTTACCGGGAGATTGCGGCGGCTCTGGACGTGGCTGTAGGCGGCGTAGGCACGCTCCTCAACCGCGCAGAGGAAGATTTTCGCAAACGATTTCTAAAGCTGGCGGGAGGTAATGAAGGTTTATGAGCTGTCCGGATCATGGAGCCTTGCGCACGTTCATAGACGGAGAGGTAACCGGGGAAGAGATGCTAGCCGTGGCGCGGCACGTGCAAAGCTGCGGGCCGTGCCACACGCGCGCGCAGCTTATTCAGAGGCGGGCCGGCAGCGTTCAAGAAAAGCTCGCGGCGTTGCCGGGCAACTCTGCGGTCGAGACGCGTGCTGCTTACGATCGCTACATTCATGCGTATGGCGAGCCGTCTGCGCGCCCGGCCGGATGGGCGGCCCAATTCGTCCCGCGATGGATCCATCCGGCCCTGGGTGGAGCCGCGCTCGCAGCAGTGTTGTTGGTTGTCATGAGCTTTTCTCCCGCGCGTACGTGGGCGCAAAAGATTTTGGACATGCTGCGCGTTCAGAAAATCGCCGTGGTGCCGGTTGATCTTACCGCCATCAACGCTCAGTCAGGCAACGGGCACCAGCAAGTGATTGCGCAGTTCATATCCGATAACGTGGTGGTCACCATGAAGCCGGGTCCGGCCGCCCCAGCCTCGGATGCGGCCGCCGCAACTCAGATGGCGGGCTTCAGGGTAAGAGAGCTTGAATCCCTTGGAACTCCGGCAAAGGTTCGTGTCAATGGTGAGGGCGCCTTCCAGATGACTTTGAATCGCGACCGGATTCAGACCGTGCTGGAGCAGGCCGGGCGGTCGGATGTCCAGATTCCGGAGTCCATGGACGGGGCGCTGGTAGCAGTGCACGTACCAAAGATGGTGCGCCTCGATTACGGCAACTGCGAAGCAAACGATAGCGCCTCCGCCAGTCAACCGTGTATCCATTTCACGCAGGTGCCGAGCCCGACCATCAGCGTTCCTCCCGGTCTCAACCTCGCAGTACTGGCGGAGGCTGGCTTGCAAATAGCGGGGATGAGCGCGGCTGAAGCGCATACGTTTGCACAGACCGTCGACTGGTCGTCGACGCTTGTGATTCCGGTGCCCCAAGGCGGAGGTTCGTATCGGACCGTGTCTGTCGACGGCGTCAACGGGACATTGATCGAGTATGCTCCGCACGGTAATTTCGTCGGCCGGTACGAACTCATGTGGGTCAAGAATGGCATCGTATATTCGATCGGAGGAAAGGGGACCTCGGAACAAGCGTTAGTCGCTGCCGCATCGCTAAGCTGATCCTGTGATTCCTGCCAGATCATCCGCCGGCGACGCAGCCTCGACCGCCGAACGCGAGCTCCCAATCGAGCGCCGGCACGCGGAGGACCTCGCTATTTCCACCGACCGGCTGCGGAAGGTGTTCGGCGACAAGATTGCAGTCCGCGGCCTCACCCTCCAGGTCAGGCGTGGTGAGGTCTTCGGTTTTCTGGGTCCGAACGGGGCTGGCAAAAGTACTTCTCTCAAGATGCTGCTGGGTCTCGTAAAACCGACCAGCGGCAGCGCGCAGTTGCTTAACCGGCCCATCGGCGAGACCGCGACGCGCGCGAAGGTCGGCTTCCTGCCGGAACATTTTCGCTTTTATGATTGGCTCACGGCCGCCGAACTGTTGCGCCTCCATGGACAGCTTTGCGGGGTTCCCAGAGACATACTTCGGCGCCGCATTCCGGAAATGCTCGATACTGTCGGCCTGACTCCGCACCGCGGTAAGCAGCTACGGCACTTTTCGAAGGGAATGTTGCAGCGGATCGGGCTTGCTCAGGCGCTCATCAACCAGCCTGAAGTGCTCTTTCTCGATGAGCCCACTTCGGGGCTGGACCCGGTCGGCCGGAGACTCGTGCGCGATATCATTCGCGGGCAGCGGCAGCGCGGCACCACGGTATTTCTCAATTCGCATCTGTTGAGCGAAGTCGAGGTGACATGCGATCGCGTCGCTTTCATCAGGGCGGGGGAGGTGATCGAGGTGCGCGAGATGAGCAGCTTCAATCAGGAACGTACCCAACTGCTGTCTCGCGTGACAAACGTATCGCGAGATGTGCTCGACGGCCTGAATACCTGGGCTACTCACATTGCGATCGAAGGAGAGCAGTTGAGCATGAACTTGCGGTCTGCGGATTTTGCGCCTCGCGTGCTGCGGTACCTGGTGGAGCACGGAGCGGAGGTCTTCGAGTTTACCCCGCGCCGCCTGTCGCTCGAAGACAGATTCATGGAAATCCTAGGCGCCGACCAGGGTTTGTAATGCGCATCTTGATAATGGCGGGCGTGACATTTCGTGAAGCGGCGAGAAAGAGAATTCTCTGGATGGCCCTCGTCGCGGGCATTGCGTTCCTGGTTCTGTTCGCCATCGCGCTGCACTTCCAACTGCAGGAATTGGATCGCCGCCATGTAAGTTCTCTCATTCGCGCCAGCGCGCCGAACACGATGCTGATGATGGGCCTTTACGCCATCAACCTGCTGGTCGTGGTAATGAGCATTTTGACGGCAGTGGACACGTTATCCGGTGAGATTACATCAGGAACGATTCAGGCCGTCGCTACGAAGCCGGTGTGCCGCTGGGAATTGCTGGCGGGCAAATGGCTCGGGTTCGCGGGTATGCTGACGCTCTACATCGGCATGATGGTGCTTGGAATTAATGCTCTTACATACGCGATATCGGGTGTCGCCGTTCGCCACCTGTTAGCGGGTATGGGGCTGATATGGCTGGAGAGTTTG
>JAFAMM010000280.1 GCA_019233375.1 Acidobacteriaceae bacterium
GGCGGGATGCTTGGCGGCATCATCGGAACATTGGTGGGAATCGGCATCCCCGAATACGAGGCAAAGCGTTATGAGGGCCGCATCAAAGAAGGCGGCATCCTGCTTTCCGCACACTGCGACAACGCGGATTGGGTAGCGAAAGGCAAACAGGTGCTGCGCGACACCGGCGCCGAAGACATCGCATCCGCGGGCGAGCACTCGGCTGATTTCGCAGTCTCTGACAAGCCGCTCAGCCGCGGCGCAAGCACGACCCGGTGAGTTGAGCCGCGCCAGGAAGCGGTGGCGCCCGCACCGCGCCACCGTCCCGGAAGGCGCTTCCGCTGATTTCTCAGGGAAGCATTTTACCGCCGGTCAGGTCAAAGATCCCGCCATTGATGTAGCGTGATTCGTCAGAGGCAAGGAAAACGTACATGGGAGCAAGCTCCGCCGGTTGAGCGGGCCGCTCCATCGAACCTTTCTTTCCGAACTCCTTTACACTCTGTTCGGGCATCGTGGATACGATCAGCGGCGTCCACACTGGCCCCGGCGCCACTGCGTTTACGCGAATGCCCTGCTTGATTGCGAGCTGCGAAAGTGCTTTCGTGAATGTGACGATCGCGCCCTTAGTCGACGAGTAAGCAAGCAAAGTGGGACTGGGCTGATACGCCTGCACGGACGCTGTGTTTATGATCGTGCTGCCTTCCCGCATTCGCGGCATAGCGGAGCGGCTCAGGTAAAACATCGCGTAAATGTTGGTCTTGAACGTGTGATCCCACTCCTCGATACTGAACTCTTCGATCGATTCGTGCGTCATCTGGAAGGCGGCATTATTGACGAGCAGATCCAGGCCGCCTAATTCCTTGAAAGCCCGATTGACAAGCTCTTCGCAATGCTGATGATTCGCAATGTCGCCGGCCACGCGAACGGCTTTTCGCCCTGCGTCCCGAACCAATCGCTCCGTCTCTTGCGCATCCTCATCTTCATTGAGATAAGAAATGAGAACATCAGCACCTTCGCGCGCGAAGGCAAGTGCGACAGCGCGTCCTATGCCGCTGTCCCCTCCGGTGATCAGCGCCTTTCGGCCTTGCAGGCGGCCGAAGCCCTTGTACGTTTGCTCGCCGTGATCGGGCTTCTCCTGCATCTCGGCAGTTAGACCCGGCGGCGCTTGCTTCTCTTCCTCAAAGGGTGGCTTTGGGCCTTGCTTTTTAGGGTCGGCCGTCTGGGGCTGTTGTTCGGTTTCCGTAGGCATGAATAGACTGTCCTTTCATCTGGTGGGATGAAGGAATGGCCATCCCGTTACCTTGACGGAAACACCGGCGCCCCCGCGCGCTGGCAAGCTACATGCTGGCTTTCACCCATACCTGCTGCGGCGCCGCGATGCTCGCATCTTTGCTGTCAATGCTGATGCGCACCGGTTGTAGCCCGCTCTTCTTCTCGGGGCGAGCCTCAAAAGTCAGCAGGAATTGATTGCGCTGCAGCTCGAGAATCGAATCGAGAAATGGCTGAAAGCTCACCGGCGAGCCGAAGCCGATCATGTAAGATTCCGCGCCGGTTTGGTCCGACAACTCGGAGAGGAAGTTCTGGCCCCATGTTGTGCGCCAATAGCTGTGCCCGAGGTGGCCCACACTTGGACTATAGATGCTGTAGACGAGAATCCCGGCCCTCAGTGCGCTGTTGATGCCGGCCGTGACATATGGGTTATCCGGATATAAGCCGCCGCCAAGCCCCTCAATGCCGCTGCTGATCATCAGCACTTCTTTTCGCTGCGCGCCGTCATCCGGCCATTTCTTCGCCGCATCCGTGAGTGAGTCATATGGGCTCACGTCGGCGCCTCCGGACCCCATCGCCAGCCGGATCGAGTTGGCAGCGGCGGCGTGATCCGTTGTGAACTGCTGGGCGAAATCCACCATCCCGTTCCGCATATAGGCAACGCCGACTTCATAGCTGGCCGGAAGAGCATTGATGAAACTCTTCAAGGTGCTGATCTCGGTATCGAAGCTTGAGCGAGCGGAATCGTCGATCATTAGCAAAAACTGCGTCTTTGCCTGTTCGCCCAGCGGAGTAAACCCGGTAACGGGCCGCTTGTCGCGATCTTGACGAACCGTGATGTCTGCCTGTTCAATCTGCGGAACCGTCTTGCCGCGGCGTGGTTCCAGCGTGATCACTACGCTGGTAGGCACTCCCGGAGCCGCCTGCCGCGCGCTGAGAGGCGCCGCAAGCGAAACAATACAGAGTGCGCCCGCTACCACTAACCGCTTGGTAAACTGCATATTTTCGAGCTGCTTTCGTAACTGAGCTGATCAGGAAAGAGCACTCGCCGGCTCAGTCACAACGACTGTGCTCCGCTTATTGGAGCGACTTAGGCGCTCGAAGGATACATCTACATCGCGGCTGAACTGCTCCGCCCTTACCGCAGCCGTGTGATGCTTGAGCGTCCGCGCGCGCGCTCGCTGGGCAATCGCCCGCCGCTGCTCCAGTGGCATTCGCAGGCAGCGAGCTACTTCAACCGCATTACTTACGGGCAAAATCTCCGAACCCGGCTCGAAGAAATCGCTGATTCCAGGCCATGTATCCGTAAGGATGGGTACTCCGCACGCGGCGGCCTCGAACAGACGCACGCTAGGCGAATACCCTGCCCGGCGCATATCGCGTCGGGTGATGTTCAGAGTGAAATGCTGCGCATTATAGAAGGCGCGGTGCTGCGCGGCCGGGAGGTGATCAATGCGCTCTACATTTTCCGGCCACGCGATATCCCCAGGATATTGCGGACCCGCCACCGCGAACGAGAACTCCGGCTGCGTCTGCGCAACGTTCATCAGAAGTTTCTGCAGTGCAGGCTGGCGGTCGGCCGCGTAAGTACCCAGATACGCCAGATCCCACCGCTCGGAAACAACCTGCGGAAAGTACAACGCCGGATCAACAGAACAGTACAGAGGGCGCGCGCGCGGGGAACGAAGCTTGCGCTCGATCAGCTTCAGCATCGGACCGCCCGTAAACGAAAAGTACAAATCGTAACCGGGTATCAGGTCGGCTGACAAATACTCACAGGATCCGTTCTCGATATCGTTCAGCGTCACCGGAGTATCTATGTCGTAGAAAGCTTTCAGACCTCGCGCCGTAGACTGAACCCACCGCCCGGCCGCGATGCCCTCCGGAATATACGACCCGACCACGACCGCGTCCGCGGTTCGAACGATATGCGCAAAGCGCGATTCGAGATCATCGAGGCTCTCGTACAAGTGAATCGTGCAGTACGGCAGCTCGCAAAACTCGCGATTGGCCGCGTACCAGGGAACATCGCGCTCGAGAAACGTGACCGAGTGTCCGAGCCGCGCCAGTTCCTTGAGCAGTCCGCGATAAGTGGTTGCATGGCCGTTTCCCCATGCCGAGGTGATCGACAATCCAAGAAAGACGTAGCTCCTGGGTTTGTTTGTCACGCAGTCTGCTCCACCGCCGATGCGCTCATGCGCGAGAGAGTCTCGGTCAGGATACTTTGCACCAGGCTTCCACGCTGGCTGTATGTGTGCTCGGCGAGCACGCGCTTCCGGCCCGCAAGCCCGATCTCCCTTGCTCGTTCCGGCGGCAGTTGGCGAACAAATTGAGCGACTTCCTCGCCAGAATGGGCCACCAGCACTTCGCGATTAGGATATAGAAATAAATCCAGACCCTCCCATGCATCGGTGATGAGGCATGCCGCCGCGCCGGCCGCTTCAAACACTCGCGTCGCAGGCGAATAACCATAGCGCGCCATGCTGTCCCGGCTGATGTTCAGCACCATCCGCGCCGAACAGTTGAACGCGTTGTGATCGGCTGTAAACACGTGGCCCACATATCTCACGTTCTGCGGCATCGGTTTATCCTGCCATCCGTTCCCTCCCAGCAGGAACTGAAGCTCCGGCGCAGCGGTGGCCGCCGCCAGAAAAAAGCGTTCCACTCTCGCCTCACGGTCGGGAAGACGGTTTCCTAGGAACGACAAGTCACACGCGAACCGCGGGTCGGTTTCGACCGGATGATGAATGTCCGGATCAAGCGCGTTGTAAACGGCGACGCACTCTGCCGCGCCCTTCCGCCGGTAGTGGCTCGTCACAGGACTGCCGCCGCCGTAGGTCAGCACCAGGTCGAAATACGGCAGCGCCGAATGAAAAGGATGGTTCGGATCCGATTCCAGGCGTTCGAGTGTCGCGGGCGCGTCCACGTCCCAAAACACTTTGCAAACAGCCGCCGGGAATGCTGCCACGCGCGCCTCGAGATAATCGTCCAGCACGCCGACCCCGCTCGCCTTCACCACCACATCGCAGCCGCGAGACCACGATAAGTGATGCTGCACTTCCTTGAGGTCCGCCGGATTGTACACGACAACGCGGGCCCAATCAGGATCATCCATGTCACGGTTTTTTTGCCGTTCGTAGGCGTCGGGTTCAAAAAACGTGATCTCATTCCCGAGCCCGGCAAGCGCCCGCAAAATTCCGCGATAATACGTCGCAGCGCCGTTCCAGTAGGCGGATACCAGGCTCGAACCCCAGAATGCAATTCTCATGAGGCCGCCTCCGCAAGAGTCATGGCCGGCGCCTGTTGGTGCTGCGCGATACCGCAGATCTTCATCAATTCATCCACCCGATGCGCGCACGTATGGCGTCTGCGGATGGTCTCCAGACCGTTTGCACGCAGGCTCGCAGCAAGCGATCGGTCATGGAGAATTGCCTTCAGGTGCCGCTCCATCTCTGCGCCGTCACGCGCCATGAGAAAATCCTGCCCCACGCGAAACAGGCGTTCCGTATCCCGCCATGGCGCTGAAACGAGCGGAATGCCGCAAGCAAGCGCTTCGAAGGGACGAATCGTAGGAATGCCGGGCAGCTCCTGCGTGTATGGCTTGCGCGGAACATGAATCGTCGCCTTAAATTGCGCGAACACTTCCGGAACTTTGAAGTTCGGGAGCCATCCGGCAAACCCTACACCTGCCTTCGACAGTTCATCCAACGCATATGCCGGATACCGTACTCCATAGGCTTTTGCGCGCAGCCCGGCGCGCGCCACCGGCCCGATGAAAAACTCCCGCAGTTCGTCGGAGCGCTCCTCATCTCCCCAGTTGCCGATCCACACAACATCGCCATGCTGCGCTCCGCCTGCCTTCGGATAAAACACTCGCGTGTCCGCTGCCTCGTGCCACACATAAACCTGTGAGCCCCAGCCATGCCGGACATAAGTCTCCCTAAGTGATGCGCCGTATGCAAGCACGCCATCGTAATAGCGCAAATCGAATCGCGCTAGCTCGCCGTGCGCCGTGAGAGCCCGGTGGTGCGTGTCGTGGAAGAATAACCGGGCGCTTGAGTTCCGGCGCCGGAATTGACCAATGTCCGCTATTACCCGGTGGTCGTTCCACTCATGCACCAGGATCAGATCGACGCCGCCGAGGGCCTCATCAGCATTGAATGCCGCCGGATCATACTGGATGCTTGTCAATGCCGGGAATGCCGCTCGGAAACCATCGAGGAACTGCGGGCCCGCGTCACGCAGCAGGTTTTCGCGGCTCCATGAATTCTCCGGCTCGAAAATAGAAATCTGGTGGCCCCGCGACAGCAGTTCCGCCGCGACCCCTCGCAAAAAATGCGCGTTCCCGTGGTTCCAATCAGAAACAAGAGAGTGGTAGAACAGAGCGATCCGCATGCTCAGGCAGCAACTCCGCTCCTGCGCTTCCGGCCGCACTGACGCAGCGCGCCATAGACAGCAAGGTAGCTTTTCAACATGTGGTTAGGTTGATACCTTTTCGCGCGCCTGAGCGCCGCCTGGGCGAGCGACTCGCGCAGCTCAAAATCACGTATGAGATTGTTCCCTTCGAAAATCCACTGTTCGGGCTCGCGCGGATTCACAAATACCGCCGCGCCGCTCCATAGCTCGCGCAGACTGGGAATGTCCGCCAGCATAAGGCAGCAGCCGGCGCTTGCCGCCTCCAGAACGGCCAACCCGAACGGTTCGTATAACGCCGGATGGACAAACAGGCTTGCCGCTTGTAAGTGATCCAGTAACTCCTCATGCGGAACAGCACCGAGATAGCGCACCACATGCTTATCTTCGTTCGATACTTCCGCGCCCGCCGTACTGCCGGCGAGGTATAGCTTCCAATCCAAGGCGGGCGCAATCGCGTGCAGGAGGGTTAAGTTCTTCGCCGGATCCCATAACCGGCCCGCAGCGATGGCAAACGGCTGCTTGAGAACCCGTCCGGATCGCTCGCACGGCGACGAATTGTAGATCACTTTGATCTTCCCTGGCTCTATTCCGTACTCCGCGGTCATCACACTCGCCATGTATGCCGACGGAGCGATCACCGCATCACAGCCTTGCAACCCGCGCGTTACGCGCAATTTGTACTCTTCCCATTCAGCACCGGGCGCATCGCCGCGTACCGATCTCCACCATGAGTACACGCAGGAATGCGCCACTACGATCTTGGGCGCATCGCATGGAAGCGCCCCGTGGGCATATCCATTCAGGTGTATGAGATCCGCCGCAAAGCTCTTCTGCAACGAAAGCAGCCAGGCTCCGGCGCGATCCACGTCCTCCCACGGGTTCGGCATCCATTCCAGCGCAAAATCGGTTTCCACCAGGTACACGCCGGGTATAGCGCGCGCCTGCTCCCGCTGCTCATCGGATGGTTTCGGCCCGAACGTAACCAGTAGGATCTCGGAGCCGCGCTGCGAAAGCGCCGTCGCTAGATGCAGGCTATACTGCCATACTCCGCCGACCGCGTCCGTGGTCATTAACACCAGGCGCGGTGTGCATCCCACCTCATCCGCGTTACCGCTCATGACAGCCCGTCTCCAAAAGCACGAGCGGTTCAGGCCGTTGTTCCTGAATATCGCTGAAGGACTCGAATCC
>JAFAMM010000406.1 GCA_019233375.1 Acidobacteriaceae bacterium
CACCACCAGGATCGCTCCGTCCATCTGCGCCGCCCCGGTGATCATGTTTTTGATGTAGTCGGCGTGTCCCGGGCAATCCACGTGCGCATAGTGCCGGTTCGCCGTTTCATATTCCACGTGCGCCACCGCGATTGTGATGCCGCGCGCCTTCTCTTCCGGCGCGTTGTCGATCGAATCGAAGCTCCGGAATTTCACCTTCGGATTGTGCTTGGCCAGCGTCTTGGTGATGGCCGCCGTCAGCGTCGTCTTGCCGTGATCGATGTGCCCGATCGTCCCAATGTTGACGTGCGGCTTACTGCGGTCAAATTTCTCTTTCGCCATGTCCTTTACGTCTCCCTCTCGTCTCTACTTGGTTGCGACCCCGCCCTTATTGCGGTTGATAATTTCTTCGGCCAGGTTCTTCGGCATCTCTTCGTACTGGCCGAAGTGCATGCTGAAACTGCCGCGGCCCTGTGTGCGCGAGCGCAATTCGGTCGCATAGCCGAACATTTCCGACAACGGAACCATCGCCTTGATAATGTGCGTACTGCCGGCGATTTCAGTTCCCTCGAGGCGCCCGCGCCGCGAGATCAGATCGCCATTGACGGGCCCCATGTATTCTTCCGGAACGGTGACTTCAACCCGCATCACTGGTTCGAGGAGCACCGGCTTGGCCTTCGCGGCCGCTTCCTTGAAGCAGATGGAGCTGCAGATCTTGAACGCCATCTCCGAAGAGTCGACTTCGTGATAAGCGCCGTCGAACACCGTGACCTTGACGTTGTTCAGTGGATAGCCGGCCAGAATGCCGCCCTCGAGCGCTTCTTCGACGCCCTTTTGAACAGCCGGGATGAATTCCTTCGGAATGTTGCCGCCGGTGACCTCGTTTTCAAACTCGAAGTCTTTGTCCGGATCCGGTTCGACCCGGAGCTTCACGCGCGCGTACTGGCCGCTGCCTCCGGTCTGCTTCTTGTGGGTGTAATCGTACTCGGCTTTTTGCCGGATGGTCTCGCGATAGGCCACCTGAGGCTTTCCGACATTGGCAGCCACGTTAAACTCGCGCATCATGCGATCCACGATGATTTCAAGGTGTAGCTCGCCCATGCCCGAAAGAATCGTCTGCCCCGTCTCAGGATCTGTCGAGACATGCAGCGTGGGATCTTCCGTCGCCAGCTTGTGGATGGCAACGCCGAGCTTTTCCTGATCAGCCTTGGTCTTCGGCTCGATCGCGAGCTGGATGACCGGCGCCGGAAAGTCGATCGACTCAAGCAGAATCGGCGAATTTTCGGAACAGATCGTGTCGCCGGTTACGACCTGCTTGAGGCCGACTGCAGCGCAGATGTCACCCGCCAGAACTTCCTGGATCTCTTCGCGCTTATTGGCGTGCATCTTGACGAGACGGCCGATGCGCTCCTTGCGGCCTTTGCTGACGTTGAGAATCGAGTCGCCAGCATTAAGTCTGCCGGAGTATACGCGGATAAAGGCGAGCTGACCAACAAAGGGATCGGTCATGATCTTGAAGACCAAAGCGCTGAACGGCTCGGCGTCGCTCGCTTTGCGCTCCATGTGCTCGTCCGCATTGTCGATGGAGGTACCTTTCACCGGCGGAATGTCGACGGGTGAAGGAAGGTAGGCGGCAACCGCGTCCAACAGATTCTGGACGCCCTTATTCTTGAACGACGATCCGCAGATCACCGGGAAAATCTTTTGCGCGATGGTCGCTTTGCGAATACCTGCGACGAGTTCCTGTTCAGTGACCGGCTTGCCTTCGACAAACTTTTCGAAAAGCACGTCATCGGACTCGGAAACCGCTTCAATCAGCTTCTCGCGGTACTCTTTCGCTTTCTCGAGCAGGTCTGCCGGGATATCGACGTCGTCATACTTCGCGCCGAGCGTCTCGTCGCGCCAGATGCGCGCCTTCATCCGCACCAGGTCGACCACGCCTTTGAACTGGTCTTCCGCGCCGACCGGCAGTTGAATCGGCACCGGACGGGCATTCAGACGATCCACAATGGTATCGACCGAGCGATAGAAGTCCGCGCCAACGCGGTCCATCTTGTTGATGAAACAAATGCGCGGGACCCCGTACTTATCGGCCTGCCGCCACACGGTTTCCGATTGCGGCTGCACGCCGGCGACCGCATCGAACACGGCACAAGCGCCGTCGAGCACACGCAGGCTGCGCTCTACCTCGGCCGTGAAATCCACGTGGCCGGGCGTATCAATAATGTTGATGGTGATGTCGTGCCACTGGCAGGTGGTCGCCGCAGACGTGATCGTGATGCCGCGCTCCTGCTCCTGCGCCATCCAGTCCATGGTCGCGGTGCCTTCGTGCACTTCACCGATCTTGTGCGTACGGCCGGTGTAGTACAGAATGCGTTCGGTCGTAGTGGTCTTACCGGCATCGATGTGCGCCATGATGCCGATATTGCGCATTTTTTCTAACGGTACGGTGCGAGGCATAGCTTATTTGGGTCTTCGGAACAACAAATTACCAGCGATAGTGCGCGAAAGCTTTGTTGGCCTCCGCCATGCGATGCACATCATCCTTCTTCTTCACTGCGCCGCCTCGCATATTGGCGGCATCATTCAACTCGTTTGCCAGTTTTTCGGCCATGCTTTTGTCGGGCCGGGTGCGGGCGTTGGTAATGATCCAGCGCAGCGCCAGGCTGGTGCGGCGATTCTGGGAGACTTCGACCGGCACCTGGTAGTTGGCGCCGCCGACTCGGCGGGTCTTTACTTCAAGCACCGGCTTGACGTTCTCAACGGCCTTCTTGAACGCCTTTAACGGATCATCGCCAGAGCGGTCGCGCAGCGTTTCCATGGCCGCATAGAAAATTCTTTGCGCGGTGGTCTTTTTCCCGTCCCACATCATGGAGTTCACAAATTTTTCGACCAGGGTCGAGTTATACAGTGGATCCGGAAGAACTTCTCTTGGCTCGGGGCGTCTACGGCGCGGCATAATTCCTTATCCTCTAGCTACTTCTTTCCGCCCTTGGCAGGCGCGGCTGCTGCGCCGCCCTTCGGACGTTTGGCGCCGTACTTCGAGCGCCCCTGCTTGCGGTTCGCGACACCGGCGGTGTCAAGCGTGCCGCGCACGATGTGATAGCGCACGCCGGGCAGGTCCTTGACACGGCCACCGCGGATCAGCACAATCGAGTGCTCCTGCAGGTTGTGGCCAACACCCGGAATATAGGTAGTAACCTCGATTCCGTTGGTCAGCCGCACACGGGCCACCTTGCGGAGCGCCGAATTCGGCTTCTTTGGAGTGGTGGTGTACACGCGGGTACAAACTCCGCGGCGCTGCGGACACGCCTGTAGCGCGGGGCTCGCGGTCTTGTAGCGGGTCGGCCTACGGCCCTTGCGCACAAGTTGATTAAAGGTCGGCACGAATATCCTCTTGTTGGAGACTAAAAACTCACACGCGGCGACGCGCCATAACCAGGCATCGCACGCGTGAACTAAAAATCGAAATCGGCCCTTTTCGGGTTCACTTAATCAGGCAACCCACAACCAGGTTGACCACAACCGGGCTGATGATAAACCAGCTGATCACCTGCGCAGGCTCAGACGAATCTCAAGAAACGACCTGGCTGCCTTTGATTACTGCCAGAAGGCTGATATAGCGTTCTTCACCAGCCTCAACCGCGAGGGTAACTGCTTCGGGTAATGGCCCATGCCGGCTTCAGCGTGACCCTTTCTAAAGGTGAAGGGCGGACTGTCCAGTAGCGGGGCCCGACTTCCGGCCGGATGCCTATTGAAACCGAATCTGCTTTCGCGATCCAGTCTTCAGACACGGTAGCGCGGAGGCCGAAGAATCAACTCGCCAAACTTTCCTAGTGTATCGGCGAAACCTGTGCTCTGTCAACTACCTAGGTTCCGCAATGAAACGAAATCGTTATTGATCAGGATAGCGCAGCGCAGCGCCGCCTTCAGAGGTTCGAGGGGCCGCCTACATTCGAAACCTGCTCAATGACATTTTGAGCGTGGTAGATGAGCCTGAGCACGCGAGAAGACGGCGCGTCCTACTCGGGCCGGTTGACGAGAAAAGTAGCGGTTGAGTCGAAAAAGTTATGCAACA
>JAFAMM010000008.1 GCA_019233375.1 Acidobacteriaceae bacterium
GCTACCAGCCTTGCCGAGTTCATCGAAATGGCGGCAGCATGCGAGCTGTTCCTGACGAACGACTCGGGACCTATGCATATTGCGTCGGCGCTGGGAGTGCCTACGATCGCGGTTTTCGGAGCAACGGATGAGAGCGCAACGGGTCCAACGGGAGAGCATGCCCGTGTCATTCGCGAATTTGCCGATTGCAGCCCGTGTCTGCGGCGCGAGTGCCCGATCGATCACCGGTGCATGACGCGAGTCAGCGCCGAAGTGGTCGCGCAAGAGGCGCTTTCTCTGATGAGCCCCGGAAAGAAGACGTAGACAGCGTGGATACCCGAGAGAAGATTGTTCCGCCAAGTGATCTGGCGAATCGGATGGCGGGACATAGCTGGCTGGCGATTGCCGGATTATTCGATCCACTCACGTTGGCAGAGGCCAAGCGGCTTGCGGCTGCGGGGCGCAACGGGAGGAAACTGCTGGCGATTGTTGTGGAAGACGATGATCGTCTGCTGGACGCGGACGCGCGAGCGACACTGGTGGCGGCGCTGCGAACGGTGGACCTGGTGACCGTGGCCGGATCACGAGATTGGCGGCAGGCGATTCCACCCGAGCTGGAGATTGGAATCATTGAGGACATCGCCGCGGACAGGGCGCGGGCTGCGCAATTCGTGAACTTCGTTCAGGAACGGCAGGCCGCGGGGCAGCAGGCGGAATGAGCGCGGCGCATCCGATTCTGGTGATCCGGCTGGGCGCCATGGGGGACATTATTCATGCGCTACCGGCGGTTGCGACGCTGAAACGCAGCTTCCCGCGGCGCAAAGTTGTATGGCTGGTAGCGGGGCGGTGGGTGCCACTGCTAGAAGGCAACCCTTACATTGACGAGCTTGCCGTTTTCGAGCGGAAAGGACTCGGGTCCTTACGCGACTCCTGGCGAAGATTACGTGCGATACGCCCCGGCCTGGCAATCGATTTCCAAGGGCTGGTGCAATCGGCTCTGGCCGGTTGGATCGCGGGGCCAGAGGCTTTAATGGGCTTTGACCGCTCTATCGCCAGGGAACCGCTGGCTTCGCACTTCTACACGCATCGCATTCCGGTCGCGGGGCCGCATCGCGTCGAACGCAATATGCAGCTGGTGCGGGCGGCGGGGGCTGACGAAGTGTGCTGGGACTGTTGGCTACCGGAGGGCAAGGCGGAGGGCAGCCTGCCGGCGCGCGATTTCGTTCTGGCGAGCCCGTTTGCTGGATGGAACAGCAAACAATGGCCGCTGGAGCTTTACGAAGCGCTCGCGGAAAGGCTGCTCGCAGAGGGGCTGGAACTGGTGGTGAATGTTCCGGCCGAGCGAGCGCGGGAGCTGGTTCCGTTTCCCGGGCTCCGTGTGCACAGCTCTTCCTTGGCCGGCTTAATTCATGCGACGCGGCGCGCTGTGGCGGTGATCGGAGTCGATAGCGGACCACTGCATCTGGCCGCAGCGCTCGGCAAGCCGGGAGTGGCGCTTTTCGGGCCGACCGATCCTGCGCAAACGGGACCGTTTCATAGCAGAATGGCGGTTCTTCGTTCGCCCGAGGTGGAGACAAGCTATCGCCGCGAGTCCGGAATACACGCCAGCATGCGGGAGATTTCGGTGGAGGACGTTGCGGCCGCGCTTCGCTCTTCACTTATCAGGTGTTCCAGTCACAATGTCGAGCTCTGGCGGGACTAAAGTCCCGCGCGGTCTAAAGCCCACCCCCCAAACCTGGTTTCCGAAGCCCTATGCGGATTTCGTGCAGCGGCTGCGGGTGATCTTCGGCTTCGTTCTGCTGATTGCGTTCGGGTGGTTGTCACGGCCGTCCCGGTCGTCCATTGCCGCCGGGCTGCCGGTTGCTGTCTGTGGTCTGCTGCTGCGCGGCTGGGCGGCCGGTCATCTGGCAAAGGACCGGACTCTGGCGACCAGCGGTCCTTATTCCTACATCCGGAACCCCCTCTATGCAGGAACACTAATCGTGGCGGCGGGCATCGTAATTGCGTCGCGAAGCCTGTGGCTGGCGGTGATTTTCGGTGCTGTGTTCCTGTTCGTTTACCTGCCGGCCGTGGAGCTTGAAGAGCAGCACTTATGCGACATATTCGATACCTATGGGCTTTACGCGCAGCACGTGTGGAGGTTCCTGCCACTCCGGCGGTGGCGGGGCGGGGAACAAAGGTTTTCGTGGCGTTTATATAAGCGCAATCAAGAATATAAAGCGTTGCTGGGGTTTCTGTTTGCAGTAGCGTGGCTCGTCTGGAAAAGCGGGACCCTGTGATACTCTTGCGCTCATGAGAGTTGGATGTTTCACCCCGTTGCTCGCGCAGTTTCCGCTCGAAAAAGTATTCGAAAAGCTTAAGGGCTTAAAGATCAATACGGTTGAACTCGGGACCGGAAACTATCCTGGCGATCCGCATTGCAAGCTGTCCATGCTTCAAAACGAGAAGGAGCTGCAAGATTTCAAAAAGAAGCTGGACGACCATGGCTTCACCATCAGTGCGCTGAGCTGTCACGGGAATCCGCTGCATCCTGATGCTGCCGTTGCAAAGAATTATGCCGAAACGAGCAAACGGACAGTGGAGCTGGCTGCGAAGCTGGGCGTTCCCGTTGTCATTGACTTCTCCGGCTGCCCTGGCGATAGCGATCAGGCGAAGTATCCGAACTGGGTGACCTGCCCGTGGCCCCCCGAATATCTCGACGTGCTCGACTGGCAGTGGGAGAAGAAAGTCACTCCGTACTGGACGCAGCATGCCAGGTTTGCACGCGATCACGGAGTCAAAATCGCGATTGAGATGCATCCCGGATTTGTGGTGTACAGTCCGGAGACGATGCTCAGGCTGCGCTCCATAGCAGGAGACAGCGTGGGCTGCAATTATGACCCGAGCCACATGTTCTGGCAAGGCATTGATCCGATCAAGGCGGTGCGTGTGCTGGGCGACGCCGTTTTTCACGTACATGCGAAAGATACCCAGATCTATGAATGGAATCTTCCGAAGACGGGCGTGCTCGATACGAAGAAGTACACCGACGAGCGGAACCGGGCATGGATCTTCCGCTCGTGCGGCTACGGCCATCCCTATGGGTGGTGGAAAGAATTTATTTCGACGCTTCGCATGTACGGCTATGATTACGTGCTTTCGATCGAGCATGAGGACACGATCATGTCGCCGGATGAAGGGCTCACGAAAGCCGCTGAGTTCTTAAATCAGATCATCATCCGCGAGCAGCCTGCCGCACCATGGTGGGTTTAGCAGCAGCGTCAGGGGATTGGCGCGATGCTGTGATTGCGTCAGGATTTTGACGCATTTGAACGCCCGGTAAAGGATCGGGCGGCGGTTTATCAACACGAAACACGGTGGCCCGAAATTTGCTTCGGGTTCCAGGCGAGGCCGCCGTGTTAGACCCGCTTTCCCAGCACTTGAGCCAATACATGAGCCTGCTCAGCATCAGGCAGGGCGTCGTGTCTTCCAACATAGCCAACGCCGACACACCCGGTTACAAGACCAAAGACATCGACTTCGAGAGTGAGTTGCAGAATGCGGCGAACGGAATGGAGCCCGTCGTCGGAGAAGTGCAGGGTCTCACGCTCAAGAACGACGGGAACAACGTGGATCTGGATCGCGAGGCCAGGCTGCTTGCGGAAAATGCGCTTCACTTCAGCATCGCCGGAAATCTGGTCCGTTCGCAGCTTAAGAGCCTGAAGATGGCGATCGAAGGTGGAGGATCGGGCGCATGAGCCTCTTTTCCGCTTTGTCGGTCAGCGCCTCCGGGATGACGGCCGAACGGGCGCGCGCAGAGTTGCTTGTCGAGAACATAGCAAACGCGGACACGACTCGTACGGCGGAAGGCGGGCCGTACCGCCGGCGTGATGTGGTGTTCCAAAGTGAGGCAGTCGGGTCGCCGTTTTCGAGTTTGCTCGCCGGTTCAATGGAAGGGCCGCCGCAAGGGGTTGCGGTGAGCCAGATTGTGGTGGACACGAGCGAACCGGACAGGCGCTATATGCCGGGGCATCCGGACGCGGACAAGGATGGCTATGTTGCGTATCCGAAGGTGAACCCGGCGGAGGACATGGTGGATTTACTTGGCGCATCGCGATCGTATCAGGCGAATGTCTCGGCGATCTCTGCCACGAAGGATATGATCCAGCGGTCGATCGACCTGTTGAAGGCTTAACGATGTCACTGCCGATTTCCGGAATTGCGGGGTTCCGGCCCATTCAGCCCGTTGAAACGGCCGATAAGACGTCAGGAGCGGGCGCTTTTCAGAGCGTTCTTCAATCGGCTATCCAGCGCGTCGAGAGTTCAAGCGCGGCAGCAGAAAGCCAGATCCAGGATTTCTTATCCGGAAGCTCGCAAGACCTGCACACCGCTATTCTGGCGACGCAAAGTGCTCAACTCAACCTTGACGAGTTCCTTCAAGTGCGGAACAAGGTGGTATCCGCCTACGAAGAAATCATGAAGATGCAGGTTTGATCCCGGGCGAGTATGGAGCAAGTGCGAAAACTGATCGCGGCGCTTTCGGTCGCGCAGCGCGCGGGCATTGTGGCCGCGGCGGTGCTGACCATCGCTGGAGTGTTTTCGTTTGTGCACTGGCGCCATGAGCAGGGCTTCAAGCCGCTGTTTACAGGAATGGCGCCGGATGATGCCGCGGCGATTGTTCAGAAGCTGAAAGAGAGCGGCGTTGAGTACCGCCTCGCGGACAACGGGTCCGCTGTACTTGTGCCCGAAGCCAAAGTCGACGAACTGCGTCTGGAACTCGCGGGCGCGGGTCTTCCTCGAACGGGGCGCGTTGGGTTTGAGCTCTTCGATAAGACCAATATCGGCATCACCGATTTTACGGAGCGTGTGAATTACCGGCGGGCATTGGAGGGTGAACTCGAACGTTCGATCAAGGTACTGACCGAGATCGAACAGGCGCGTGTTCACATCAGTTTTCCGAAAGACTCGGTGTTTCTCGATGCCCGTGAACCGGCCAAGGCGAGCGTACTGGTGACTTTGAGGCCCGGCAAGTGGCTCAGCGACCAGAACGTACTGGCAATCACGAACCTCGTCGCGAGCGCGGTGGAGGGGCTGAATCCGGAGTTTGTTTCGGTGGTCGATATGCAGGGCAACTTGCTGAGCCGCCCGAAGCGTGCTACGGCGGACGGAGCAGAGAACTCTGATGCGGCGCTCGAGTACAAGCGGCAGATCGAGAAAGACCTGCTGGCGAAGGTGGATTCGACGCTCGCGCCACTGCTGGGCGAAGGACGGTTCCGTGCGGGGATCTCGGTCGATTGCGATTTGACCACGACGGAGCAGACGGATGAAGTGTTTGATCCGACTCGCTCCGTTATGGTGACTTCTCAGAAATCGGAAGACGTTACGGGAGGATCGCAGCCGGCCGGCGTCCCAGGGACGGCATCGAACCTGCCGAGGCCACCGGTACAGAGTGTGGGAACACGTACGGGCATGTCGAGACGGACCGAAAACGCGTCGTACGAGACATCGCGCTCGGTGAAGCAGGTGAAAACGCCGCACGGCAGCATCAAGCGACTGTCCGCCTCCGTGCTTCTGGCGCAGGAGCTGCGGTGGGAGGGCCGCGGGAAACAGAGAAAGCAGGTTCCAGTGCCGGTCAGTCCTGAGACGCTAAAAGCGATTCATGACATTGTCGCTGGTGTGATCGGGCTGGATCCTTCAAGGGGCGATCAATTGGTTCTCGAGAGCCTACCGTTCGAGCGCGATTTAGAGAGCGGAAATGCCGGACCTGGGAGGGAGGAGACCCCGCCGCAGCCCGTTCCGCCGTCCTGGAAGGAGCTGATGCAAGACAAACGTGTCCTGATCGGTGCTGGGAGTGTCGCGCTGCTTGTGGCCGCGGCCGCCGTCGTGCTCGCTGTCCGGCGGCGAAAAGCCAAGGCTCTGGAGAAAGCCGACGAAGCCACTGCGCGGAAGGCGGAGCTTGCCGCCGCTGAGCAACGGGATGCCATAACTTCCGGAGATGCGAAGGCGAAACTCCAACTCACGGCCGCGGGCCAGACGCTTGAAGAGTGTCGTAAAGGTTTGCAGGAAACCGTCAGCAAGGAACCGGTGATTGCGGCGAGCGTCCTGCGCGGATGGCTGGAAGAGAATGGCGCGTAGGATCACGACGAGCACGCAGGGAGTGCGGCCTGTCGAATGGCGGACATCGCCTGTAGAGGAAGAGTGCCCCACGCAGGTCCCGGTAGTTACGCACGAACGCAATCTTCAGGCGCAGTTCGCGACTGAAATTGCGGAGCTTCAGCGCGCCAGGCAATCCGAGTCCGCGAGGGCGCGGCAGGAAGGGTTTCAAGAGGGTCTGCGACAGGGCAAAGAGCAGAGCGCGGCGGAGGTGAAGAATGCTTCCCTGCGGCTCGCGGATGCCATGC
>JAFAMM010000163.1 GCA_019233375.1 Acidobacteriaceae bacterium
TTTACAGCCTCGGACGGCTGGTACTGAACGAACCGGCGCCGCGCGCGTGTACGCCGGCGGGGATCATTGAGTTGCTGCAGCGCTACCAGCTGCCAATCAAGGGCAAGCATGCGGTCGTGGTGGGGCGCAGCAACATCGTGGGCAAGCCGATGGCCCTGATGCTGCTGCATGAGAATGCAACGGTGACGATCTGTCATTCACGGACGGCAGATCTGGCGGCCGAATGCCGGCGCGCTGACATTCTCGTCGCAGCTATCGGCAAGGCGGGCGAGATCACCGCAGATCACATCAAACACGGTGCCGTCGTAATTGATGTCGGCATGAACCGGATCACTGACCCGGCCCGGATCCGGCATCTGCTCGGTCACGACCCGGCGCGTATGGCAGCTTTCGAAAAGAACGGCAGTGCGCTGGTAGGCGATGTCGAGCCGCTGGCAATGCAGGAACTCTCCTCCGCATACACGCCGGTTCCCGGCGGAGTGGGTCCGCTCACGATCGCAATGCTGATGGCGAACACGGTTCTGCTGGCCGAGATGCGCCTGGCCGGAACAAGCACTGGATGATCAAAGTAGGCTTAACCGGTGGTTATGCGAGTGGGAAGACGTATGTGGCAGGCGAGCTCGAAAACCTGGGCTGCCACGTCATCCATGCCGACAGGCTAGGCCATCTGGTTCTCCAACCGGGAGGCGACGCATATGGCCCGGTGCTCGAAGAGTTTGGACGCGGCATTCTCACCGGCGAAGGCACTATCGATCGCAAGAAACTCGCGTCTATTGTGTTTATCCACCCCGCTCAGCTTCAAAAGCTGAACGGTATCGTGCATCCGGCGGTCTTCCGATTGGAAGAGAAGATGCTTGAGCAATTTTTGCAGAACGATCCGAAAGGAATTGCCGTGATTGAAGCCGCTATTCTGATCGAGACGGGCCGGTACCGCCAGTTCGACCGTTTGATTGTGACGGTATGCGATCGGGAAACGCAGATCACCAGAGGCATGGCCCGGGATAACCTAACCCGTGAAGAGGTTGTCGCGAGGCTCGAGCAACAGATGTCGCTCGATGAAAAAGTGAAGTACGCCGATTACATCATCGACACCAGCGGTCCCAAAGCTGCTACCAGCGAACGCGTACGACGCGTTTACGAAGATTTGAGAATGGTAGCCGGAGTATGAGACCGCGTACTTTCCTTTGGGCGCTCGCGTTCCTGACGATTTTTGTGTGGCTCACTTCCCGCGCGAACTGGAGCGTGCGATCCCTGGCGGCGCCGCTGTTCCGTACCGGCTTGATGTGGACGGAGCCGAATTCCGTTCACGGCGCCGGTTTCACCATGGATGAGCAGAACAACATCGACATATACAAAACGGCTCGCCAAGCGACCGTCTTCATCACCAGTACCGCTGTGCGGCGCGATTTCTTTTTCCAGCCGGTCGCCACCCAGAGTCTCGGCTCGGGCTTCCTCGTGAACGATGCCGGTTTTATTCTCACCAACTTCCACGTGATCTCGGGCAGCAGCCGTTTGCAGGTGACGTTGTCCGACCAAAGCCAGTATTACGCAACGGCGCTTGACACGGACCGTTCAGATGACCTCGCACTCATTAGAATCACGCCCAAAAGGAAACTGCCTTTCTTGCGTTTAGGAGACTCAGACCGCCTGGAAGTAGGTCAAAAGGTGCTGGCCATCGGCAACCCGTTCGGTTTGGAGGGCACTCTTACCGTCGGCGTTGTAAGTTCCATCGGCCGAGAGATCGACAGCGAAAATCAACAGCACCTCCAGGGAATGATTCAGACCGACGCCGCGATCAATGGCGGCAATAGCGGTGGTCCGCTGCTCGATTCTTCCGGTTCGGTTATCGGCATCGATACTGCGATTCTCGGCCAGACCAACATAGGGATCGGCTTCGCGCTGCCTATCAACCGCGCCAAAGTGCTTTTGAGCGACTACCAGGCAGGGCGCGTGACGGAACGGCCCAGAGTCGGCGTGAGCACGGAATACGTGGCCGGCGATCTGGCCGATGCACTCGGCCTGCCGGTGCGCGGCGGTCTCCTTGTCCAGGGCGTTGTTCGCGGATCCTCGGAGGATCGCGCGGGCGTGCGCGGCGCCCGCGAAGTGGTGGATATCGGGAACGTTGAGCTCGGCGTAGGAGGAGATTTGATCACCGCAATAGACGGTAAACCCGTACAACGGCAGGATGCGCTCGTTCAGGCGCTCTCCCAAAAACATGTAGGCGACACCGTGATGCTGACAATCTTTCGCAATGGCCGAAGCATTACGCTACCCGTAAAACTGCTCCGGCCGCCTGCGGATATAAGCTGACCGCTACTGCTGTGCCGCGAATGGGTTGAAGTCTGTTTCGTAATCGAAGTAATCAACTCCCTCGGCCCGTTTGAGAAAGTTCACAACTGCGTAGGTAACGGGGGTCATCAAGGTTTCATAGATGACCTTGATGACATAGCCGGAGACAACGAGCTCGAGCAGAACGTTAGCCGGCCTCAAACCGTAAAAGCCGACAAAAATCACAACCACCGTATCCACCGCCTGCCCGACGACCGTCGAGCCGATAGTGCGCGTCCAAAGAAAACGACCCTTCGTGAGCAGCTTCAGCTTCGCCAGCGTGAAGGAATTCGCAAACTCGCCGCACCAATATGCAATCAGGCTTGCCAGCACGATGCGGCCCACCGGCTTGAAAATCGTACTGAACGCCACCTGGTCTGTGTACTCGGGCGCTGCAGGAATGATTACCGCCAGGTAAGTCAGAGCCACCAGGATGAAGGAAGCGAAGAACCCGTACCAAATCGCGCGGCGAGAAGCGGAGTAACCGTATACCTCGGTGAAGATGTCGCCGAAGATATACGTGATCGGGAACAGCATCTGCGCGCAGCTCACGCGAAAGTCGAAGGGAATCAGCGGCCGCAGATTGATGGCGAAGAATTTGGCTGCGATGATGTTGGAAACCAGCAAAACCGTTACGAATAAGGTGATGAGAGCATCCAGGTACTTGTACCCGTGATCGCTCCCAAGGAGCGACGTCATATTTCGCTTTTCGCCCCGGTCCTGCTTTTGTGCCGTTACCTGCATGACCTGATAGATCGAGCAAAGCGGCGCTGCGCGGCCTTTTTAGAATTCAATAACGGCGACCTTACCATCTGTGATCAGCTTATCCCCCGTGGCATTCGAAAGATCTTTCGGAACGCCGGGCCTATAGGCAAGCGTGTATGCGCGCACGAGACCGGTAAATAAAAGATCATCGGCTACTTTCGAGCGCTCGCGATCAATTTGCGAATCGATGCCATGCGTGAATCCTTTTTTTTGCTGCGAAAACGTGATACTGATGTCGTGCGTGGCCGCGCCCATCCAGACCGGCCTGCCCTCGAACTGATCCGGCTGCAGCCAGATCCGGATGTGATGCCGTTTATCGAACGTGTTGTTCTGCTTTTCGTATGTCATGTCGGGCGGTTTGCCGTTCAGATATAAGAACGAGACCGGGGCTTCGGAATAGCCGCGGCTTTCAATCATGGCGCGGGCGGTCTCAAATTCAGAACTGCGATTGCGCGCGGCGGCCGCGAACCATCCGGCCCGTTGAAAGGCGGTCTGAAGCTGCTCGGCCGTGCCCAAAAACATCAGGTTCGTAATGTCAGACGGGCTGGGAGGGTCTTGCGCCACCGTTCGCATTGGCGCGGCACTCACAAGTGCTGCCAGCGCGCCCGCCGGTGTAACCGGCGGAACGCTTTCAATTGCGACCGGCGCGGACCAGTTCAATGCGTCTGTTAGCTTGAGTTTCAGCTCCACGCCTGGCGTGTAATCAATCGCCGGATCAACCTGTTTTACCACTGCGCTTTTCACCGACGAGAGCAGTCCTGCGAGAGCCTGGTGTTGATTCGCGAGCTTGCCGATGCCCTGATCAAGACGCGCCCCGTACGTTTTCGAAGGAGTAATTCCGGTAATGAGCCCGCCCGAATCCACCGTCTCGCGCGCGTTGTCGACGGATTCAACCACGCTCGCAAGGGCCTGCTCATGCCCTTTGGCGTCGATAATCCTTGTGAATTGAATCTTAAGCGTGGCGGGTTTTTCGGGCGTCGTGTCCGTCGCTGCCTGAGCGGGACTCGCATCGGAGGTCATGCCGGTTACCCGCAGCCCGGCCGGAAGTACAAGTGCGCCATTCAGGATTATGGGCGCAATGAGTACGCCAGATACCGCTTCACCTGACGGTTTATCGCTGCTGGCCTCCGTGGTGAGGCGCACATCCAGGATAGTGCCGGCGGGCACCACGGTACCCTCGAGCGAGGCTGCACAAAGCAGCATTATCCACGCAAACCCAAAGCGGAACTTCATACAGGCAAACGGAAAGTGTTGAACATCATCCGGTTATAATCGGATGGTGTTTCGCCTCCCCGTCGTTCTCCTGTTAGCCATCCTAGTACTTTCGGGCTGCAACAGGATGCGATCAAAAGACAAGGTGCAGGAAGCCATCATGCAACGGCTGCGCACAAGCACCGGGCTGGATGTCAACAGCCTGGACGTGACAACCACGTCCGTGAGCTTCGAAAAAAATAAGGCGTTCGCGACTGTTGCGTTTCATCCCAAAGGCGACCCCGCCATAAATAGCGGGATGACGATGAAGTACACGCTCGAAGAGCGCGGCGGGAAGTGGGTAGTCGTGAACGTGGGTGATTCGCAAGGACACGGTCTGCCGGGTAGTATGCCGGCCGCTGCAGATAATCTGCCGCCTGGTCATCCTCCAGTCGATTCAGCAATGCCTGATACCGCTGGGCAGCCGGCAAATCCACACAGTCCCGCGAGCGCGCAAGGGAGCGATGGGAAACCGTAATGAAAACCGTAGCGGTATTGGGAGGAGGGCCCGCCGGAGCTACCGCCGCCGAGAAATTGGCGCGGGGCGGGGCGAAGGTCGTCGTTTTGGACGAAAAACTCGCGTGGGAGAAGC
>JAFAMM010000193.1 GCA_019233375.1 Acidobacteriaceae bacterium
GCGGGAGAAGGGCAGCAACCTGCAATCGAGGCGGGCGAGGCGCTCGAGATCATGACGGGCGCTCCTGTTCCGGATGGTGCAGACGCGGTGATTATGGTGGAGCACGTGATGCGCGTTGCGAACGGCACCGCACGGACCGAAAAAAAACCCGAAGCCGGGCAGTTCATCAATGAGACAGGCGCGGAAGCCAGAGGCGGGACGGTGCTTGTTCCCGTGGGCAGACGCCTGGACGCAAGCCACATCGCAACAGCGGCGATGACCGGACGAACTACGCTGAGAGTCACATGCGCGCCGTCGGTGGCGATACTTGCGACCGGTGACGAAATTGTGGCTGTCAGTGAAAAACCGGCAGCTCATCAGATCCGGAACTCCAATTCGCACATGCTGGCGGCGCTTGTCCAGGCGAGCGGAGGGTTGTGCACAGTGCTGCCTGTTGCACGCGATACGAAAGAGGCGTTGCGGCCGCTGCTGGAGCGTGGGCTCGACCACGACGCCCTCTTGGTCACGGGCGGTGTTTCAGCCGGGAAGTACGATCTCGTGAAGCCGGCGTTGCGGGAAATGGGAGTGCGCTTCGAGTTCGAGCGCGTGCGGGTGCAGCCGGGCCAGCCGACCGCCTTCGGAACGATATCACAGAAACCCGTATTCGGGTTACCGGGGAACCCAGGATCGACACTGATCACCTTCCAACTGTTTGCTAGACCCGCAATCGAGCTGCTCTGCGGGCAGAAGTTCCCGGTGCTCCCGCTACTCACTGCGCGCTTCGCGGCGCCGTTCCGGCATAAGCCGGGGCTGACACGATTCCTTCCCGCATTGCTAAGCGAGGATGGACAGACCCTCCGGAACATACCCTGGCAAGGATCGAGCGACGTTCCGGCCCTCGCGAAAGCGAACGCGTTTCTAGTTGCAGACCACGATCGCGAAGCGTGGGAAACAGGCGATGAGATTCGCGTCATGTTGAAGCCATGAAGAAGGCGTTATCGCATTACACAGCGGCGGGTGACGTCTCGATGGTGGACGTCTCGGCTAAGGACGTTAGCCGCCGCACCGCGGCCGCACATGCTTTTGTCGCGATGAGCCGCGAGGTGCTCGATGCGCTTCCCCAGAACAAGAAAGGGAATCCGCTGGAAGCGGCGCGCATCGCAGGGATTATGGCCGCGAAGAAGACGGCAGAGCTGATTCCGTTGTGCCACCAATTGCCGTTGAGCCACGTGGGCGTGGAGTTTGAGGCCAGCGACGATGGTATTGCGATAACGGCGACGGCAGCGACAGAAGCGCAAACAGGGGTGGAGATGGAGGCGCTGACCGCGGCAACGGTAGCGGCACTTACGATCTACGACATGACAAAAGCTCTTGACAAAGCAATTGAGATTTGCCATATCTATCTTCTCGAAAAAACGGGCGGTAAATCCGGTGACTACCGGCGCGCGGGCGGCGCGTGATCCGGACGGCGATTCTAACGGTCAGCGATTCTGTGGCGAATGGGACCCGGCGGGACGTTTCCGGTGCGGTGCTGCGGCAGCACTGCGAGGCACTCGGATGGGACGTGGTACGAACGGAAGCTATACCCGACGAGGCTTCGCTGATAGCGGCCCAGCTGCGTGAGTGGGCGGATGCAGAAGTGGCTTCGCTGGTACTAACAACGGGCGGCACGGGCGTTAGCGCGCGCGACAATACGCCCGAAGCGACCACTCGCATATTGGAGCGGCACTTACCTGGTTTGGGCGAGGCGATGCGTACGAAAGGGCTGGAGCAGACGCCGTTCGCGGCGTTGTCGCGGGCGGTAGCAGGTACCAGGAACAAAACGCTGATCGTGAACCTGCCCGGATCGCCGCAAGGCGCGCTGTTTTCGCTCTCGGCCATTGAACATTTGATTCCTCACGCAATCGAACTACTGCAGGGGAGAACCGAGCACACACCGGGGTAGCAATGAGACACTAGGGGTTAACGTAACTCAGGAAAGCGCCGGGACATCATAACTGGAGGACGAGAGAACTGCTCATGCGAGCTAAGTGCAAACTGCCCAACAGCATCATCCTGCATACGTCTGCTTTGTTGATGCTGGCCGGCCTGGTGCCGGCGCAAACACTCCCGCCGGGGCAGCTTCCTCCAGGACCACCTCCGCAGCCGGGACAACTCGGGCCGGCTCCGACCACATTACCGCGGAACGTTCCGGATCAGACGAAATCGACCGAACCGGCAGCGAATACCGTGCCGGACGAGCCCAACGATAAGACGATCCGCGTCTCAGTACAAAACGTCCTGGTTCCAACGACCGTTCTCGATCCGGACGGCCACGGCTATGTCAACGGATTATTGACGAAGGATTTTGAGTTACTCGATAACGGAGCTCCGCAAAAAATCAACGCCGATTTCACTCAGCAGCCGTTGTCGGTAGTGCTGGCGGTGCAGGCCAATGCGGATATAGAGCCGCTGTTGCCCGAAATCCGCAACACAGGAGTCCTTTTGCAAGGCCTGGTGAGCGGCACGTACGGGGATGTCGCTATTCTCGCCTTTGACCATCGCATGCAGCACTTACAAGATTTCACCGACGATGCGAACAAGCTGAGCGATGCTATGCAGAAGATAAGAGCGGGATCAAGCAGCGCGGCGCTTATTGACGCGGTAGTGGAAGCGGATCACATGCTGAAGCGCCATGATCCGCAGAACGTCCGGCGCCGTGTCATTATCTTGATGAGCCGCAATAGCGATAAGGGAAGCGAGGCGCATCTGGACGAGACCATTCGCGCCATGCAGTTTGACAACGTAATTGTTTACTGTGTCGATATATCCCGCGCTTATACGGCGCTGATGAAGAAAACGCCATACCCGGGACCGCAGAACGGCCGCATTCCTCCAGAAGCTCTACCCAATCTGAGAGGAAGCGGCGTCGGTTATAGCGAAACGAATGTTGTTCAACAGGAAGACGGCAATTGGCTAAATGGCGTTCCGCCGGTGTACCGCTCAATCAAAGACATCTTCAAGAAAACTCCGTCGGAGGCGTTTACGTATTTCACAGGAGGCCGCTCATACACTTTCGCCAGCGAGCGGTCGCTGGAAGATGCCATTACCGACATCGGAAAAGACTTGAACAGCCAATACCTGCTGAGCTACTCGCCAAGCCACACCACGCAACAGGAGTCGGGTTTTCATACCATCAAGGTCATCGTTGACCGGCCCGGACTGAAGATTCGTACCCGGCCGGGATACTGGTGGGGCGGTGGCGCACAGCAGTAAGTTAACGGAAGCGCTTCCGCGCGCGTTGCTCAGTCGTGGGCCTCGTTGTGCAACTCTGCAGTGAAAAACGTCAGCTCCGGTCGAATTTCATCCCGGCGAACGTCACGACGCTTTCCGGATCAATCTGCCATTGCCGGTAATCCAGCAACGCTCCCGTGAGACCAGGTAGCGCCTTCATGAACGTGTAGATCGGAGAGGCCCCACACCATTTGAGATCGTCATTACCGTCCTGCACCAGTGACCAATAAGAGCGAACGTCGCCGCAGGAGATGTGCTGGATGCGCTGGCGATCGCGTTGTTCGATGGCAACCATCTCCCCTATATTGGCTTTCGCCCGAAGAGGATCGCCGTAACGGCGGCCCATGTGTGCCATATCAATTCCGAGTAGCCAGAAAAGCCGGTTCCCTTCCCGGGCGGCAATGTTTCCCAGCCCGTCGATAAAACGTGCTACGTCGGGATTATCTTCCGGCCGAGCGCCATCGTAAATGCTCTTGACATATGGGCCACAGAGGATCGGCAGGATGCGGACTTCCGGACCATAGAGATGCTGCAGAAACACGATCTGGAACTCGATCGAGTGCTCGACTGCGTGGCAGTAATCTTCCATTCGCACCCCGTTCGGCGCCGCCGCTTCGAGCTCGTTCACGAGCGCAGTATTGGTTTGTGCGGCGCCGAACGGAGTTGAAAACTGCTTGCGGGTAAGGCCGAAGTGGTCGGGCCCGCCGTAATGGGAGGTGCCCAGAATCACGAACGTGCGTCCGTCAGCTTCTTCGAGCGGCGGCAAAGCCCGGTACGCGGCGCGGTATGTATCCCACGCGCCGTCGGGACTCGCGTGCGGCGCGGCGATGCCGACCGTTGCTGCCGAGCCTTGCGGTCCACCGATGCGCCGAAGCAGAAGATCCGCGAGTTTTGTACGATCCCGTGGATATGCAGATCCGGCGAAGACGGCCGGCCGTTCGCCCTCGGCGGCGAACGCGGCTTCGCGCGACTGCTTGAGTTCGAGATAACGCTGGTTTTCAAGAAAGCCGGCTTCGTTGAGCGAATCGAATAGATGTTTCTCGAGATCTCCCACCTGAATTTCGCCTGTGATTCGCACGAGCTCGGAGCGAAGATCGAGCGTGGATTGCGTGCCGTCAAAGCATTCAAGTGCTTGTACCAGTGGGGGAGGAACCAGCAAGGTAGCGTCTGAGTAGTGGTAGGGATCGCGAATGTATAAGCCCGGGCGCGCCGGATCGGCGGAAGGAACGAAATCCAGGTTGAAACGCAGTCTGGGTAAAACTTCGGACACGACTTATTTTACGGGGTGCCGGCCGGAGCTTCTGCCATCTCGGGCTTGGGGACATTGAGCAAAATACATGGGCGGCGCGCTTCGAGGAATATTCGGTTACTGCTTTCTGGTGTTCATGACGCGAATTGTCGGCCGGCGTCCCGGTAAGCAGATGGAGCCTTTCGAGTTCGTTCTGATCTTTTTCATGGGCGGCATCACGCTGACCCCCATGGTGGGAGATGACCGCTCAATCAGCAACGCGTTCATCACCATTATGAGCATCGCCCTGACACACTTCCTAATGGCGTGGTTGAAGCAGGTCTCTCCGGGGTTCGGCAGGATTGTGGACGGCACGCCGCTGGTGCTCTTTGAAAAAGGGAAGCGCCACATTGAAACCATGAAGAAGATGCGCGTGAGCGACGCGGACGTGATGACCGCGGCGCGCAACAAGGGAATCACTTCGCTCGATCAAATTGAGTACGCGATTCTCGAGCGAAACGGCCAGATTGTGGTGCTTCAGTCCGAGGACTCCCAGTAATGCCTGTCAACGTACCGACAAAGCCAGTCGAAGACACGGTTCCAAAGGTGAACGATGAGGTCGCCGTCGGCTCAGACCTCGAATTTCAATATCGCTGGTGGAAGTTCGAGCGGATCGTCTGGACCTTTTTTCTTCTGATCGTGATTGCGGATGTACTCGGGGTGTTCGGCCGCGGCCCGCTCGCAAAGGCCCACGCGCGCTCGAAGGACGGAACAATCGACCTGCAGTACGAGCGTGTGGAGCGATTCAGCACTCCTTCGATCATGACCGTAAAATTCGGCCCAAATGCGATCCGTGATGGAAAGATCCAATTATGGGTCAGCCAGAGCGTGATCAAACAACTGGGCAATCAGCGCGTCGTGCCGCAGCCGTTGATATCGACTGTTGGGCAGGATGGAATCTTGTATACGTTTCCCGCAGCAAGCGCGCCGGCGTCGGCCAGCTTCGCGCTCGAACCCTCATCGCCCGGCGTATTCGACTTCGCGCTCCAGGTGCCTGGCGCGGAGCGCTTGAGCGCAAGAGTGTACGTAATGCCGTAGAGCAATGGCAACTATAATTCACGCGGTTCTCGGATACATATTTCTGTTGCTATCAGTGCGGGTATTGAGCCGCCGGCCGGGAGCACAACTCACGCTATTTGAGTTTGTTCTGATTTTCTTGATGGGTGGAGTGATCATTCTTGCGACGATGGGGGACGACCACTCTGAAACCAACGCCGTCTGCGCGGTGCTCGTTGTGGGGCTGATGCATCGTCTGGTCTCGTACGTAAAGAGCAGATTCCCGCGCTGGGATGAGTGGCTGGATGGGGTGCCACTCGTTCTGCTCGAGCAGGGCAAATGGCAGACCGACGTCATGAACAAGATGCGCGTTCAGGACACCGACGTGATGGCGGCGGCCCGCGAGCAGGGCGTCAGGACACTTGAACAGATCAAATACGCTGTCCTAGAGCGGAACGGGTCCATCAGCATCATCCAGGAGAAGAAGTCACAATAACTCATTTATAGGAATAGTCGGCCATCCAAATGTTGCCCGTAGCGGCGCCCGCGTTCAGGAAAATTTGGTCGCGGGTAACACTCATTCCAACCTGAACCATAGACATGTTCTGAAGTGATCTGAGCGGCGAATGAAAATGCTCGACGGCAAACGGTTCTCCGGCCGGGCGCTTAGATTGAGCATCGAGGCGCTGCGCCCAAACGCACAGGTTTCCGTCCCGATCAGAGTAGAAGTACAGCAGTTCGCCATTCGGCGACCAATACGGGCTGTAGTCGATATTCTTCCCGTCGGTGATCGGGACCCATTTGTCCTCACGCTTCAACGTGCCATCGTAAGGAACGACAAAAACCCGCATCGATGAGCCGTGCCATTGGTGGAACGCGATCCAGCGGTTGTCGGGTGAAAACCGTGGACGGCCCAGCAGCGGCTGATCGCAATCAATTACCTTTGTCTTCCGCCCGGATTCGATATCGAGGGAATAGATATCGTGCTGCTGGAAATTCGTGGAGAAGAGGAGAACGCGCGCGTCGTTCGACAGATTCCACGGGTTGAGGCAATCGGCGCAAATCTTTCGCGGGACGGCGAAACTGCCGTCACCATTGATGTTCATGAGGTAAACCGAAGTTACCTTGTCGTCGTAGTACGAGTACATGGCCGTCCGGCCGTCGGGAGTCAAAAAGGGCAGAAGATCGCCGCCCGACCCGAATATAGGGGTTTCTTTGCCGGTACGGAAATCCTTGAACCAAGTTTCGAAGGCACCGCGGCGATCGGAGAGCGATATCATGCGCATGCCGTCGAGCGATACCGAGGGATAAAGATTCACGCCGGTATTTTTGGTGATCTGCGTCATTGCGCCGCGCGGCTCGCCGCGGTCGGTGTCGGCAGGAAAACTCCAGAGATCGACATCAGGTTCTTCTACAGAGAACGCAAGGCGCGATGCCGCCCAAGCTAAGCCCGCCTGTACCCCGCCAGCGACGGTCAGGCGCTCAGGAGGGCCTGCAAAGCGAGTGCCGTCGTTAGCTATGGGAATGCGCCAGATGTTTCGAGCATCCCCAAGCGTTGCAGTAAAGAGGATGGCATTATCGGCCGTCCAAACGGCGGGATCCGCAAGATGAATAGAGAGCGGTTTCAGCAGGTCGTTAATAAGGAGCGGGGTGAGCGAACGGCCGTCGAGAGATGCTACCCACCAATCGAGCTGCGCGTCCTCCGGATACGCGTCGGCATCCATGCTTTTTACGCCTAGGAACAGGATCTTCTTTCCGTCAGGAGACCATACCGGAGAGCGCGCGACCGCGAAGCCGGATGAGATCTCACGCGGGGAGCCGCCTCCCGACGGGACTAACCAGATTTTTTGCGAATCACGTGAACCAAGAAAGACGTCGCGTCCGGTCCAGTAAACAACCTGTTCACCGTCCGGGGAGAACCTTGGTTTATTGCCGCGCTCGGCAATACGGCGGGGCTCGCCGCCCAGAGCCGAGACTACGAAGATTCCGCCGCCCGCGTGCGCGGAACGAAAGACGATGGAGGCGGAGTCGGGCGAAAAGGACGGCTCACGATTATCGAGGCCATCGTGGGTCAATTGTACAGGCGTCCCGCCGTTCGTCTGACGCACCCAGAGATCGAGAGCGCCAGAAGCAACAGCCCCACGATCCGAGACATAGGCGACCAGCTTGCCATCGGGTGAGAAGGCGGGATCGGTACTGAGGCCGGGATCAGAGGTGAGACGGGTAATTTTGGGGCCGGCATTCGCCACCGTGCGGCGGTTGACAACAAAGGTTGCGGTCAACGTAAGCAGCACACCGACAAGCAAACCGGTGACGGCGGCGAGCACAGTGAGGCTGCGCGATCCCCGAGTAGCGGATACTGCAGGCGCAGTTTCCACGGTCGTATCGACGTCTTCCACAGCAATCCTTGCGTCATCGATCACCTGGTAGCGCCGGGCAGGGTCCTTACGCATACAACGACCGATAATCCGCACTAACTCGGCAGGCGTGCCCGGCCGTTGAGCAGGAATTGGGCTGGGCTCGTTATGGATGACAGCGGCGAGCACGCCGTTCAGTGTTTCTGCTCGGAAGGGACGGCGGCCGGTTGTCATCTCGTATAGCACCGTCCCGAATGAGAAGATATCGGAGCGCGCGTCGAGACGTTTGCCTTCGGCCTGCTCAGGTGACATATAGGCCGCGGTTCCGGCAATTGCTCCGTGAGTTGTCAGCGAGAGGGATTCGTCTTCGGAATGCGCGCGTTTCGCGAGCCCGAAGTCCACAAGGCGGACGTGACGTTCCGGCGTGAGCATGATGTTACCCGGTTTGAGATCCCGGTGAATGATGCCTGCCCGATGGGCGGCCGCGAGTCCACAGGCGATCTCGACCGCCAGCCGCAGGCACTCTTTAAGCGGGAGTGGCCCTGCGCGCAACAACTGTTCGAGGGAGCCGCCTTCGACGAACTCTTCGACGAGAAACGAAAACCCATCCTCATTGCCGTATTCGTAGATAGCAACGATATTCGGGTGCTTCAGGGCGGCAACGGCGTGGGCTTCCTGTTCAAAGCGCCGCTGATCCTGCCCCGGAGCAAGTACTTTGATGGCAACCTCACGCATGAGCCGGGTATCACGGGCGCGATAGACCTCGCCCATGCCCCCGCTGCCCAGGAGTTGCAGAATCTCAAAGCGGCTGATTTTATGCCCAGCTTTGAACGTAGCAACGCGGGTCTGCGTTTCAGGATCGGAGCGGGTGGAAGCGAGGTTGGACGGTACCGGAGACGAATCAGCTTCCATTGCGCTGTCAGGGCTTTTGCCTGTGCGTGTTCTTCAGCAGATTCTAGCGCAATGAAAATATACGTGCTTGCGCGAAATGATCGCAGCCAACGGCAAGGACAAGGAAACAGCGGACCACGCCGGTCTCTCCATTGGTTAGAGAACAAGATGGCGGAAGAGCGAACCATCGAGACAAACGTACCGGCACGGCTGGATCGGCTGCCTTGGAGCAGTTGGCATATGAAGATCATCGTGGCGCTGGGAACGTCGTGGCTGCTTGACGGCCTGCAGGTGACCCTGGCCGGGTCTTTGGCAGGCATTCTGGAGAACAAACAAGGGCTCGGCTTGACGGATTCGCAAGTCGCCGCCGGCGCGACGACCTACCTGGCCGGTGCCGTCCTGGGCGCGCTGACATTCGGATATCTGACGGATCGCTTGGGCCGGCGGCGCCTGTTCCTGATTACACTGGCCGTTTATTCAATGGCAACTCTCGCGACCGCCTTCTCGTGGAACTTCTTTAGCTTTGCGGCCTTTCGGTTTGTCACCGGCTTCGGTATAGGCGGCGAATACGCGGCCATTAATTCCGCTGTTGATGAATTGATTCCCGGCAAAGTCCGGGGAACGGTCGACCTGATCGTGAATGCCACGTTCTGGGTTGGCGCCGCAATCGGCAGCCTCGCCTCGATGGTCCTGCTGAAGGGCAACTTGATGCCAACGAATATAGGGTGGCGCGTGGCGTTCAGCATCGGCGCCGCGCTTGGCGGAGGCGTGCTGTTCCTGAGATTCTCGGTGCCGGAAAGCCCGCGATGGCTCATGCTCCGCGGCCGCGAGGAAGATGCCGACAAGGTAGTCTCAGATGTCGAGAAAAAGGTGGCGGAGAAGAAAGGCGACTTGCCGAAGCCCGAGGGAAAATCGCTGAAGCTGCAAGTGAGGGACCACACGCCGTGGCGAGAGATCTTCCACAGCATGTGGGTGGATAATCGGAAGCGCTCGCTGCTCGGGATGGCCCTGATGATCGGGCAGGCGTTTTTCTACAATGCTGTGTTCTTTACCTATGGACTGGTAATCGCGAAGTTCTATCACGTAAACGCGGTGAACCTGCCGATTCACCTGCTGTATTTTGCGCTTGGAAACTTCTTCGGGCCGTTGCTGCTGGGCAAGTTTTTCGATTCTGTCGGGCGCAAACCCATGATTACGGCCACATTCGGGGTCCCGGGCATTCTGCTCATCGCAACGGCGGTCCCATTCGCGATGGGCATGATGAATACGAGGACGCTGGACATCAGTTTCACGGTAATTTTCTTCATTGCCTCTTCCGCTGCGAGCGCGGCTTACCTGACCGTAAGCGAGATTTTTCCGCTCGAGATCCGCGCGCTCGCGATTGCAGTCTTCTATGCGATCGGAACTTTGATCGGAGGCGTCGGAGCGCCGATTCTCTTCGGTGTGCTGATTCAGTCCGGTTCACGGTGGAATGTAGCCTGGGGCTACATTCTGGGAGCGGTGCTGATGTTAACGGCATCGCTGATCGAATGGATCTTCGGGGTGGAGGCGGCGGGCAAATCACTTGAATCGATTGCCGAGCCGATACAAAGCCACTCTTGAGAGTATTAAATTTCAGGAGGGAGCAAGTGATTCCGAAACATACCGCGCCGGCGCAGGAATGGATCAACGCGGGGCTTGCAGTTGCGACCAAGAAGCGTAGCGAGAAGGATTTGCGGCAGGTCTCATTCGAGGAAGCACGAGCTAACGCGTTGGTGCATTTAACCGGCAGAGGCGCCGAGGCGCTCGACCGCGAGGCAAAGCAACACGCGCCCAACGCGGGCCCGCACCATTGAGGTGCAACTAGGGCACAAAAACGTACCGTGTGCCTTGCCCGGTGGAGTTCCAGAGCGCTTCCACGTCTCGCAGCGGAACTGGGCTGACTTTGATTTTTAATGGGGATTTCGGGAGCATGTGGAAGAATTCCGAAAGAGCTTTGAAGATCTGGTCCATGGAAGCACTCCCGAATCCGCTTCCACGAAGCTCGATCGCGGTACTGCGCAACAGCGCCGCGGGCAACGAAATCGTTTTGCCCGCGCTCTCGCCAACCTGGACGAATCGCAGAGGCGACACGTCTCGCTGCGGGCTTCTCTGCGATATCGCTTCGAGCACAGCCTGCGCTGGAGGTCCCCAGAGATAATCCAGCACCACGTCGATGCCGAACGCCATCCACTCGTGGCGAATGGAAGAAACCAGCGAATCATGGTCCTGATCAAGCGCAACGGTCGCATCTGCTCCGAGATCTGTGAGCGTTTGCAGGATTGCTCGATTGCGCCCTGCAGCCATAACTCTTTGAGCACCCAGGTGCTTGGCGATTTGTACCGCAAGCTGCCCAGCCGTTCCGGTTGCACCCAGAATGAGAACATTCTCTCCGGCTACAAGCTCAGCTCGTCTGGTTAGCGCAACCCAAGAAGACATGCCGGGGTTTACTATCCCGGCGACCATCACCGGATCCAAATTCTCGGGCACCGGAATGCATATTTTGCGTGCGGCGAGGCAGCGTTCCGCAAACGTGCCGAACGGAGCACGCGACATGCCGAAATAGACGAGTCCACCATCCTGCTGCTCTCCTACGCCGTCTACACCGGGTATAAAGGGCAGTACTCCCGCGCTGCTGTAATGAGACCCAGTCGCAAGCGCTTTCACGATAGGGTGCAGACCGGCTGCGATGAGCGTGACAATGAATTCGCCGTCCGCCGGCACCGGTTCTGCAAACGAGGTGTACCGCGGCGGCGCATCAAATGCGTGGACAACGGCTGCATTCATACGTAACGCTGATTAGAGACTCAGATAAAAGGGATTGCCATCCGGATCGGCGAGACACAGCTTTCGAACGGGATAGCGGCCATCACGAAGTAGTTTGGGAAGGTTCATTGAGAGCAGCCCATTGGTGGTTCGGGTGCTGCAGATCCGCATGCCCGAACCCGGTTCACTGCAGATCAGACCGTCCGCGGCCAAAGCCTCGTAAGCAGTCAGCACCGTGTTGCGCGAAACGCCCAGCATCTTTGAAAAAGAACGCGTGGAGGGCAGTCTCGACCCTGCATCCATTTCACCCGAACGAATCCCGCGCCTCAGCCGCTTTGAAAGCTGAAGATGCAGCGGCTCAGGATGTGTACGGTCGAGCACGATAGGCGGAACATACAACATTTTGCGTCGCAAAACTAGCTCCTTCGAACGATCTTTCCATTCTGCCCTGATTTGGGTGGCTTTGGGAACCGGGCAAATGAGTGGACTGACCACCGGATCGGTTCGCCGTGTTGTTTCGGGGGAGAACGCATGCGCGGGCCTCGACTTAGATGAGCCAATCGATACCGCACTGAACAGATTGAGCCGGCATGGCGTGAGGATCCTGAGCCGCATTCTCAGTGAAGCAGCCGGTAAGTTCGTTCAACCCGGCATCGGCCCCCGCTTCGCCGGAACCCAAATCTCTGCTTTTCCTCGGTCTTGGCGCTGCCGCAGTCGCACTCGTAACAAGACGCCGCAGAGCATCGTCCGTATCGAGATTCCACTCCACCACGCAGAACTACAGCCCGGAATTGGGTTCTGGCCTGTGCCGCATCGAAAAGTCATGCCGATGTAAAGTGCCGGCGCGCGCCGGACATTTTGGCGTGGAGATAGATTACTTTCAAAGTCGCGAGCACCGGAACGGAGAAGAACATCCCCGGTACGCCGCCAATCTGATCACCGGCAAGTACACCAAACAGAACCAACAACGGATGCAACTCCAGCCCGGCACGCATCAGGAAGGGATTCAGCATATAGTCCTGCAGGAACCGGTACACGCCCCAAAACAACACCACCCAGAGCAGCTTTCCGACAGCTGTTACGGTGGTCAGGATCACGAGAATGGCGAGCACGATTACAGGGCCAATAACCGGGATGAACTCGAGTAAGGCGGCCAGGCCGGCAATTAGAAGCTCGTATTGGATTCCGATAAGTTTCAAGACGAGCGAGTACATACAGAACGAAATGAGCGATAGGATAACGAGCGCGCGGATGTAGTTCTTGAGTACGCTGTGCATGTCCTCCATAATCAGCTCCACCATCGCGCGGCTGCGCGTGTCCGGGAACAACGACACAAAGGTCTCTTTCATTTGATTCCCGTCCTTGATAAAGAAGAACGAGAAGATCGGGATCAGAACGATAGGCACAATGAGACTGAAGCCTGAGAGGAGGTGAGTGCCGGCTTCTTGCATTAGGAGGATCACTCTGCTGCCGATGGTGGCCGCCTGCGCCCTGACCGCTTCAACTACCTGGTTGCGCACAGGTTCTAGAAACGATGGGAGTGGAATGCGGGAAATCTGCGCACCCGTAATCAACGAAGGCAGCCGGGTGAAGAGACTGGTGGCTTGGTAGGCAATCGCGGGAATCACCGCGAAACCTATACCGACAATCGCGCCGATCAGCAGCATGTACACGATGGCTAATGCGATTCCGCGTCTTTCAGTCGTGAAGCTCTGGACAAAAGAGACCAGCGGCCACAGAATGTACGAGAAGAAAACGGCGCCTGCGAATACCAGGATTGTCTGCCGAATTTGATAGACAAGGGCTATCATCAGCACGAGAACGAAGACGGTCCAGGCCATCCGGAAGGTCCGGTTCTCCATCCCCAACATGATTGTTAGACTAACAGGTGCTTGGGTGGTCTCACTTCTTATGGACGTACTCAAGCGTCTGAATGCAGGGGAAAACTCGTGACTTGCGCCGGCTCGTTGAGCAACTCCATGCGCTCGAGACGAAACTTCGAGCGGGCGGCGGACCGAAGAAGATCGAAAAGCAGCACAATGACGGGAAGTGGACGGCGCGCGAACGCATTGATCACCTGATCGACCCCGGAAGCCCATTTCTGGAGCTCGGGCTTCTGGTCGCATACGACAAGTACGAAGGCCAGGCGCCAGCGGCCGGAGTGGTAACCGGAGTCGCCAGGATAGAACGCCGGCCGGCCGTAATTGTCGCGAATGATGCGACCGTCAAGGCCGGCGCGTGGTGGCCGGAGACGATCACCAAGATACTGCGCGCACAGGAAGTAGCGATGCGGAACCGGCTCCCGATTGTGTACCTGGTGGATTCGGCCGGGGTGAATCTGCCGTTGCAGGACGGCATCTTCCCTGGCCAGTACGGCGCAGCGCGCATCTTTTACTACAACTCTCTGATGCGCCGGCGCATGCACATCCCGCAGATCGCGGCGGTCATGGGTCCTTGCATCGCGGGCGGCGCCTATCTCCCCGCACTTAGCGACGTGATTATCATGGTCGAAAAAGTGAGTTTCATGGGTCTGGGCGGCCCCAACCTGGTGAAAGGAGCCGTTGGGCAGGTAACCGACTCCGAGACGCTCGGCGGCGCGCTCATGCACACCACGATGAGCGGCGTAGCGCATTATCGCGCGGCCGATGATGCAGCTTGCCTACGCACGATTCGGGATCAGTTCCGCCAAATGCCCGGCCCGGCGCCGTCCTACTCGGGCACCGCGCCGCGCGAACCGGCAGAAGGCCTGTACGAAGTTTTACCGAGCGACCACCGCCTGCCCTATCGCATGGAAGACCTTCTTGATCGCATCCTCGACTCGGGTGAGTTTCTGGAGTTTCAAGCCGATTACGCACCCGAATTTCTATGTGCTGGCACGCGCCTGAATGGCCGGGCGATAGGAGTAATTGCCAACCGGCGCGGGTTCATCAAGACTCCTACCGGCCCGCGCGTAGGCGGGATTGTCTACACCGAATCGGCTAGGAAAGTTTCATACTTCGTCGAAAACGCCGAACGGCACCGGATTCCCCTGCTTTACGTTCAGGACGTATCAGGCTTCATGGTGGGGGTGGACGCCGAGACGGACGGGATCATCCGGGCCGGTGCCGAAATGGTGGAGTCGATGGCGTGCGCGACGGTGCCAAAAATCGTGCTGACCGTCAATCATGCGAGCGGCGCGGGTTACTACGCAATGGCCGGCCAGGGATTCGACCCCACGTTCACCTTTAGCTGGCCCACTGCCAGAATCGGCGTCATGGAAGGTGATGCGGCTATACAAGCTGTCTATGGTCCGGAGCTTGAAAAGTTGAAAAGCGCGGGTAAACCCATTCCGGACGACCTGCAGGAAAAGATCAGCCGGACGCGAGCAGATTACGAGCGCTGGCTTGACGCGAAACACGCCGCCGCGCGCGGGCATTGTGACGCGGTCATCGATCCCGCGCAAACCAGGAGCTGGCTCGATTTCGCGTTCGAAGCCGCGTGCCAGCACGAGAAAACCGAACATCTACCGCTCCATCTGCTTGGGTTTTCGCAAGAGCTCGCGTAGAATACCGTCGAGCGGCGCATGAACATTCTCATTACTCACAAGCATCGGGTGCTCCAGCTGGTTCTGAACCGTCAGGAAAAGCGCAACGCGCTAAACGCGGACATGTGCCGCACCCTTGTAAAGGAAGTGTCGGAAGCGCAAAGCCGGGACGACGTAGGTTCGATCCTCATCAGCGCGGTCGGGACCGTTTTCTGCTCCGGTATGGATTTGGACGAGGCGCGAGGACCGAATGAGGCCAACCTGACCGCAGCGCACGAGGCGCTGTTTACGATGGGTTCGACCTCCATCAAGCCGATCGTAATCTCGGTAAATGGCGCGGCTCTCGGCGGCGGCTTGGGACTTGTGGCTCAAGGCCACGTAGTGCTGGCATCGGAAGGCGCCATCATGAGCCTACCCGAGATCAGGATCGGCCTCTGGCCATTTCTGGTTTACCGCTCCATCGAAGCCGCACTGGGCCCAAGACGAACACTTGCCCTCAGTCTGACCGCTTCGGTTTTTCATGCTGAAGAGGGAAAGCAGTGGGGACTCGTTGACCACGTAGCGCCGCCTGCCGAGATCGCTGATCGCGCAAAAGCGATGGCGCGAGAACTGGCAAAATCGAGTCCGATAGCAATCAGCGCGGGCATGCAGTACTTCCACGAATCACGCCTCCTGAAATGGGCCGAGGCTGGCGTGCTGGCGGGAAAGCTTCGCGAGAAAATCATGGCGAGCAAGGATTTTGAAGAAGGCTGCCTCGCTTTCAAACAGCATCGTGACGCACATTGGCCGAGCATGCCCGAAGGCTTCTACGAAAAAAGCAAGGCTCTGTCGTAGGTTGCGCCGGTTTGCGCGTACACTGGCGCGAGCGTGCTCCCTCGTAGTGGCTTTAGCGTCCTGTCGCGCATCCCCGACTTTCTACCGGGATGTGCTGCCTGTTTTGCAGCAGCATTGCCAGAGCTGCCACCGTCGCGGCGAAATGGCTCCGATGCCGTTTGAAACGTACGCCGAAACACGGCCCTTCGCGGCAGCGATCCGCGACTCCACCGAAACGCGGGATATGCCGCCGTGGTTCGCAGATCGATGCTGCGGACGCTTCTCGAATGATCCATCATTGAGCGCCGAGCAGATTCGGACGCTCGCGGCTTGGGCCGCCGCACAGGCGCCTGCTGGAGATGTCAAGGACGCACCTGCGCCGATGCACTGGGTCAGCGGATGGAATATCGAAAAGCCCGATGCGGTTCTCGAGATGCCCGTAGCAAAGCACCTTCCCGCAACCGGCGACGTCCCTTACCAGTACATCATTCTTCCAACGAAATTCCGCGAAGACCGCTGGATAAGCATGTCCGAAATCAAGCCGGGCAATCGCATGGCCGTGCATCATGCCGTGGCGTATGTGCGCAGTCCAAAGTCTCACTGGCTGCGCGGTGCACCGGTAGGCGTGCCCTTCGCTGCTGACGACCTGCCGACCGAGGCGCAGAAGCGTGATGCGATGTGGACCGATAGCGACATCCTGCTGGTGTACGCCCCAGGCAGCCAGCCGGATCAATGGCCGAGCGGTTTCGCCAAGTTTGTTCCAGCGGGTTCAGACATCGTCCTGCAAATGCATTACACAACGCACGGGCACCCGATGGAAGACCGCACCAGTGTAGGCCTAGTATTTTCCCAACAACCGCCGGCAAAAAGAGTGCTGACGTTGCAGCTGACGAATGATCACTTCCTGATACCTCCCCGAGATCCTGACCACCGCGTTGAAGTGCGCGGCACACTGCCGAATGACGCCCTTCTGTTGAGTTTCTTTCCCCATATGCATCTGCGCGGGAAGAGCTTCGAATACAACATTCTTGAGCCCGGCGGCAGAATCCACACGCTACTTCGTATTTCGCACTACAGCTTTTATTGGCAATTGAGCTATCGCTTAGCGAATCCCCTACCTCTCAAAGCCGGAACGAAGCTACAAGCGGTGGCTACCTTTGACAATTCGAAGGACAATCCTCATAATCCGGACCCGGATTCGGCGGTCACCTGGGGCGATCAGACTTGGGCGGAAATGATGGTGGGTTTCTTCGATGTCGCGGTTGACCCCGCAGTTGACAAGCAGCGATACTTCGTGAGATCAGGATTCGGGGCCAGATGAATTACTGCGCCGTGACCGAATCGTATCCGCGCGACACAGGTTCCTCACGGTCAAGGGGTTCGTGTGGCAGAAACTCCTCTACTTCGAAGGAGTGCCTCACGATTGCCCTAAGTTCTTCCAACGTCTGGACTTGCCCCGAGCCCATCGCTTGCATGAGCGCGTTTCCAACTGCTGTCGCCTCAGCCGGGCCCGCAACAACGCGGCGTCTTGTGGCATCAGCGGTGAGCTGATTCAGCAGCCGGTTTCGCGACCCGCCTCCGACGATGTGAATGACTTGAATGCCGCGCCCCAGAACCTTCTGGAGTGTTTCGAGCACCTGCCCGTAGCGGGCTGCGATGCTGTCAAGAACAATACGCGCGATCGATCCCGGATCCTGTTGCATATCACGGCCATTAAGGCGGCACACATCGCAAATCATACGCGGGTAGTCGCCAGGAGAACTGAACTGCTCTAAATCAAGAGTAATGCCGAGAGGCCGCGCGCTCGCCGCACGCTCCATTAGATCCGCGTAGGATAACTCTAGCCCTTGCCGAGCCCAGGTCCTCCTGCATTCCTGCAGCACCCAAAGCCCGGGTATGTTTCTCAGAAATCGAACCTTGCCTTCTACCCCGGCCTCGTTTGTGAAGTTAGCGTCAAGCGCCGCGTCAGCGATCAGCGGCTCATCCAGTTCTACCCCTATCAGCGACCACGTACCTGAGCTGATATAGCACCAGGACTCATCCGAACGCGCTGGAACAGCGGCAACCGCCGAGGCGGTATCGTGGGATCCCACCGCGTACACACAGGGCTCGCGCTTGAGCCCGCAGGATTCGGCAATTTTCGGCAGGACCGGGCCGAGTTCCGTTCCAGGGTCAATCAACTCGGCCAGAAATCCGGCATCAATGCCAAGCTTGCGAAGCAGGTCTGTGGCGAAACATTTCTTGACCGGATCGTAGAATTGCGACGTGCTAGCCACGGTGCGCTCGGAGCGGACCGCTGCCGTCAGAAAGTAGTTGAACAAATCCGGCATGAAAAGCAGCTTGGCCGCGATAGCGAGGGCATCTGGCGCATCACGGCGGATCGCGACCAACTGGTAAAGCGAGTTGATGTCCATGAATTGCGTGCCGGTCTGGGCGAAAATGGCCTGTCGAGTGACCGTGTCACAGACCTGCTGCATTACGCCGTGCGTGCGGTGGTCGCGATAGTGCCGGGGATTCTCGACCAGACTGCCATCGCTGCCGAGTAAACCGAAATCGACGCCCCATGTGTCTACACCGATGCCGTCCAGGTCTTCGGCGGCGTTCGCCGCTTCGCGAATGCCGTGACAGATTTCGTGAAACAGCCGGAAGGTATCCCAATAAAGTCCCGTAGGTAGCGTGACAGGGGTGTTGAGGAAACGATGCAACTCAGTCAGCGTGAGTCTGTGCCCATCGAGATGCGCCAGCATGGCGCGACCGCTTTCAGCTCCCACATCCAGCGCGAGATAGCTCCGGCTCATTCAGCAGAGTATACCGCCCACGTTCGCAGTGCGTCGCGGTAGTAAGCGATTCCAATGTCGTCCTAAACGCTTCTGCCTGACGGTGCTTTCGCCTGATCGTTGGCATTCATCAAGTGAGCCTCGAGCACGATCAGAAGCGCCAGAATCAGGACAACAATGGAGCCCGCTGCCGGCACGAACATCACGTACCGCAGGCCGGACCACGCGGCCATGTACCCAAGCAGCCAGGGCACGCACATTGCGCCGCTAATCGCAATCGAAGAGGCGTTGCTGTAGAATCCGGGATGATAGGAAAAGCGGTCGTCCAGTCTCTCTCCGATGAAGGGAAACATGAGCGCAAAGGCGGCTCCTACGATCACAACTGCAGTTACGGCACCCGCAAACGTATTTGTGAGGCTGAGCGATACGCAGCTGGCGGCGGCGGTGCCCATTGCAGCAACCATGAGACTACTGTGACGGAGTCTCGGCAGCACCGCCTGCGCGATTAAACGGCCTAAGATGAGCGCACCGAAATAGGCCGTGAGAGCGCAAATAGCCCAAACCGGGTTCGTCCCCAGACGATGGATAAGAAAAAACGGCAGCCAGCCAGCGATGGCCCATTCGTTCCCGAATTGAAAGAACAACAACAAGGTGAAAAGCACGGCGGCGATACTGCGCAGATCCTTTACGCTCTCGTGCGGAGCATCCGGCCGGCGCATTGTGTCGGGCTCATTCTTGGTTAGACGATCGCGCGGAACGAGTCCCGCGAACGGCAAGCCAACGGCGCCCAGAATCAAAGTCGATGCGGGCGGCCAGCCCGTGAAATAGGTCGCGGCCACTGCAACTGTAGAAACAAGGCAGCCTGAGCCGAATAAAATGCTTGCCCTGTTTGTCACCGGCCCGGGTGAGGCCGAGAACTCCGGTTCGAGGCCATAAAGTAATGACGCCAGCAGAGCGCCAGCGGCGCCGCCAAGCAGGCCGAGAGCAGCCATCCGCCAACCGTCTGCTACCGGCGGCGCGACCAATGATAAGCAAAACAGAGAACCCGCTGCAAGCACGGCTGATACGCTTCCGATCGCCCATGGACGGCTGCGATGAAGCACGCGCTGCGCACCAAACACGCAGCACACGTAGCCAAGATTGAGCGCGAGGAAATGCAACCCAATCGTCTCTGGCCGCGCCTCGATGTGGTACTGCCATGTCACTAGCAGCGAACCAGGCAGGCCCAGAAGCACCCCGACCAGGAAGAAGCCGGCGCACCAACGCCCTCCAGCGGAAGCACTGGGTGGAATTTTGGGAAGCGCGGCGGTGTTGGTTGACACTGCGGAAATGTAATTTATAGAATTAAAGCATCACTGAGGAAGGAGGTGGTCCAGTCGAAATGAATTCTGGTAGTGACTGTAGCATACAATCCACGCGCGAGGTGGCCGACTCTTAGAGTCGCCGTTCGTACGTTCAGGTTTCGTTTCAGTGACGAGGCCGCAGTTCCTGTGGACCGGCCGCCCGTCGCGCGTAACGTAGCTAGAGTATAGCCGCAAGGCTCGAGCAGAACCCCGTTCCTGCGCAAATTTGGGCAGGTGCGGGGTTTTGCGTTAAAATGATATCTACCCACCCGGTTTTTTCGAAAGGATTCCGAAGTCAAATGAAAGCAGGGATTCATCCCGCCTACGATGAAGTGAATGTGATCTGCGCGTGCGGTTCCACGTTCCAGACCCGGTCCACTCACAAAGGCGACCTGCGGGTCGAGATTTGCTCAAGCTGTCATCCCTTCTTCACGGGACGCCAAAAGCTTGTGGATACCGAGGGTCGCGTCGACCGCTTCCAGAAAAAGTTCGCGAAGGCACGCGAGTTGCAGGCTCAGAAAAAGGCTGCCGCCGACGCCAAGAGCGCTCGCAAGGTCCAGTAATCCAGCCAGGACTCGCGCTTCGCGAAAGCCAAGCCGGCATCCTCCTCTACTGCGGGGCAACAAGCCCTTTTCTGATCGCGAAAAGCACCAGTTCGGCCGTCCTGTGGATGTTCATTTTCTCCATCAGATTGGCTCGATGAACGGAAACCGTGTTGACGCTTAGATCGAGCAAGGTGGCAATTTCTTTATTGGATTTGCCCTGCGCAATGAGCTGCAGAACCTGTTTCTCGCGACCGGTGAGTTTCTTGATTTCATCATCCTGCTCCTGAGGGACGTACTTAAGCCCAGATCCCATGAAGTGTTCGCCCGCGGCGATGGCGCGAATGGCGCCCACCAGGTCCACATCGATGGCGCTTTTCAGTAAGTAACCGCGCGCCCCTGCGTCTAGCGCATTGCGCACGTAGTTATCGTCGGCGTGCATGCTGAGCACCAGAACTTGAGTGCCGGGGAGATGTTTTACGATTTCCTTGGTCGCTTGCACGCCATCCAGTTCGGGCATCGACAGGTCCATGACCACTACATTGGGTTTCAGCTCGTGGGCCATGCGTATGGCTTCGACCCCATTACTCGCCTCACCCACCACTTTCATCCCCTCTTCGTCTTCCAGGATGCGGCGAAATCCGCGGCGGACCAAGCTGTGGTCATCCGCAAGTAAAACGGTTATTTCATCATTCATGATCTTGCACTCAAAACCTCTTGTTCCTCCCCGCCGGCCAGCATGCGTTCAGGCGCGGCCTCATCGCGACGCAGCGGGATGTACAGTGAAACGGTTGTGCCGGCGTTAGGCGCCGACGTAAGTTCGAGCGTGCCGTTCAGGAGTTCAGCGCGTTCTCGCATTGCGATCAGCCCGAGTCCGCGCCTGTCTGGCTTTTTGCCCTGCGCCATACCACGACCGAAATCCTGAATGTTGATGTGCAGGCTGTCAGTTGAAAACAGCAGCTCCACGGCGGCGTGATCACTTCCTGAGTGCTTGGCCGCATTTGTAAGGGCCTCCTGCGCGATCCGGAAGCAGTGGATCGCAGTCTGTCCCGTGATTCGAACAGGATCACCGTGGATCGTGAGGCGCGTCCGCAAACCGCTCTGACGCTCAAACACCTCTGTGTACCACTCCAGCGCTCTTGCCAAGCCGTAATCATCAATTACCGCCGGGTGCAGCATCTGCGAGAGGCTTCGTATTTTTTCGAGGGTTGCGTGGGTGATCTCACGGACCTCGGATAACTCCGTTCGCAGCGGCGAATCGGCTGGGATGCCCTTCTTTTCCGCGCGGGCAAGCATGGCTCCTACAGCCGTCAATATCTGGCCGAACTCATCATGCAATTCGCGCGACACAGAGCGCAACACTTCCTCCTGAACGGAAATGAGCTTTGCCGCCAGCACGCGCCGCTGGCTCGAAAGCGATTCGATCTGATCGAACATTTTCCGGTTGGAATAGATGAGGTACAAGCTGGTACCCAGGATCGCCAGTATCGTGGCGGTCAGAAAGGCGTAGATATCCTGCTGGGCGCCCTCGTAGATGCGTGCGATTTTTGTGTCGGCACCGGCTTCGCTAAGATTATTCGCCTCGAGAAGATGCGATACGTTTGCGGCAAGGTCAGAGCGCCGGGGAAACAGCTCAGCGGTAGCGATGGCTCGCGCCTCCCGTTCCTGCCCGCGGCTCGCGGTCTCGAAAACCAGGTCAGCCGTGCTCCAGAACCGCCTGACACTCGAAAGAAGCTTGGCCTGTTCCTCAGCCGAACGCGTGGAAGGATGCAGTGCAGTCTCGAGCGCCAGCGCCTGCATCAGGTCTTCTTCCAGCCCTGTAAACCCCGCCTGAAAGCGGGCGATACTGCGGCTCGCGGGAGCCTGCATCATATCGCGCAGCCGAAGGCCGATTGTACTAACGTCATTCTGAATGCGGATCAGCAAGAGCGAGTCATGCCGGTTTGCGTCGATCGTGTCTGTCTGCAGCCTGCGCAATCCGTTCAGCTGATAAAGCGAGTACGAAGAAAATGCGGCGATCGCAATCAGGGTAATTAACAGTCCAAGAAGTAGACGTACCGTGGGCGATTTTGTCATCTAGGTAGCGTTGGTCGTTCCTTTCGGAACCGATGACTCACTAATGTAGAATGACGATGGACGTCACCTATTTGTTGCCCTGGTAGCGGGTTACGGGGGAAGAAAAGTGAGCTGCCGGGTATGAATTCGCATGAACAGGACGAGTTGATCGGCCGTATTTACCGGTACAAAACGGCAGATCGCAATCGTCTCTCTTTTCTCGACGCCGAACTTTCCACAGCGGCTTGTCTGTTCAAAAAAGCATCCAGCCAAATGGAAGCGCTATTGGCCAGACAGCCGTCCGAGATCGAACCGGTCCTGTCCAGAATTGACGTGAATCACATCCTTCAGCTTCTGGCAGAGCGGGCACAGATTCAAAGGCGGATTGCCGAAGCAAATGAGCAGCTTCGCGGACTTGGGGTGAGGCCATAACCGCTAGGCATCCGTTAAAATCCGGTCGGACTCGGCGGCTCTGCCACAAATATGGGCAAAACATGTTCCTGCAACGGCTGAGCAGTTACAGCCGTACTGTAGCTCGAAAATGACAAAAAATTCACGCTCCCGGCTAACATGGTTCGTCTCGTTTGGCGCCCCGTTAATTTTGGCGGCTTCACAACCCTGGGCGCACCAGAAGCCTCAGGACTGGACACCCGCCGATGTAGACCGCGTTCTTCTCGCCTCACCCTGGGCCCAGCAGGCGGGTGTTATTTTCGGCATCAAAGCTGATGAAGATCCTGGACCTGCTCAGCTCCCGTCGGCGGCAACTGCCGGCTTGGCAGGCGCGTCCGCGTCTCAGCCGCGTTGGGACGGCGGAGTCGGCCGCCCGGACAAGTACAACGTCCCCACTTTGAACGTTATTGTCCGCTGGGATAGTGCGTTGCCCGAGAGGCTGGCCGCGGCACGTTTACAGGGTACGAAAAGTTCATATCAGGTCCCTTATACGACCGCCGATGCGGAAAAGTACTACATTCTCACTATCATCGGCCTCGTTCCCGCCCAGCGATACAAGCCTGCCGCCCAAACGGATTCGCCTTCAGCCAGCGATACCTCTTTAGATCCCGCTAACCCGGCACCGATGCTGCAAGAAGTGATGGCCAACTCGCGGCTTCTTACGCATGCGATGAATGTTCGTGCTCTCGATGCCAAGCTGGACGCGTCCACGGGCACACTGCATGTTTTCTTCCCTCGCAGCCAGGAAATCACTCTGAATGACAAAGAAGTCATGCTCCGGATGCGGTTCGGTTCAGTCAGTCTCGCCAAGAAATTTCGGCTGAAGGATATGGTTTACGACGGCAAACTCGAGCTCTGATACCTGTCAGCCAGATGGCTCGTTAATTTGCCCGTAGTACGCTTTTGCCCCATGCTTGCGTGAAAAATGTTTGTTGCGCAGGCTGTCGGAGATGCCTCGTACGTCAGCCCGTAGAGTGGTTGTGAGGAACGCCATATGTGCGAGCTCCTCGACGATCACGGCGGTATGGGCCGCATGCGTTGGAGTTGGTCCCCAGCAAAAAGGAGCGTGGCCCGCCACCAGCACGGCCGAAACCCTGAGCGGATCAAGATCTTCAAAGCGCTCTATGATCACCCGGCCTGTGTTCCATTCATACTCGCCCTCGATTTCACAGGGCTGCATGTGGCGCGTTGCCGGGATAGGGCCGTGAAAGTAGTCTGCGTGCGTGGTTCCGAGACACGGAATATCTAATCCGGCCTGCGCCCACGCCGTGGCGTACCGCGAATGCGTATGGACCACACCCTGCACGCCGTCGAATTCCGCATAGATGGCCTGATGCGTTGCCAGGTCAGACGATGGCCGCAGTTTGCCCTCAACGATTGCACCCTTGAGATCTGTGATGACCATATCGCCGGCCGCCAGTTGCTCGTACGGTACGCCGCTGGGCTTGATGACAATGAGCCCGCTTGCCCGGTCAAATCCGCTCGCATTGCCGAAGGTGAATAGCACCAGCCCTCGCCGGACCAGCTCTAGGTTCGCCTCGAGCACTTCTTCGCGCAAACTCTGCAGCTTCATTGCTTCGTCCTCACTTGTGCGCGAATGCGTCTCAATTCCGGCAGTACGTCCCCGATCGACACCGCTTGGGAGCGCTTGCGTCCGAGCGCAAAGTACAGCCGCATATATAGCCGATACAAGTCCTCATACACGCTTGTACTTTCCGGCTGCGGCGTAAACACGCGATACTCCGGGCAGAGAGCATTCTGCGCCTCTTCTACCGAAGCGAACGAACCCGCGGCAAGAAAGGCGAAGATCGCAGACCCAAGGCTCGTCACATCCCCCTTCGGCACGAGGATCGGTTTATTAAGTACGTTTGCATAGATCTGATTCAAGACATCGTTCCGCTGAGGAATGCCGCCGCCATTGATGATTCTTTTGATCGATGCGCCATACTCTTGCATTCGGTCGAGAATGATGCGCGTGTGGAGCGCGGTTCCCTCGATAGCGGCGAACAATTCGTCTTCGGCCGTGTTGGTCAGATGCCAACCGAACGTGACTCCGCCCAGTTCCGGGTTCACCAGCACTGTGCGGTCACCGTTATCCCAGGTCATGCGAAGCAGGCCCGTTTGTCCGGCGCGGTAACCGGCTAGATTTTGCGAAAGCGATTTGGCGGTGGAACCTGCCCGGCGCGCGATGGCTTCAAAGATATCTCCTACTGCGGACAGGCCGGCCTCGATTCCGGTGAGCGCGGGATCAACGGAACCCTGCGCGACGCCGCAGAGTCCCGGGATGAGTGTAGCCTGATCACTTAACGCGATGATGCAGGTGGAAGTGCCTATCACGTTGACGGCGTCCCCCAGCCGAACGCCGGAGCCGATCGCATCCCAGTGGGCGTCAAACGCTCCCACCGGAATGGGAATGCCGGGCTCGAGGCCGAGATTGGCAGCCCACTGTTCGGTGAGATGCCCCGCGATTGCGTCAGAAGTCAGATACCGGCCCCTCAGTTTTGCGCGGACTCCCTTGAGAAGCGGGTCCACGGACGAGAGAAATTCCTCGCTCGGAAGGCCGCCCAACGAGGAGTTCCACATCCACTTATGGCCCATGGCGCAGACGCTCCGGGGTGCATCCGCGACCTCGCGAATACCGCAGAGCACGGTGGCCACATAGTCGCAGTGCTCAAACGCGGAGACCAGTTGCTCGCGCCGCTCAGGATTATGGCGAAGCCAGTGGAGCAGCTTGGAGAAACCCCACTCGGAGGAATAGACGCCGCCGCACCACTGGATCGCCTCCAGGCCAGCGGCATGCGCTTTTTCTGTGATCTCTGCCGCCTCGCGCCAGGAGCGGTGGTCGCACCACAAATAATAGTCGCCGAGCGGCTGCAGATTCTCGCCCACTGGAATCACGCTCGAACCAGTCGTATCGAGTGCAATGGCCTTTACCGCAGAACCGGAAACGCCGGCGGCTTTTAAAGCCTCCCGTGTGGCCGAGGCAAGCGCATCCATGTGATCGGTATGGCTCTGGGTTGCGTAATCCGGGTCCTCGCGTTTGCGATGCAGCGGATACTCGCTTACGCCCGCCCCGAGCCGGCCACGTTCCCGATCGAATAGAGACACGCGAACGCTGAGGGTCCCGAAGTCGACGCCCGCGACGACCTCGCTCATGCGCGATGCCAGTGCATATCCCAACCAAGGTACTTGTTCCCTGCCTCGTGAACGATGGATGCGACCTCGGAGAGATTGGCGGCCGTATGATGTTCGAAGCCCTGCTCGCAGATGAAGCGCAGCAGTTTCTGCATGTGCGGGATCTCCACAACACCGGCGCCGCCGAAAGTTTGTAGCGGATCATCCGTGAAGCGCCCCTCGCCGACATAGCCGCGCAACTTGCCCCCGCGATCATACGTTGAAACGCGCGCAAAGGTCATCGGCGCCGATTTTACGCGTCCAACGCAGGTGCCGAAGGTGTTCAGCTTACCGACAGTGCCGGCGATAATCTCCTGAAAATCCATCCGAACGTCAGCGAAGAAATGCTTCGGCAGATTGCTGCAGTGAAAGCAGACTGCTTTGTTCGGATCGTCTCCATAGTTGTTATTCCAGTCGAGCAGCGCACTCGGTGTACCGGAAGCCAGGCGTAGTGCATGCATGCCGATTACGCCGACGATATCCACTTCGCAAGCGCTCGACATCAATTCATTGCTCATCATGCTCATAACTGTGCATGGCACCACCCCGAAGTATTCTTCGAGAGCCGTCCAGCATTGCACGGCACTGATCTGGACATCCGTCTCACGCATCCAGCCATCGATCACAGCGCCCAATTTGGCCATCTTCATCAGTGATGCAGCTGGCACGTCACCCGTGGACACATAAGCTTTGATGGCGTGAAGCTTGTGCTGCGCAGCCGGATCAGCGTCCTGCATGCGATTGATGCGTCCAAGTATCTCGGAAAGGTCGACCGTGATTATGGAAATCCCGTTCGCTTCGAGCAGTTTCTCACTGTATCGAACCGTATTGAACGCTGCAGGCCGAGCGCCGATAGACCCGACGCGCAGGCCGCGGATGCCGCGAACCACCCGGCACACGCCGAGAAACCATTCCAGGTCCTTTGCGAACTCCTGCGAGCCCGGCGTTTCCGTGTGCAAAGTGGTCAGCGAATATGGAATCCCGTACTGCATTAAGTTATTGCACGCCGACATCTTCCCGCAAAAGCTGTCGCGCCGGTCGCGAATGGTCATCTTATTTGGTGTATCCGGAGTCGCCTGCACAAGCACCGGCACGTTCAAACCCGCCAAACGCAAAGTATCAGCGATGCCCCGTTCGTCACCGAAGTTCGGCAGCGTGACGATTACACCTTCGATCGCGTCGCGGTACTTTCGAAACAATTCCGCGCACCGTTTCGCCTCCTCAAAAGTCTCCACCGCGCCAAATTTCGACTCCTCCGGTGTAAGGGCGATCACCTCGACGCCCGCGCCTTCCAGCACGCGGATCATGTCTTCACGCCCTGTCGCAGCCAGGTGATCCGGGAAGAAGCCTCTATTTCCGACGATTAAGCCCAGCTTGGCCGGGTGTTTTGCGTTTCCTGCCATATTGCCTTCCGCTATTCTTTCCTTGGATAAAACCGAATGAAGTAGATCAGTCCGATGACCAGCAACACAGCGCCCCACCAGATGCCCGCATGTAGATTCGCGAGTACAGCAGGGTGTGCCGGAGGAACCCAGAGTTCATACAGGCCGCTGCCCGTGACAAGAATCCCGTACAAGGTGAGCAGCAGCCCGATAAAGAACCAGATAGAGAGCCGTCCGTGCGCATGCATTTGATGATTACGAGAAGATCAGGTTGACAAGAACCAATCCGATGCCGACTAGAGCCGCCCAGAAAGCGGGCTTCTGGAACAAATACAGATCACGTTCCCTGGGAATTTCGGTTGCTCCGTAAACCAACCCGGCCAGTTCATGCTCGGGTCGGGGCTTCGTGACAACACTCACGACCACCGTCACCGCTACACAGATTATCCAGGACCACAGAGCGCGGTACATGTTTTCTGCCATGTCCTTCGCATGCGGCGAAAGCGCTATGTAGCGCAGCGCCGAAGGATCGAGCTTCACCCAGAGCCACATACCAATGGAACTGAGAGTCCCAACCAGCAGCCCCCAAAAGCCCGCGGCCGGAGTGGCGCGTTTCCAGAGCATGCCCAGAATCACTGTCCCGAATAGCGGCGCGATGAAGAAGCTGAACAGCGCCTGGACATAATCCATGATGCTGGCGAACTGCATAACTAGGTACGCCGTTCCGATGCTGACCAACACGCCGAGTACCGTGCACCAGCGTCCCACGCTGACGTAGTGCTCGTCGAGCGCGTCTTTGCGCATTAGAGCGCGATAGATGTCGTACGTCCAAACTGTGGCAAAAGCACTGACATTGCCGGCCATGCCCGACATGAAACCGGCGATTAGCGCGGTGATTCCCAATCCGAGCAGTCCCGGCCCGCAGTAGCGCGCCAGCATCAGCGGCAACACTTCGTTGTAGCTATGCACACCGTGTCCGGCCTGTTCTGCTCCCACCAGGTGTTCTGGAAGCACCGCCAGGCCAAGCAGCCCAGGCAGAATCACAATGAATGGCACCGCCATTTTAAATGCCGCGCCAATAATCGGCGCCATTTTTGCGCTGCGCAGATCTTTCGCCGACAACACACGCTGAACAACAAGAAAATCTGTCGTCCAATAACCGAACGAAATGACGAACCCCAGGCCCAGTACGATGCCCAGCCAGTTAATGCCCATTGGGTTCGCGGTAAACGAGCCG
>JAFAMM010000223.1 GCA_019233375.1 Acidobacteriaceae bacterium
AGCGCTTGACGAATGCTTCGTTGACGATCGCCGAACGCCAGCCTGTATCGCCCGGTGGGCGCGTGTCGCGTTCATCGAAATTTCGTCCCGCGACGATTCTCACGCCCATGGTTTGAAAGAACCCCGGCGTGACAGAGTTCAGATTGATGTCCCGGTCAGTTGAAAATCTTTTCCCTGCCAGGATCGTCAACGGGTCATTCCAGCTTCCACCGGTAAGCAACGGGAACCGCGCCATAGCAGAGGCCTCCGTGATCGCTGACTGCCGGATGCCTTCGTCAATGCGGCGCATCAGCCGGTTTCCCTCCACCTGCGAATACCCGCTTCGCAGACAGTCGATGTCGAAAGATACAAGGTTCGCGGTTACGAATCCCGGTCCCTTCGCCATTAACGCTTCCAGAGTCCGCACAAACAATGCCGCTCCTGCCACGAGCGTCAAAGTCAACGCAATCTGCGCCGTCACGATTACCTTTCGAAGCCGGACGCCGCCGAATGCCGTGCCGCCTCGTTCGCGTAACGACGCTACAACCGAGCGCCGCCCCGCCTGCCACGCCGGAGCGAGCCCGCTCAAAACACCTGCCGCCACGCTGATGCCAAAGGCGAATAGTAATAGGCGCGCATTGATGCCCGCCTGCAAAGCCATGCCTGCGTTCTCGCGTGGGAGCCACGCAATGAGAGTTCGAACAGCAAGCGGGGCCGCTGCAACTCCAAGCAATCCGCCCGTGACCGCAATCAGCATGCTGTCAGCAAGAAGCTGCCCCCCGAGCCGCCCACGCGATGCGCCAAGCGCCAGTCTTGTGCCAATCTCACGGTCGCGAGCCGACCCGCGCGCCAGGAAAAGCCCGGACACATTCAAACATGCCAGCCCCAACAAGACTGCTGTCACAGAAAATAGCGCCCACAATGGTTCCACAAGCCTGCGTCTGAGCGAGGAATGACCTTGCGCGGCAGCAGTGAGCACGAGTGACGAATTGAGGAACTCCCGCCGGCGCTCGGCTGTAATCACCGGAAATCCGGCCCGGCGCGTGTCCTCCCGGAGCATTGCTTTGAACCATGGCTGCAGCCCCGCCTCAGCTTCGCGCAGCCTTATGCCCGCCTGCAAGCGGCCCAGCACCTGCATCCATCGTGTGCGGCGATCCAGAAGATCGTTGAAACCCGGAATGGCTTGCGCTGCCATCGACGCCGGTATCCACAATGAAGGAACTTCGCCAACGTCGATGCCCTGGAACGTTGGGGCAGCCACGCCGATGATCATCAGCGGATGACGATTCACCAGCACCTTCCGGCCAACCACATCCGGATCACCTCCAAGTTGTGTCTTCCAAAAGTCATGGGAAAGTACGATGACGGGATTTGCGTTCGGCGCGCCATCATCTTTACTCGCCAGCACTCGCCCCAAGGCCGGCCCCACGCCGAGCACGGTGAAATAGTTCCCGGAGACGATTTCCGCCGTTACAGGATAAGAATCGCCGCCCCTCGAGAGATTCACCGCCGTCAGTGCGCGGCAGAATACGCCTTCGAAGAATTGCTTCTGCTGGTCAAGATCGCGGCAGATGGGATAAGACATCAGATTCCAGCTGCCGAACCCGTTCGCAACCTGGTCGCCTTTCCAATCGATCAGCACGAGGCGTTCAGGTTGGCGGACCGGAAGCGCGTGCAGCAGAACCTGATCCACCAGCGAATAGATGGCCGTTGTCGCTCCAATTCCGAGCATCAGCGAGAGCGCGGCCGTCATAGTGAACGACGGTGTCCTGAGAAATGAGCGTACAGAGAAACGGAGATCATACGCGAGGTCCCGCAGCCAGCGCGTCAGCCACACGTCCCGCACTTCCTCGCGGATTTGCGTCATGCCGCCCAGCTCCAAAATGGCTTGCCTGCTGGCTTCCGCGCGAGTTAAGCCGGATTTTTCGAAATCAACGATTCTCCGCTCGAGGTGATACCGCAGCTCGCGGTCCAGCCCCCTCTCCAGTTCCTTGCGGCGGAACCAGTTCGCCAGGTGCCTCATGTTCCTTTGCCCTCATTGAAGATCAGCTGAACCGCTCCCGACAGCCGTCCCCAACCGTCTTTTTCGGCGGCCAGTTGCCTTCGCCCGGAAGCCGTCAAACAGTAGACCTTGGCCTCCCGTCCCGTCTCTGATTGCTTCCATTCGGCCCTGAGCCATCCCTTCAACTCCAGCCTGTGTAGCGCCGGATACAGGGAGCCTTGATTGACTTTCACCACCGATCGCGAGATTTGATCCAATCTTCGGGCGATGCCGTAACCATGCGCCGGCTCCAGCGACACAATCTGCAAGATCAGCATGTCAAGTGTGCCTTGCGGAATCGGAAAACGCGTCGACGGCTTCAATGCCTCAACCTTCTACCTATCAGCATACAGTAAGATGGGTCGAAGTAATTTGGAGCGTGCGCTTCAGCCCGCGCACGGCTTACCGCGCTCCAGGCCTTCTTCCAAACTGAAGCGGAGAGATTTATGGCAACGGATGGTACTTTTCGCTATGAATATGAGTTTTCCGAAGTGCCGGAATCCGAGGTTCTGGATTCGCGCGGAAACAAAGTAACAACCATCAAGTGTCATGGCAGGCTGGTGGCCGGGACTGCGGATCGAGTCCGGGAGATATTTGAGGTCATCCCGTTTCATGGCCGGATCATCATTGATTTGAGCGATATCGATTCTGTCGACAGCGCGGGCCTGGGAGCGTTGATCCGGCTCAAGTTGTCGGCAGTGAAAGAACGCGGGGTAAGTGTCAAGTACGTGCAGATAGCGCCCCGCCTGATGCACTTACTGAATATCGCCAACTTGACTCAGTGGTTCTCGTCGGAAACGAAGCCCTCCTGATTCGCGGGCTTTCGCGAGAAGAATACTGCCGTTTTGCGGGTCAGCGTAGTTGACCTTCAGCATCCACGCCATCGGCCCTTTGGGCGTTATGCTTTCGCGCTTGTTCTATCTCATGCAGTTTGCCGCCGATCCAGGCTGGCGGCACCGCGAGCGCTATCAGCGCTAGCGGATACCAGTGCGGACCGAGTCCGCGGTTCCAGGTTGCAACGGCCCCGATGATGGCTACAAGCAGCCCCACGAGCCCGCCGGCCAGTGCGTGTTGCATCGCATGATGCGGCGCAAGTCTGGCGATGACGTACCCGGAAACGATGCCATACAACGTACGGTACGTAGTTGCCAGAAGCAGCAGCCCGTTCGACATTGGCTGGCCCAAAGGAGGAAACAGCCCGGCGGCGTGGAGTCCGGCGTCGGTGCCGATTGAAAGAACGATAGCAACGGCGAAGCCGGCGAGTAGCGCGCCGATGCTTCTTCCGATGCGCCTGCCACCTGGGCTGTCCGCGAATGCTGTGCTCATCGAGTCACCTCTCTTTTTCAGCTAAAGAGCCGCGCCACGGATCGTTTCCTTCCCGGAGCACTCGCTCAGCGATCAGAAGTTCCGTCGGACCACTCTCTCACCGGAATCA
>JAFAMM010000319.1 GCA_019233375.1 Acidobacteriaceae bacterium
AATCTTCGTCAGGATCCCTTCGAGCGGACACCATCAATTTTCGGCGAGCATCTGAACAATCTCGGTGGCGGATATATGAACGACTTCTATGCTCGTGAGTTCTGGCGTTTCGTAATGGTTCAGAGAGAAGTCGCGCAATTAGCTCAGACGGCGGTTGAATTTCCCCCGATGCAAGCCCCCGCTTCCTTCAATCTCGATGCCGTGAAGCGTCAGGTCGAAGAAATGATCAAGGCGCACCAGGGACAGTAGAATCGCAGGCGCTCAGATGTGGCCGCTTCGCCTGCGGCATCCTGCTGATTGTCCGGCCAGTGACGCCGCTTGCCGCTCCTTCCGGCGTCGCTAGCCAGGTCAGCCACGCGGGAACCAACTCACGCTTTGCAATGTGGCGTAAATTATGCTCCGGCCGGGGCGTCGCTCTCGACAGAAATCCAGTTCTTCGGAAATTTCGCCGCTGAACGTGGCGTAAACTCGCGCGCTCCTATCCCATAAGGATTCAGCGGACATGCCCAACGGCAGTAAGCGCCTGGGCAACCTCCGCATCCAGCGGCGCTTGCCAGCCGAAGGAAGAAAGGATTCACATGGGTACGTCATCTCGAGCCTTTCCATCGGAGGATCGGCTACAGGTCAATAAGTTCAAACGCTCCAGCTTGCGACGCCTGAGCGTGAGCGGTATGCGGCGCTGGTTCATCTTTCACCCGCTCGCCGTGGCGCTGGCCATTTTAATGGCCTTGCCGGTCTTGTCTTGGCAGCAGGGGTCGAACGAGGGACGAGTACACCTCTTCCAGGCATCTGCGGAAGCGACGCTCGTGTGTCCCCCGAACCCGGCAAATCTGATTATTCAGAACACTTGCCCCGCCGGCGCCCAAGCGCCGTTCTTAGCCAGGGATCTCAAGCAACTGGACTCCGATGCCGTGAACGCGTACCTCGCGCTGCACGGCTTGCCCGCAAGTGACGCTGGCGTCATTTATGCCTATGGCCGGCAGGATCTGCGTGATGCAATTCGTGCCAGCATCTTCAACCAGATGCTGGCAATCATCAGGAAGGCGCCATCAGACCGGACGCCACACGAACAGGCGCTATTCGACTGGTTGCAGCGCCTCGTTCAGCAGAATGAGATTGCGCTCTACACGACCGCCATTGCGGAAGCCAACCGGTTTATCAATGACCCCTGCACCTTCAAGCTCGACTCAGATATTGCGAGCACTTACAATTTGAGTTACAACGGTACGCCTTTCTGTGGGGGCTTGCAGAGCAATATCTTCACGCCTCCGGTTCCAGCAGCGAGTTACTTCACAGCGTATGGATTTAAAAAGTCCTATGGGGCAGCCGCAGAGCAATTTGCGGAGTTCGGCTCGTTGATGTCCGATAGCTCGCTGTCGGTGGGCGCTCAGGCAGGGATCGCCTTAGGCGCTGGGGCGGCCGTTGCTGCAGCTGTTGGAATACCTCTTTACATCAGTTTCTCTGCTGCTTTGGCGGCCTATACAGGCGGAGGGACCGCTCTCGCCGCATCATCATCTTTCATTGTCAGCGGGGGCGCGGTGAGCGCCCTGGGAGGAGCGGGCATCGCTGTTGCAGCGCCTGTGGCGATCATCTTGATCAGCGTAGCGGTCGGCGTAATTGCGGCTCTGCAACTCGTGACGAACTCTCAACGCCAGTCTGATATTGCAAACTTCAGCAATCTTCTGGCCCAGGCGCAGAATAATCTGCCCGATTTGGCGGCTATGGTGGCCGACACCTCTGGCCTCGGCAACTATAAAATCCAGGCTACGCTGTACTCGCAAACGGTGCCGGATAAGCCCAGCTCAGCCATGCTGCCGGCACACCGCCCTGGAACGGATTTCACTTTTGCGATCACCGGCGCCTCTGGCTCATCGAGCATTTCGGACAGCCTCGCTTATCAGGATTGGGGAGGGAATCAGGCCGCTGTACAAACTTGGGGCGGATGGTTTCTCGAGACCTGCACAACCGTGAACCAGCCGTGCCTGGTCAGCAACGGCATCAATGCCGATATCCGGTATGTCGATGGCGACGGAGTGAATTGGACCGCCTCTCGAGTGGGCAACAGCTTCGTGCATACCAAAGCGCAGCCTGCTTCGACAGATTTAGTCTGTCCGGCCGATACGAAGACCGGCGTAACTCCTGCCGCTACCGATCTCACCAAGTGTGGCACGTACACCGATGACCACATTACGTTGAAGGATGGCGACGGCAACCTTATAACGGCCAAGCTTTCCGTATTGACTCCCCCTACATTGAGCGGCTCTACCCTCCTCGCCTTCGGACCGAGCATTCCTGCCACTCAGACCGTTACCGTCATGGGCAATCCTGCGCCGTCGGTCTGCCTTTCAAGCGGATCCTTACCGGCAGATTTCTCGCTCAATGGAGGACGGTGTGGGACTGGAACCTTCCAGATTCAGTTCAATGGCAATCGGGACGCTCCCACCGCCCGTTATGCACTCACGTTGAGCGCCAGCAATAGCGTCGGAAGTATTTCGATTCCCGTGACCGTCGATGTCAGCCCCCAACTGGCCATCATCTCGCCCCATGTGTTAAACGTAACTGCGGGCGTTCCGGTGAATTTCACGGTGGTCGCCACTGGAGTTCCCACACCCAGGCTTTCGGCCAGCGAGAATCTGCTGGGGCTGAACTTCAAGGACAACGGCGACGGCACCGCGACCATCAGCGGCGTGGTCCCGTTCCCGGAGAGCAATGCCGTTTGCATCGAGCCCTGCAACACGGGAATTTCAGCCATTAACTCACAAGGCACCGCCACCCAATTTCTCGCCATCACGGCGGGTTCTCCTCCACTGGCGAACCTGGTTCCTCCCACGAGCGCAACGTTCAGCGCAGGCGTTCCCAATGTAGTTCGCCTAAAGTCGTATGGCGCCATTACACCCGTATCGTGGACCCTCATACCAGACCCGAACGCCTCCTGGTTGAATCTGAAAGATAACGGCGATGGGACGGCCTTGCTGTCGGGCATCCCTCCCCGGGGAACCGCCGGCACATTCAATCCTAAGATCGGGCCGGTTGCTGCCGGATCATTCACCGTCATCAACCCGTTCCCCGTGACCGTCGTGAATAGGCCTGTATTCACCAGCCCCAATAGCGCGACGTTTACCGTCGGAAAAGAGAGTGGCTTTGGAATTGCGGTCAGCGAAGGCGACATCACGCGCGTCGGAGCGTTGCCCGCGGGCCTTACATTCAATGCCTCAGTAAGTGGGCCTTTAGGTGGAGGTGCGGCCGTTATCTCCGGGACCCCGGCCGCGGGAACGGGAGGTCAATACATTATCGAACTCGTGGCCACGGCTCCCGCCACTCAAGGGCCTGCCACGCAAGAGCTGACTTTGAATGTCAACGAGGCGCCGATCTTCACGGGTCCTTGTCCTCTTCCCGGCAGGACGCCACCTGCGTGTACCGTAGAGGTCGTGCCTGGGGGAGCATTCACGGTGACCACAGAAGGATTCCCCTTCATGTCACTGGGACCTCTGCCTGCATCCGCCGGCCCCCTCCCACAACTGGGGACCATGTCCTTCTTCTTGCTCCACTTGCCTGCCGGCTTCCAGGCTACGAACCGTAACGCCCAGGACTTCGCAACGGGAACGTTGACGATCACGGCCCCGACCGACGCACATGTAGGAGACGAGTGGGCGGTTGCCATTTTTGCCGATAACGGAGTGCCCCCACAGGCGGAACAGGATCTCTTTATCAAGATCGTTAAAGCTCCCACGTTTTAACCGTGAAAGCCGAATGTGGCGTAAAGTCGCCCGTTCCTCTCCCATTAGAATTTAGCGGACCTTGCCCGGTGAGATTCACTCACCGGGCATGTTTGCATCAGCGGCGCTTTCCAGCCGAAGGAAGAAAGGATTCACATGGGTACGTCATTTCGCAGTTCTCAATCGGGAAGTCGGCTCCAGGTCAACACGTTCAAAGGTTCCCGCTCGCAACGACTGAGCGTGAGCGGCATACGGCGCTGGTTCCTCTTTCACCCGTTGGCCGTGGCGATGTCGGTGTTGCTTATTCCCTCGCTTTCCTGGTTCGAGAGCCTGGCAGGTATTCCGCTCGGTTCCGGCGCCAACTCGTTTCAGGCCTCGGCACAGAGCAGCGGCGGCACCGGTTGCGGAGCGGCGTCCGCAACCGCGATCATTCGGACCAATTGCGTAAATGGCCAACTATTTAACTTATTTGGCGATCTGAATCAATTGGAATCGGATTCGGTAAATGCTTACCTGGGCCTGCACGGTCTGCCCGCAACCGACGCCAGCGTCATTTACACCTATGGCCGGCAAGATCTGCGTGATGCAATTCGTGCCAGCATGTTCACCCAGATGGTGGCGATCATCAAGAAAGCACCATCGGAGCGGACGCCACACGAACAGACGTTGTTCAACTGGTTGCAGCTCCTCGTTCAGCAGAACGAGATTGCGCTCTACACGAACGCCATTGCGGAGTCCGACCGGTTTTTCGCTGACCCGTGTACGTTCACGCTTGACCCCGACATTGCCAGCGCTTACAAATTGAGCTACAACGGCCATCCGTTTTGTGGAGGTCTACAGAGCAATGTTTTTGGAGCTCCGGTTCCGGCGGCGAGTTACTTTACGGCGTACGGACTCAAAACGTCCTACGGGGCAGCGGCACAGCAATTTAACGAGTTCGGCTCGGTGATGGCCGATACTTCACTGTCAGTCGGTGCACAGGCTGGGATTTCCTTGGGCGCGGGCGCCGTTGCTGCTGCGATAGCCGGAGCAGCCATCTATGCCAATCTCTCTGCCGCTTTGGCGGCCTGGGGAACCGCACTCGCGGCGGGAGAAGTCACGATCGAAGGCACAGGCGCTCTCGCCGCAGGTTCGTCATTCATTCTTAGTGGCTCGACTGTCAGTGCCGTAGGCGTCGGCGCCGCTGTTGCGGGCCCGGTAGCGATCGTCTTGATCTGCGTAGCGGCCGGTGTGCTGGCGGCACTGCAACTCGTGACGAACTCTGAACACCAGGCGGATATTGCAAATTTCAGCAATCTTCTAACCCAGGCGCAAAATAATCTGCCCGATTTGGCGGCCATGGTGGCTGACACGAGTGGCCTCGGTACCTATAAGATCCAGGCCACTATGAACTCGCAAACTATGCCGGACAAGCCGAGCTCAGCCACGCTTCCGGCACACCGGCCTGGAACGGATTTTACTTTTGCGATCACCGGTGCTTCTGGCGCATCGAGCATCTCGGACACTCTCACTTATCAGGATTGGGACGGAAATCAGGCGACGGCGGAAACTTGGGGTGGCTGGTTCCTTGAGACCTGTACCAACGTTAACGCGCCGTGCCTAGTCGGCCGGGGCATCAACGCCGATATCCGGTATGTGGATGCCGCCGGAGTGAAATGGACAGCATCTCGTCTGGCCAACAGCTTCGTGCATACGAAAGCGCAACCCGCGTCGACAGACTTGGTATGCACGGCCGACACGAAGACGGGCGTAACTCCCGCCGGCACCGATTTCACCAAGTGTGCGACCTACGTGACTGATGACATTACTTTGAAGGATGTGGGGGGCAATCTTGTAACGGCCAAGCTCGCCGTATTGACGCCGCCTGCTATCAGCGGTTCTACGCTTCTGGCGTTCGGACCAGGCATTCCTTCCACGCAAACGGTTACCGTTATCGGCAATCCTGCAGCGAAGGTTTGCCTGTCGAGCGGATTCTTAACGGCAGATTTCTCGCTCAATGGAGGGAGCTGCGGAACCGGAAGCTTCCAGATTCAATTCAACGGCAATCGCGATGCCGCGACCCAGTCTTATGCGCTCACGCTGAGCGCCAGGAATAGCGTGGGAAATATCTCGATTCCTGTCACAGTCAATGTTAGCCCGCAACTCGCCATCATCTCGCCTAATGTGCTGAATGTAACCGCGGGCCTCCCGGTGAATTTCACACTGGTGGCTACCGGAGTTCCGACGCCCACACTTTCGGCAAGCGAGAATCTGCTCGGGCTGAACTTTAAGGACAACGGCAACGGTACCGCGACCATCAGCGGTGTGGTCCCGTACCCGGAAAGCAACGCCGTTTGCTTCGCGCCGTGTAACACAGGGATTTCCGCCACCAATTCGCAGGGCACCGCCACGCAATTTCTCGCGATCACGGCGGGTTCTGCTCCGCTGGCGAACCTGGTTCCTCCTGCGAGCGCAACTTTCAGCGCCGGGGTTCCCAATCAACATCTGTTGTACTCGAACGGGGCGATTACGCCCGTATCGTGGACCTTGATACCAGACCCCAAAGCATCCTGGTTGAAACTGAAGGACAACGGCAATGGGACCGCGTTGCTGACGGGTACCCCCCCGGCGGGTATCTCCGGCACATTCAATCCTAAGATCGGGCCGGTTGCTTATGGAACGTTCACTATCATCAACCCGTTCCCCGTAACCGTTGAGAATAGACCTGTATTCACCAGTCCGAACACCGCGACGTTGATCGCCGGAGCTGGCGGTAGCTTTGCAGTTCAGGCCAGCGAGGGGGACATCACGCTCGTCGGCGCGCTGCCCGCGGGTCTTACATTCAACGCATCCGTAAGTGGGCCTTTGGGTGGAAGTTCGGCCATTATCTCCGGGACACCGGCGCCTGGAACGGGAGGTCAGTACACTCTCAACCTGCTGGCGAGCGCACCCGGGACAAGCGGACCGGGCATGCAACAGCTGACTCTAAATGTCAAAGAAGCGCCGATCTTCACCGGCCCGTGCCCAGTTTCAGGCAGGACGCCGCCGGCGTGTACGGTTCAGTTGGCCGCCGGAGGAACATTGGCGGTGACAACTGGCGGGTTCCCGTTCATGTCATCGCAACCATTGCCCGCATCCGCCGGCCCCCTTCCACAGTATTCTACTTACGGGGAGAAATGGATGTCTTTTTATCTGCTCCACTCGCCAGACGGCTTCCAGGTTACCAACCGTAACGCCGAGGGCTTCGCAACGGGAACGTTGACGATCACGGCCCCGGCCGACGCACATGTAGGAGACGAGTGGGCGGTTGCCATCTTCGCCGATAACGGAGTGCCCCCACAGGCGGAACAGGATCTCTTTATCAAGATCGTTGCACCACCCACGTTCTGATATGGAGCGACCTTGTCAAGGGTTCAGAAGCCCCTGAGATAAACGGAACCGGAAGCGCACGTAAGAGCGCTTCCGGGAGCCCGTCACGTGATTAGGCCGGCACCAGCGACCGTGGCTTCTGCGAGGGATTGGTCGCTCCACTTGACGGAGAGATGGGGTGCTCATATCATCCTTCTACTTGAACGGCTCGGTATTTGCGTCTACCGACTCCAGGAACCGAACTACTTGCGCCTGATCGTGCGGATCCGAGAGTATGTCATAACCGCCCGTTCCCGCAGAGCGGTGATTGACATCTGCGAGGACGCAGGCGAGAGTCTCACACGCGCCGTTGTGGTAATAAGGCTGAAACGCATTGATACCTAACAGCGACGGCGGACTGAAACCATTGCCGTGGCCGTCATCGTTGAAGTCCTTGCCTAGCGCATCCTGCGGTTTGGCCTGTAGGACGCCTTTGACAAGTATTCGTGTTGCTTTCTCAACCGCCCCGATTGAAGGTTGACCCGGTATGCTGTTTCCCGAACCGGGCACGTTTAGATCGAATGAGTTGATATTCCTCAGGAATTTATCAAGATACTGTGCGTTGACGGGATTCCCTGTAACAGCAGCCTTCTGACATCCCGGCGGCGTTCCCGCTCCCGTATCGGTCTCGCAGAATATTTCCTTAACTGCTGGTGGAGGCGAGAAGTCTCGAATGCTGGAGGTCCATTGATTGCCGCCATGGCATCCCTCGCAGCCGGCTTGCTTGAACAGAGCTCTCCCTGCTAGGACATCAGAAATCGGAAGGCCACCTTGGACTTGGGTACTGTTTAACGGTCCGTTGGGAGTTCGTATTGCAACCCTGACCCACTCGTTCAACGCAGAGAGGGCCTTCACCGGAACATGGCTTCCCGGCAAGGTGATGGTGATTTCATTGCGCGTGATACCATGCACCGGCCCGTTCGGCTTTACGAACGCAACGATCGTGCAAGGCGCCAGTTCCGCATCGTCATCTCCCAGCAGCAAACCGTGATTCGGATCAAAAGTACTCGTGGCCGGCGGCGGTTCGTCACATGGCTGGGCTTTTTTTAGTGCGCCCGGGCCGGAGACATTGCGGATATTCAGGTCAAAGTCGTGAACCTCATCAAAGATCGCCGAGTAGTTGAGAACACGCTGCTCGCTGGTGTCTTTCTTCCGATCCTGAGGATCAAACGTTCCATTGAGCGGGATGGACTTACGCGGACCGGTATTGAAGACCCAGACAACACCGTCGCTAAAGCCCTTAAAATGGCAGCTCGAGCAGGACTGCCAGCCAAGTTGGGCGAGCCGCTCGTCGGTTGAAATCTTGGTTCCTGGAGGCTGGTCAAAATGACCGCGCGAAGAGAAAAATACTTCCGCGCCCACGAGTGCCACTTCTTGTTTGCTTCCGGGCGCAGGCAGAGCGGTTGTGCTAATGACCTTACGCACGCTGTCCGTAGTCAAGTCCACAACTGAGACATTCCGCGACACGAAGTTCGCCGTATAAGCAGTGGTGCCTGCGGCGTTGATTACAATGCCTTGCGGGTTCTTGCCTGCATTGAATCCGCTGGTTGCCGGGTTGGTGGGGTCATTTAAGTCGATATAGCGGGTCGTGGACGGGCCGCCCGTAAAGTATAGCGTGCCGTCCGGTGCCACATTGACTTTCACTAGCAGATCGCTTCCTGCCGAGATCGCGTACCCGGCACCATACCCGCTCTGATTTGTGAACGCAATTCCCCATGGATTGGCAAAGAATAACTGCTTCTTTCCCGTCTCCGGTACTCGCGCGCCCAGGTGTAAATTGGGGCCCAGATTCTCGCGGCCAAGGAAGAATTTACTCAGGCTTGCGTCCGTCTGATGGGCGCCGTTCACTCCGTCGATGATATTGACGAAGGCTTGCGTATCGACATTGAGCCGTAGCGGATCGTGCGGCGAGGCGGCGATATTCGGCAAATAGGCTTGGTCGCCTCGGATGACCATACTCTGTAACTGATTGGGGAAAGCGAGCGTGTTTTGATTCAGGCCGGGGAACTCGAACCCAGTCACTCTGGGAGCAAGCCGGATGACGGCCGCGGGGGTATAGCCCTTGATTTCTTTGGCATTGGTGTCGATATCCAACCGGCAAACTACGCCCTCCTTTCCTTTGTCCGCACCTTGTACACCGCCCGGCGCAGTGAAAGACAAAAATCGCGTCACATAGAGTTTGCTGTTGTCTTCCGTGACCGCAAGGCCGCGCGGCTGGAAATGGCGGTTATGATCGGGATCGTTACACAGGCTATCGCGCAGATCCACATTCCCGATGATCCGTTGCTTGCTGGCATCTATCACCGTGATCGTATCTTGCGAACTGTTGGCGACGAACACGCGCTGCCCATTGGGGGACACAACAATGTTCCACGGCTCCGCCCCGGTCGTCAGATTCGCGTACGGCTCAGCTTTGACTGCGTATGGATTCGGATCGGTAATCCGGATCACGGTGACATTGCTGGAAGCGGCGTTCGCCACATACGCCCAATTGTTACCCGGAGCGAGCGCAACACTCTGCGGCTCCTGGCCGACAGGAATGTTTTTGATCAGCGTTTCGGTGTCGGTTCGAATGACGGAGACGCTATTGCCGGCCGGATTCACCGACCATACCAGCCGGTTGTCGGATGAAATCGCAATCGGGCTCGAATAGGTGGCGGAGTTGTAGATCGGATAATAGTTCGCCTGCTCACGCCCAATGAGAACGCTCGCTATCAAAACCCCTAGCAAGCCAAGGCTAGCAGAGATCGCGAATCGTTTCTTTGTTTCCTGAACACCGAAAAAACGTTTTGTATATTTCAGACTTCGCATGAATTGCCCCTCCAGCAGGGCCGAAGATCATTCGGATCTTGGAGCGATTATGCGTGACTAGCCCAATGCGACGTCCTAAATAAAAGGCAACATTCTCCTAAAAAAAAGCCAAATGTCGGGTAGCATTCGTCAGTTGCTTGCCGGATGCGCATCGGTGCGTTCATGTCGCCGGATACAGTCTGACGGGCTTCTTGCGGCTCCCGCGCATCTCGTTTGAGAATGGCGGATGCGACGCGGTTCACAAGTGCCGAATCTGCCGAACACCGTGTTGCGGGTTTCGATAGCGCCGCGATACAGATCAGGGCGGAAGCGACCCACCACCTGCGCTAACGTCCACCTTGGCGTCCGCCAGCAGTGAGCATAGGAGTACATCCGGGGGGTAAACGGAGCTAATCCGGCTCTGCGGGGAATCGGTTCAATTTCTAACAAATTCCGGACATCCTCCTCCTCATCACCGACCGGCCAAAAAAATTATGTATCGCGTCTGCCGCTATTTACAGGTGCTTTTTTCGGCTCACTAGGCTCCTGCCCGCAGTAACTTCATGTGCGGATGAGGCCAACACCAGTGGACGAGCACAGATTGCCCTGCAATCTCGCCGAGACTCTGTGTTGGGCGTATAGACCGCTTCCGTCGCAGGCAAAGTTCTTGTCACTGGCCACCAGATTCAAAGGCTTCTCGG
>JAFAMM010000451.1 GCA_019233375.1 Acidobacteriaceae bacterium
GCAATGATCTGCGCGACGTCCCGCCGGACCTCCTCGCCATACTCACCAACAAGGAAGTCATCGCCGTGGACCAGGATCCGCTCGGCAAACAGGCGACCCGCGTCGCCCAGGACGGCCGCCTCGAAGTCTGGGCGCGTCCCCTCGCCGATGGCTCTCATGCCGTGGGTCTTTTCAATCGCGGCGATGCGCCCGCAACCGTCACGGCCCGCTGGGCCGACATCGGCGTCACAGGCGATCTCAACATCCGGGATCTCTGGGCTCATGATGACCGCGGGCACGCGACCGATCACTATTCGGCCGAAGTACCCTCACACGGAGTAGTACTCGTCAAGCTCCAATCCCGATAGGAATTGGGGATTTAGCTAGCTCGCATCTGTTAGAATCTGTCTATTGTCAATGGACAATAAGGGAGATCTATGCAGACTCACGCCGTCCGCGCCACGTTCCTGACCCTGTTACTGGCCGGTGCGGCGTGTTGTCTGCTCGGGCAGGTTGTCGGTTCCGGTCTCTCGGGAACGGTTCATGACGAGACCGGCGCCCCTATCCCCAACGCCGCCGTCACCATTCGCAACTTGGAGACGGGTGCCGAACGCAAGCTCGTCACGGACGATGGCGGCCGCTACAACGCGCCTTCAATTCCGGTCGGCAAATACCAGGTTTCGGCATCTAAGGCCGGTTTTTCCTCGGAAACAAAAACGGGTTTGAACCTGGTTGTCGGCCAGACCGCCACTGTCGATCTGGTCTTACCCGTCGGTCAAGTGAATCAAGTAGTGACCGTCGAAGAATCCGTTCCGCCCGTGGCGCTTTCCACCCAGCAAACCTCCGGCCTCGTGAATGAAAAACAAGTCAAAGACCTGCCGCTCAACGGACGCAGTTACGACGAGCTCCTGAGTCTTAACCCGGCCATCGTGAACTACACCTCGGAGCGTTCGGGAGGCGTCGGAACGTCGAATTCAGCCGTCGGCAATATGTTCGCCGTCTCCGGCCATCGCCCGCAGGAAAACCTGTTTCTGCTCAACGGCATTGAGTACACGGGTGCCTCGCTCATCAACAACACGCCCGGCGGCACCAGCGGCGAGTTGCTCGGCGTCGATGCGGTCCGCGAGTTCAATGTTGTCACCGACACCTACGGCGTCGAATACGGGAAGCGCCCCGGCGCACAGGTCAGCATCATCACCGCATCCGGCACGAATGCGTTGCACGGCGCGCTATATGAATTCATCCGCAACAGCGATCTGGATGCCCGCAACTTCTTTGATCAGGGCTCGATTCCTCAGTTCCAGCGCAACAACTTCGGCGCGTCTCTCGGGGGCCCGATCAAGAAAGACAAGCTCTTTCTATTCGGCAACTACGAAGGCTTCCGTCAGCATTTGGGCCTGAGCGACGTCACGCTCGTCCCCGACAATGCCGCCCGCGCGAAGGCCGTTCCGTCGGTTCGTCCGCTTCTCGCGCTGTGGCCCGTGCAGAATGGCCCGGAACTCGGCGGCGGCATCGCCCAGGCGTTCAGCCATCCGCTGCAGACCATCCGTGAAGACTTCGGTACCACGCGCGCCGATTACAACCTGTCCGACAAGGACAGCCTGTTCGCCGTCTACACTATCGACGACAGCTCGGCCAACACTCCCAGCGTGAACCCGCTCAGCAGCGTGTTTGAAACTCTTCGCGAGCAGGTATTGAGCATCCAGGAACAGCACGTCTTCTCGCCCAACATTCTGAACACCGCCCGTTTCGGCTTTTCGCGCGCGAGCTACTTCTTTACGGGAACGACTCCCGTCCAAATCCCCGGTTGGGTGGAAGGCGATCCCATCGGCGCGCTGGTGGTCGGCGGCGGCACCGCCCTCAACGGCGCATCTCAGCTCAGCCTGGCCGGTACGAACGCCGGCAGCGACGTTACCGCCGTCCGCAACCTGTTCACATATGACGACCACGTCGCTATCACGCATGGAATCCATCAGTTCGAAGCGGGCGTGTGGCTGCAGCGCATTCAGGGCAACGACAATATGGCTCAGAATCAGTATGGCCAGGCCTCCTTCGGTAGTCTCGCGAGCTTCCTCCTGGGGCAGGTGTCAACATTCACTGTCGTCCCTTCTCCCACGCCGCTCGGCTGGCGCTCTCTTGAAGGGGCGGGCTTCGTGCAGGACGCCATGCGCGTAACTCCCAATCTCGAAATCCGCGTCGGCTTCCGCTTCGAATCCACCAACGGCTGGAATGAAGCATTCGGACGCGCGTCGAATTACCTGTTTTCGAATGGCGTGATCGAAACGAATCCGCGCATCGCTGACTCGGCATTCACGGTCAATCGTGCGAAGTTCCTTCCTGAACCGCGCGTCGCCATCGCCTGGGATCCGTTCGGCAAGAGCAAGACCGTCATTCGCGCCGGCTTCGGCATTTATCGGGCGCTGCTCGATAACCTTGACTATCGCCTCGACCAGACTGCGCCCTTTAACACCACCAACAGCATCAAAAATATTCCTGTCTCTAAGCTGCACATCGTACCCGGCGAAAGCTTGCCCGGCGGCGGACTCATCTCCCCCAGCGGCGTTCAGCCGGATGCCTACACGCCCACCATTCTTTCCTGGACCTTCAAGATCGAGCAGCAGATCGCGCCCAACACTTCGCTCAGCGTCGGTTATGTCGGCTCACACGGATATCACGAGATGCTTTCGCTCGATGCTAACGAACCGTTTCCGACGTATCTTCCCGGCGGCATCGCCTACTATCCCAAGAACGCGCCATTCGCGAACCCGCATCTCGCCAACACGACGACCTGGTTCTCCGAAGGGATCAGCTCTTACAACGGGCTCGCAATTGATTTGAACCGCCGCTTCAGCAACGGATTCCAGATCCGCGGTGTCTACACCTACTCCAAGAGCCTGGACGACGGCACCGCCTGGAACAGCAGCGTTGCCGCGAATGCGCCCGGCTTCGTGATGTTCCCGCTCGATCCCAAGCTCGATTACGGCCCCTCTACGACGGATGTCCGCAACATTGGAGTGATCAGCGCGACCTATGAATTTCCGTTCAAGCGCAATAAGTTAGTCAGTGGCTGGTCGCTCACCGGCATCGGATCGTTTCAGTCCGGCCTGCCCTTCACGCCGCAGCTCGGTTTCAATCCGACCAACAACGGCGACAGCCGCAACCCGATCCGTCCCTCCGTCAACCCGAATTTCAGCGGCCCCGTCATCCTCGGCAGCCCGAACAAGTACTTTAATCCGAACGCGTTTATCCTCCCCGCTCCCGGGACATACGGCAATCTCGGCCGCGACACATTGACCGGGCCCGGGGTCGCAAACGTCGATTTCTCCGTCCTGAAGAACACGGCTCTTACGGAACGCTTCAGGCTGCAATTCCGTGCCGAGTTCTTTAACATTGCGAATCACGCGAACTTCGGTAGCCCGAACGCCGTCGTATTCACGTCGGCGACCGCCGTGCCTTCGTCGGCCGCCGGCCTGATCACTCAGACCTCAACCACCTCGCGGCAGATTCAGTTCGGCCTGAAGCTCCTTTTCTGAACGGCTTTGAAGCGTGCGATGATTTCGTCCTGCTGCGCATGCCGTCCGTTGCCGACAAGTTGTCTGCCGTTCACATAGACGTCTCGGATAGCCGAACGGCCCGTGCTGAAAACGATATCGGCGCCGCCCGCAATTGAAGGATCATTCGGATCCACCGTGAAGTAATCTTTGTTCGCCGGGAGCTTCAGGCTCTCCCGCCCCGCTTGGGTCGCCGAGTTGAATAATCCGTCAGGCTCCAGCAGCGCTCGCTCGAGCCGCTTCATCCTCAGGTGGTATTCGAGCTCCCGCGCGTCTTCAAGAATGTCGATCTGAACGTTGCTGTCGGAACCGAGGCAGACCGGTACGCCGCGATCGAAGTAGCGGTCCGCCGGAACCGCGCCGTCGCCGAGATTGCGTTCCGTTGTCGGGCACGCGCAGACTCGCGCCCCCGTTTCCGCCAGGTATCCAATTTCATCTTCGATGACGTGAATGACATGCACGCCCGTGAAGGAAGAACTCAAGAGGTCATTGCGATAAAGAAGTTCAACCGGCCGCATCCCGTACTCGTCGAGACAGACCTCTATTTCAGCCGGCTGCTCCGCCAGATGCATGTGAATCGGCAGGTCATTCGTCTGGGCATAGCCAATTACGCCGCGCAGATAGTCGAGCGGCACCGCGCGTACGCTATGCGGAGCAACACCAATCGAAACCAGCTCCGTTGAGCACCCGCGCAAGTCTTCCGTATCGCGAATGAAGTCATCGATGGACGGAGTCAGAAACCGCGGCTGGCCGCCGCGAACATAAGCGGTATTCAGCAACACGATCCGGAGACCGACGTCAGTCGCCGCGCGTATCACCTGCTTTGCCAACAGGTTCGAATCGTCGTACCGCGTGCCGTCGGGCGCATTGTGCAGATAATGAAACTCGCCAACCGCTGTAATGCCGGCGAGCGCCATTTCGAGGAACGTCATGCGCGAGACGTCGTAAATGTCTTCGGGCGAAAGCCGGTTCGCCGCCTGGTACATCGCTTCGCGCCAAGTCCAGAAAGTGTCCTGACCCACCCCGCTCGGCTGCTCCGTACGCCCTCGGATCGCGCGCTGAAACGCATGCGAATGCGCGCTGACGAGCCCCGGACACGATCTTACTTCGCTCATCGCTGGTACACTCGCTCGCCCCGAACGAAGGTCGCGAACACCGGCTCAATGCCGGTCCAATACGCTAGTTCCCGGTAGTCCTCGCAATCGTGCACGACGAAATCGGCCTGCTTGCCCGTCTCGAGCGACCCGATCCGCCCGGCGCGATTGAGGCTCTGTGCCGCATGGATCGTCGCCGCGAGAATCGCTTCCGCCGGAGTCATGTGCATTTGCGTCGCGGCAAGTGACAGCACGAACGGCATCGACGGCGTGGGCGACGACCCGGGGTTGAAATCGGTTGCCAGCACGACAGGCAGCCCGGCTTCGATCATCTTTCGAGCTGGAGCAAAGCGCTTCGAGCCAAGCGTGTAAACCGAAGCCGGAAGCAGCACCGGCTGCACATGCCCGGCCGCCAGCGCGTCGATGCCTGCGTCATCGATCTGTTCAAGGTGATCCGCAGTCTTGGCGCCCGCACGCGCCGCCATCTCCGCGGCCCCTGATCTGGATAACTGCTCGGCATGCACTCTCAAGCCAAGTCCCTGCTCTCTCGCAGCTCGCAGGATTCGTTCCGCCCTCTCTACATTGAAGATTTTCGGCTCGCAGAACACATCGCAGAATTCAGCCAGTCCCTTCACTGCAGGCAGCATCTCATTCACGATCAGGTCGACATAGCTGTCTGGGGAAGCGCGAAAGTCATCCGGAATTTCATGCGCCCCAAGGAACGTCGGCACATATTGGAGCGGTCCGGCTTCGTTCAAGCGTTTGATCGCACGCAGCATCTTGCATTCGTCTTCGAGCGTCAGCCCGTAGCCTGATTTGGCTTCAATCGTCGTAGTTCCGGTTCGCAAAAACCATTGCGCTCGTCTCTGCGCCGCCGCGACCAGTTCATCTTCCGAAGCGGCGCGGGTTTTGCGAACGGTCGATCGAATTCCACCACCGGCCGCTGCGATCTCTTCATACGCCGCACCGCGCGCCCGCATCTCGAATTCATCCACCCGGTTCCCGCCAAACACCGGATGCGTGTGCGCATCGACGAAACCGGGCATAACGACCCGCCCAGCGGCATCGAAGATCTCGTACTCGGGCCCGATCGCGACGTCGCGTCCTACCGCTTCGATAACGCCGTCGCGCACGAGGAGCGTGCCATCAGCGATTATCGAAAGCTGCCCACCCGCAACGGTGACGAGTTGCCCACAATGAATGACCGCAAGCGGTCGCGTCATTGCTTCATGGGAATCGGCAATTTGTTTTCGCGTGCGACGCGAATGGCGGTTTCATATCCGGCGTCGGCATGACGCAGAATGCCGGTTCCCGGATCGCTCGTCAGCACGCGTTCTAAGCGCCGGTCGCTCTCTTCGGATCCGTCCGCAACCACGACCATGCCGGCGTGCTGGGAATATCCGATTCCCACCCCGCCGCCGTTGTGAATCGAAACCCAACTCGCGCCCGCCGCCGTATTGACCAGAGCATTGAGCAGCGGCCAGTCGGCGATCGCGTCCGAGCCGTCCTGCATACCTTCGGTTTCACGGAAAGGCGAAGCGACCGAGCCGGTATCCAGATGATCGCGGCCGATCACGATCGGAGCTTTCAATTCACCTGAACGAACCAGCTTATTCATGGCGAGACCGAATCTCGCCCGCTCGCCATACCCAAGCCAGCAGATGCGCGCCGGCAGCCCCTGGAAATGAATTCGCTTTTGCGCGAGTTCGATCCAGCGCGCCAGATCCGGGTTCTCACCGAACATGTCGAGAACAAGCTTGTCGGTTCTGTGGATGTCTTGGGGATCTCCGGACAACGCGGCCCAGCGGAACGGTCCGCGTCCCTCGCAAAACATCGGCCTGATGTACTCAGGAACAAATCCCGGGATGTCGAACGCATTCTTTACTCCGGCATCTTTGGCGTGAGTGCGGATGTTGTTGCCGTAATCAAACGCGACCGCCCCGGCCTTTTGCAGCGCCAGCATGCCTTCGACGTGCCGCGCCATCGCACTCCTCGATCCCCGGACATACTCGTCGGGATTGCTCTGCCTCAGCGTCTTCGCTTGTTCTAATGTCATGCCATTCGGCACGTATCCATTCAGCGGATCATGCGCGCTGGTCTGATCCGTCACGATGTCGGGCACGATGCCGCGCCTGGCCAGTTCCGGAATCACGTCCGCACAGTTGCCCACCAGGCCCACGGAAATCGCCCGGCCCTCAGCACGCGCGCGGTTTATGATCGCGAGGGCCTCATCCAAAGAGGACGCGAGGACATCGCAATATCCGGTACGAAGCCGTTTCTCAATACGGGCCGGATCCACCTCGATACCCAGAAAACACATGCCGCTCATCGTCGCGGCGAGCGGTTGCGCTCCGCCCATTCCGCCCATGCCGCCTGAAACGATCCAGCGCTTCTCGCCGTTTCCGCCGAAGTGCTTCCGTCCGGCGGCCGCGAATGTTTCGTATGTTCCCTGAA
>JAFAMM010000091.1 GCA_019233375.1 Acidobacteriaceae bacterium
GCCCAGCCCACGGTGTCGTAAAGCGCCTGAACCGTTGGGTCGAAAAATTTGAAGCCCGTGCCCTCGCCCGTATGCTCGTCGTATTGCCGTACCGTGTCGTTCAGCCCTCCGGTTGCGCGCACGATCGGCAGTGTTCCGTACCTGAGCGAATAAATTTGGTTCAATCCGCAGGGCTCAAATAGCGAAGGGATGAGAAGGAAATCAGATCCTGCCTCGATCAGGTGCGCCAACTCCTCGTGGTAGCCGATATAGCTACCAATCCGGCCGGGATAGCGGGCAGGCAGACCGCCGAACGTCCATTCAAGATTTTTTTCGCCGGCGCCTAGAATCGCAAACTGCACGCTCATACTCGTTACGATCCACTCAATCGACTGCGCGAGCAGATGGAGTCCCTTCTGCTCGACGAGCCGCCCGATCACACCGATCACCGGAACGCCGGGATTTTCATGCAGCATCAATCTTCGCTGCAATTCTCGTTTACAGACCGCCTTTCCGCTCATGTCTTCACGGTCGTAACGTGCCGGAATCAACCCATCCCGCGATGGGTTCCAGTACTCATAATCGACACCATTGAGTATTCCCCAATACCGGTTTCCTTTGGCTCCCAGCGCAGGCCCGAGACCGTTGCCGCCGATAGCTCCCTTGGTCTCTCCGGCGTACGTCGGACTCACTGTCGTAACCAGGTCGGCGTAATGGATGCCGCCCTTCAATAAATTCACGCGTCCGAAGTCCTCGAATTTATCAGGCGTAAAATTCGACCATCCCAAACCAAGGTAATCGTAGTCCGCGCGATCGTATGTGCCTGTGTAAGCGATGTTATGTATCGTGAGCACGCTTGAGGCATTACCCACCACGGGATCGTTCCAATGCCAGATCTTCAGATAGGCGGCTGCGAGCGCCGTCGGCCAATCGTGCGCGTGCACCACGTCGGGGCTGAAATTCATATCGCGGCAGAGCTGTAGCGCCGCACGTGTGAAGAAGCCAAAACGCCTTGCATTGTCCCCGTATTCTCTGAACTCCAGGTCGTGGTAGAGCCCCGGGCGTCCGAAATAGTCATTGAATTCGATGAAATAGAAACGCACTCCGTCAACTGTGGTCGTCACGCTTCCGCACCACTCTTCTTTGTTCCCCATCCAGACTCCGAGAGGATTCACGAACGGCGCAAAGTTCCAATGTGTATCGATCGACGCATATCTCGGTACAATCACGATCACGTCGTGCCCGCGGGCAGCGAGCGCCTTGCTTAGAGCCCCCACCACATCGGCGAGTCCTCCCGATTTCACAAACGGAACAGCTTCGGATGCGAGGAAAGCAATCTTCATGCGAGGCTGGTTAGTCGATCTTACTCTGTCCGGCTGGAGCGCACTTTGACAAAGCTCAGACGCATGAACTCGGCCGATGCCGCGAGCCCACGCACACTGCGGCTCCGGAAACGTGACCCAGCTCTCAGAGCGGGGCGCGCCGTGCGGGGCTGGACGTTTCTTCAAACCGTCGCCCCCGATCTGCGTTATGCCTGCGCGCCTTTCGCGAAGAGTGAAGGGAGCGGCTCTCAGGCCGTCTCAGGCGCGTCCGTCAACACGGATTGCAGACGCGGAGCCAACTGCGGCCGGTGCCCGAGCCAGAGCTGCAGCTTATCGAGGTAATAGTAGACCACTGGCGTTGTATATAGCGTCAGCAACTGGCTCAGCATCAACCCGCCGACGATCGTGATACCCAGCGGCCGTCGCATCTCCGAACCCGTTCCGGTCCCGAGCGCCAGCGGCAAGCCGCCCAGCAACGCCGCCATCGTCGTCATCATAATCGGGCGGAAGCGCAGCAGCGCCGCCTGATAGATCGCGTTCCTCGAAGACACGCCCGTTTTTCGCTCCGTTTCGAGAGCGAAATCAATCATCATGATGGCGTTCTTTTTCACAATGCCGATCAGCAGGATGATCCCGATCAACGCGATCACCGTGAGGTCGGTTCCGGTAAGTATCAACGCCAGCAAAGCCCCGACGCCGGCCGATGGAAGCGTCGACAGAATCGTGATCGGGTGAACGAAGCTCTCATACAGCATTCCGAGCACGATGTAAACAGCAGCCAGTGCCGCGAGGATCAGCAGCGGCTCGGTCTGCAGCGACTTCTGAAAAGCCTGCGCCGTTCCGGCAAACGCGCCATGCACGTTAGCCGGCATGCCGATCGCGTCCTCTGCCTGCTCAACGGCCTGCACCGCTTGGCTGAGCGCGACCCCGGGCGCGAGCGCAAATGAAAGGGTGATCGACGGGAAGGTTCCCTGGTGATTCACTTCGAGAGGCGTCAGAACCGTTCTTAGCTGCGTAAACGTCGAGACCGGAATCGGAGTGCCGCTGTTCGAGCGCACGTAGATCGAGTTCAAGGAAGCCGGGTTCTCCTGAAACTCGGGCAGCACCTCCAATACCACATGATACTGGTTGATCCCGGTGTACATCGTTGAAACCTGGCGCTGGCCAAAGGCGCTGTAGAGAGTTGTGTCGATCACTTGCGGACTCACCCCCATGCGCGCCGCCGTGCTTCGGTCAATGACCAGACGTGATTCCAGGCCGTGTATCTGCTGATCGCTGTTCGCATCGAGCACCAGCGGAAGGGTCTTCATCTTCGCAAGCAGTTTCGGTGCCCACTCGTTCAGATCCCGCAGACTGTCAGACTGCAGCGTGTACTGATACTGCGAATTGCTGCCGCGACCGCCCACCCGGATGTCCTGTGCCGCCTGCATGTAAAGCGTCGCGCCCGGAATCCTCGCCAGTTTGCCGCGCAGCCGGTTGATGACCTGATCCGCCGAAACCTTTCGTTCGTCCAGCGGCTTCAATTGCGCCCAAGCGTTCGCTACGTTGAGCTGGCCTCCGCCCGTGAAGCCTTCGACGTCATCCACCGCCGGATCCTGCTGCACGATCTTCATCATTTGATGCAGTTTCTCGCGCATGGCCGCGAACGAAATGTCCTGGTCCGCCACGATCGCGCCGCCAATCGTTCCCGTATCCTGCTGGGGGAAAAATCCCTTCGGGACGATGATGTAGAGGTAGACGCTGAACGCCACGGTGACCAGCGTGATGACGAGCGTCAGCGCCGGGTGCTTGAGCACTATCGCCAAAGATTTCGCATAGGCCCCGTGCACCGTATCAAAGACGCGTTCACTGGCCCGATACAGAACATTGTGCCGCTGGTCGTGCTGCGCCCGGAGCAGCCTCGAACACATCATGGGCGTCGTCGTCAGCGAAACGATCAACGAGATCAGAATCGCAACCGTAAGCGTGACGGCAAACTCCCGGAAGAGCCGTCCGACAATGCCTCCCATCAGAAGAATTGGAATGAAGACCGCGACCAGCGAAAGGCTCATCGAAAGCACCGTGAATCCGATCTCTTTTGCACCCTGGAGTGCGGCCTGCATCGGTGTCCAGCCGGCTTCGAGATATCGCGTGATGTTCTCGATCACCACGATGGCGTCATCGACCACGAAACCGGTCGAAACCGTCAGCGCCATCAGCGACAGATTGTCGAGCGTGTACCCCAGCAGATACATCGCGCCGAACGTGCCAAGCAGCGAGATCGGCACGGCGATGCCTGGTATCAGCGTGGCCCAGCCGTTGCGCAGGAAGGCGAACACCACCAGCACAACCAGCGAAATCGAGATCAGTAGCGTTATCTCCACATCGTGTACGGAGGCGCGAATTGTGGTGGTCCGGTCCTGCGCCACTTTAAGGTGGATTGATGGTGGTATCGATGCTCGCAATTGCGGGAGCAGCGACTTGATGTGATCGACGGTCGCGATGATGTTGGCCTGCGGTTGCCGCGAGATCGCGAGAATAACATCCGGCTTGCCGTTATCCAGTCCGTCATTGCGCGTGTCTTCCACCGAGTCGATCACGTTTCCTAAATCGCGCAGCCGGACCGGCGCTCCGTTTCGATAAGTAACAATCAGCGGCGCGTATTCACCGGCATGAAAGAGCTGGTCCGTCGCGTTGATCTGCCAGCGCATCGTGTCATTCGCAACAGCGCCCTTGGCCTGATGCGCGTTCGCGTTTTGCAGCGTGGTCGCGACGTCCGTAATCGCGATTCCCATGTTGTTGAGCACGGTCGGATTCAGTTGCACCCGCACAGCGGGACGCGAACTGCCCCACACGTGTACCTGGCCCACGCCATCAATCTGAGAGAGTTTTTGCGCAAGAATCGAGTCTGCAATGTCGTACATGTGCGGGCGATCGTATACGTCGGAACTTATCGCCAGCATCAACACCGGCCTCTCGGAGGGATTCACAATCCAATATCCGGGGTTGCCTGGCAGATCGGCTGGCAGTTGCCCGCGCGCGGCATTAATCGCCGCTTGCACATCTCGCCCGGCGGCCTGAATGTTGCGATCAAGATCGAATTGCAGCACAACCGCCGAGCTGCTCAATTCGCTCGACGACGTCATCTCCGTCACGCCCGCGATCCGTCCGAACTGTCGCTCGAGCGGGGTCGCGACCGCGGAGGCCATCGTTTCGGGGCTTGCTCCGGGCAGGTTCGCGTGCACCACGATCGTGGGAAAACTCACCTCGGGCAGGGGGGCGATCGGCAGAAACTCGAACGCAAGCCCGCCCGAAAGAGCCAGTGCCGCCGTCAGCAGCGAGGTCGCCACCGGGCGCTTGATGAAAGGTGCCGAAAGGTTCACCGGTTGTACTCCACCGTCACCGGTTCGTGCAGCCCTCCGCCTGCGTAGGCCCTTGTTTCCCGCCGAGTCAAGCGCTTCGCAAGCCTGTCAAAGAACAGATA
>JAFAMM010000128.1 GCA_019233375.1 Acidobacteriaceae bacterium
AACAGTGAAGCTGTACCCGTCAAAGCGCGCCAGCCCCCCGTCTGTGCCTAGCCAGAGATACCCGTCAGCGCTTTGCGCAATGGCATGCACCGAATTTTGGGGAAGACCGTTTTCCGTTTGCCAGGTCTGGTGTCCAAAAGAGCCGAGCGACCCCCGTGCCTCAAGCGCTTGTGCACGCGGTGATGCGGCGAGCGTGCAAACCACCGACATATACACAAGCGCCCGCGGCACCCCGCGCCGGTGTTTCGAATAACTTGATCTAACTAGCGTTGAAATGATTACTTACAACTTTAGCCTGACCGGCGGGTCGGGTCTCGCCGCTTCCGGTTTTGGTTTGCCGTCAAGCACATCTGATGTCTCCAGGCAGAGAGTGCGATGAGAGAGCTGCAACTCCAGCAGCTGGCAAACAAGCGCGGCCATGATCAGAAGGATTCCTGCCGCGAACAGGGGCAGCGTGGCGGCCGAGAGCATCTGATGACGTGAGCTGGCGCTGATGATCATGGCGACCGTAATAAAACACCCGACGGCAGCGTACAACACCCGTACCGCCCACGCGACCAGGTGTGCACGCCGCTTAAAGGCTGCAATCTCGCCAGAAATAATGATGCGGCGCTGCGATGAAGGATTTCCGTCGCGAAACTCATGCGCGAGCGCCCGTATCCGGTCCGCGATGGAAATATAGCGCGTGTTTGACCCGGAAATCAGGATTGCCGTGGCGGAAACGAGCACCACGGGCGAAACTGCGGCCGCGAGTATCTGTAAAGGATCGCTTCCACCTATTGCCATACTGGCAATTATCCCGTGCGGGAACGGCCGTACACACTACGCGAGTCTGGCGGCTGCAGCAGTCTTGCCCTTCTGATGCGTTTGCAGCACCTTCGAAAATTCCTTGAGCCACGCCGGATGCGCCGGCCATGCCGGTGCGGTCACTAACGTTCCGTCGACGAAAGCCTCGGTCATCCCGATGTTTTCAAATTGGCCGCCCGCCAGTTCCACTTCCGGAGCACACGCCGGATAAGCGCTCAGCCGTTTCCCGGAAATAACCTTTGCGGCGGCGAGCAATTGAGCTGCGTGACACAGAGCGCCAATAGGTTTGTTGCTCTGCGCAAAGTGGCGGATGATTTCGAGCACTCGCGGGTTCAAGCGCAGGTATTCTGGCGCCCGCCCTCCAGGCAATACGAGCGCATCATACTCGGATTCACGAACGGTCGAAAAGGTCGCGTTCAGCGTGAAGTTATGTCCCGGCTTTTCGGAGTACGTCTGGTCGCCGCCAAAATCGTGAATCGCGGTGCGGACGAAATCTCCGGCGTTCTTGCCCGGGCAGACCGCATCCACCGTATACCCGAATGCCTGCAATGCCTGGAATGGCACCATTACCTCGTAATCTTCAACGTAATCGCCGGCAATCAGCAGGATTTTTGGAGTGTCCATTCTATGCTCATCATCCATCATTGCGCTGGCGAAATCGCCAAAAGGCTTCGAAGTGCCCGCGCAAAACCGTACAGTGTAATGTATGGGCACCTTCCCAACCAGTGACAGGATCACGGTTCGACGATTGCCGAAGCGCGGCGTTTACGACAAGGAGAGCATCTATTCCATCCTTGATGAAGGCTTCATTTGCCATGTCGGATTTGTCGCGGACGGGCAACCATTCGTGATCCCGACCGGGTACGCGCGTCTGGGCGACACCCTTTACATTCACGGTTCCGCCGCGAGTCGAATGATTAAGACAGCCGCGAACGAGGCTGTCGCGATTTGTGTCACCGTCACCTTACTCGACGGGCTTGTGCTGGCGCGTTCGGCGTTCCATCACTCGATGAACTATCGCTCTGTCGTCGTCCTGGGTAAAGCCCGTCTGGTCACCTGCGATGACGAGAAGCGGACCGCTCTTCATGCGTTCACAAACCACATTGTGCCCGGGCGCTGGGAAGAGACGCGCCAACCTGCGGTGCAGGAATTGAAGGCGACCCACGTGCTCGCGCTGCCCATCGAAGAAGCTTCGGCAAAAATACGAACCGGGCCGCCGATTGATGATGAGGAAGATTACAGCCTGCCCGTCTGGGCGGGCGTTGTCCCGATCAAGACCAGGTCAGGCAAACCCATACCTGATGCACGTCTGCTGCCTGGCGTCCCCGAAATCGACCTGAACCGGTTTACGCGCTTCCAGTAAGGCCAGCAGCCGTTTCAATCGCCGCTGGCCGGCTCCGGTATGTTGACCAGGTGTTCCCCAGCCGCGGCTGCAAGCACCGCCGCTGCTTCCGCCTCCGTGAACTCCTGCGTTTTAGAGGAGTGATTCATCGAGCAGAACTTCGGTCCGCACATCGAGCAGAACGCCGCTTCTTTGAATCCTTCTTCAGGCAGCGTCTCGTCGTGAAACGCCTGCGCGGTCTCCGGATCGAGCGAAAGCTCAAACTGCCGCTTCCAATCAAAGCTGAAGCGTGCGCGGGAAAGTTCGTCATCGCGATCTCGCGCCCCCGGGCGCTGGCGCGCCACATCGGCCGCGTGCGCTGCAATCTTATACGCGATGATCCCCTGCTTCACGTCTTCGCGATTCGGCAGCCCCAAATGTTCCTTCGGTGTCACGTAACACAGCATCGAAGCTCCATGCCAGCCGATCATCGCGGCTCCGATCGCGGAGGTGATGTGGTCGTAACCAGGCGCGATGTCGGTGACCAGCGGACCCAACGTGTAAAATGGCGCTTCGAAACACATCTCGCGCTCTTTTTCGACCTGCATCGCGATCTGATCCAGCGGGATATGACCAGGCCCTTCAATCATTACCTGCACGTCATAGTCCCAGGCCTTTTTCGTCAATTCGCCTAGAGTTTTGAGTTCGGCGAACTGGGCGGCGTCGCTGGCATCCGCCAGGCATCCCGGGCGCAGGCCGTCGCCCAGCGAAAAGCTCACATCATGTTTCTGGAAAATGTTGCAGATCTCGTCGAAGTGTTCGTACAGGAAGTTCTGTTTATGCTTCTTTACCATCCACTCGGCGAGAATCGCGCCGCCGCGGCTCACAATGCCGGTGATGCGCTTGCTTGTGAGCGGCACGTACTGAACCAGCACGCCAGCGTGAATCGTCATGTAATCCACGCCCTGTTCAGCCTGTTCTTCAATAACCTCGAGCATTACGTTCAGGCTTAGATCTTCGACACGCCGCACGCGGCTCAATGCCTCGTAAATCGGAACCGTACCGATCGGCACCGGAGAGGCATCGATGATTGCCTGGCGGATCCGCGGAATGTCGCCGCCGGTCGAAAGATCCATCACCGTGTCGGCGCCGAACTTCACCGCATACTCGAGTTTCTCGAGTTCTTGCTGAATGTTCGATGTGGTGGACGAATTCCCAATGTTCGCATTGATTTTGCACTTGGAGGCAACGCCGATGCACATAGGCTCCAAGTTACGGTGATGTATGTTGGCCGGGATGATCATGCGGCCGCGAGCCACCTCTTCACGGATCAACTCCGGAGAAAGTTTTTCGCGCTGCGCGATGTATTGCATCTCGCCGGTTATTTCACCGCGGCGAGCATAAAAAATCTGCGTGCGAACCGGGTCATTCAGACGAGGCGTAATCCACTCGGAGCGATTCATGATCCGATTATAGGCGCGCTTGCCGGGGCAGGGAACGTCCTAGCTGCGCGTCAGCAGCTTCACTCCGTTCGGGCCGCCGATAAACACCTTGGAAGCGAATCCGAGAAACAGGCCATGCTCCACGACGCCGACAACACTGTTCAGCGCAAGATCCAGCTCCGCGGCCGATCGGATCGGCGCTCGAAAGCTTAAATCCAGAATGGAATGACCGCCATCACTGACAAAAGGACGGCCGTCCGCATCCAGTCGGAGTTGCGGTTCACCTTTCAATTCGCGCAGCCGCGCTGCCGTCGTTTGCCAGCCGAACGGAACCACCTCAACAGGAACGGCAAAGTGCGACCCGAGCCGCTCGACGATCTTCGTTTCATCCACCACGATCGACATCGCGCGGCTGGCGGCGGCGACTATTTTTTCACGCAGCAGCGCGCCGCCATGACCTTTGATCAAATCGAGCGTGCGCGTCTCCACTTCGTCGGCGCCATCGATCGTAAGGTCTATAGAAGGATGCTCGCCAAGGTCGGAGATAGGAATCCCGAGCTGCCGGGCGTGCGCGGCCGTCTGCTCGGACGTTGGCACGCCAATGATTCTGAGCCCCTGCCGCACTCTTTGTCCGAGCGCCTCCACCAGATGCGCGGCTGTAGTGCCCGAACCGAGCCCTACGACCATGCCGTCCACGACATCTTCCGCCGCTTTTTGCGCCGCGATTCTTTTCCACTGATCCGTTGCGATTTCCGGAGCGCTCATGCTCATTTATTGTCGCCTGCGAAGAGTTCCTTCCAGGAATCGTCGAGCGCGATCCAGCGGCTGGCCTCTTCTTCCCAGCTGGAGTGCATGTGAGGCACATGTAACACGCCGTGACCTTCGCTGCAGAGCAACTCAGTGCCGGACCAGTCAAGTAGGAGGCATCCGGGGCATCCAATGCGAACCGGAAAACAAAGCAGGCGCAGACAGACGCGGCAGCGGCCGCGCTGATCGGCGGCGGACCAGAAGAAAACGGCCATCGCGCCAAGTACGTAAAGCCAGAGTAGAAAGGGCCCGCTTGCGGGATCATGCGAGCCGAAAAGCATTGAGGAACCCGACCGCGCCCACTCCAGTCCCGCCAGGAAAACAAACGCTAGCGCGAGGACTGTTTTGGCGCTCCAGAAAACCATACGCCGGATCAGCGCCGCTCGGTAGGGATGTTGCAACGCCCTGTAGACGTGGCGCATACGGATGCCCGAAACAGCAGTGAGCAGCAGGCCCGATACGACGATCGAGATGGCAAAAGTCTTGACCGGGATCCAGAGCGCTTCATCCGGAAACGCATAGCGAAGCTCGCCCTGAAAGAAGTAATAGCAGGAGACTTCAGAGATGCGAGTCAGTTCGTGATCGAGCTTCGGTAACGGTACGGATGGCCGGAGACGCGCCACAATCATCGCCGGAGCATCCTGAAGAGTCGGCAGTACAACGTAGAGCGCGGGCTGGCGCGAAAGGAACCGGAACTGGCTTCCAAGCACTCCTGAGATGCGATAGGACTCGCGGCCAATTCGAATATGAGACCCGAGAACGCGCGCGTCGCCGTGAAACAAAGATCGCCAGAGCGAGTACGTTAGCAGTACGCCGCTTTCGTTCGGCAACCTGCCGAGTGAGGGCTCCGCGCCAAGCACGGAGAAGAGCGCCGGCTCCGTGGTGATTATGAAGACCCTCGATGTGGTTCGTCCGCCAAACTGAACGCTTTCATGCCGCACCCTGAACGCAGCGGCGCCATCGAGCAAACGGCTGCTGCGGGACCACGCCGCAGTGACATCGGCAGGCACGCCCTTATCGCCGCCTCCTGCGGAAGGATGCCGCCAAACAAAGAGCAGGCGCCCGGATCTGGCATCCGGCGTACTGCGGAAGAGGTCGCGCGTTGCGGGCAGGCCCGCACTCACAATAGCGACCAGCGCCACGGCTGCCCCGATGGCCCCCAGGCACGTCCAGGGCGAACGCACGCTCTCATGCACCCGGCCTTGGATCGAATCTTGCGATGTGAAATACCAACCGGCATCCAGGAACGCGCCAAGCGAACGAAGCAGCAGCCGCAGCGCTTCCTCGGTACTCCAGGCGCCCACGTGGTGAAGGAACAACCATCGGTGCCGGATTTCCGCTTGCCATTCGCTGATCCATTCCTCGCGGCTGGTCGCCGGTACCAGCAGCCCCGCAACACGAATCAGCGCTTCGCAAACCGCGACGGAAAACGCAAGCTTCGGACCGGCGCGCATATCAACCTCTAGCTGTCGGAATCGTCGTCGCTTCGCTGGTTTGTCTCGTTGGTCGCGCGATTGTGCGGCTTTGTCAGCAGGCGTGCGAGCAATGGATACCGTCTTTGCGAGTACTCCAGCACCTGCGACCCTGAGCGCGTGATGCGGTAATACTTGCGGGGCGGACGCTGCTCGGCGATTGCTTTCTTCTCTGATTCCCAGTGCGAAGAGATCAGCCCTTCGGCCTCCATCCGGCGCAGCGCGGGATAAACCGTGCCGCTGGGTAGTCCGGTCTGGTCCATGATGTCAAAGCCGTAACGGCCGCCCTGGTCGATCGTTTGCAAGATGATGGCAGCGGTATGAGACAGCTTGGCGAGAGCAGTGATCGACATTTCTTATACATAGCTACCGCAACGGCAGCTATATAGCATTCTATGCCCGTTACTTCCGCCGCAATCAACCGGAAACCTACTTTGAAATCTCCGCCGTGCTGGTGTGCTCGGCATCGGCTCCCGCGTACGGCTCTCTCCCGCTGCTCGCAATCCCGTACGCCCGATGTACATCTTCGAGCGTCAGCGTACCCAGCACCTCATGATGGCGCAAACGGCTGATCACCTGAATCCGATCTTGTGAAGCTAATAGGCGCAGTGCCGCATCCAGCGGCTCGTCGGGAAACAGCCGCAAACCAGGTTCAGGCTGCACGGCCGCCGACACCCGGTGCATCGCATCCTCTACACGCAATGGTTGGAAGTTGCGCTTCTCTTCCGCCGAAGGCAGATTCACGCCCTCCAGTTCCGCCAGCATCTTAAAGAACGGTGTCGGATGCAGGCGGCGGGACAAGAGATACGCCGTCGTGTTCGCAATCATGACCGGCAGGATGATCACGTAGCTCGCGCTAAGTTCGAAGACCATGAAGATGGAAGTGATGGGCGCGCGGAACACGCCCGCGAAGAAAGCACCCATCCCGACGAGCATGTACGCTTCGGCCGGCGAAGCGTTCTGCGGCCATACCCGGTGCGCCATGCCGCCCAGCGCCCCGCCCAGCATCGCGCCCACAAACAGCGCGGGGGCGAACATGCCCCCGGGGGTCTCCGCCGTGAACGAGAGCAGCGTGACCAGCAGCTTCGTCAATGCCAGATATAAGAGAACTTGCCAGACAAACTCGCCGTGCAGCGCGCTGTTAAGGGCATCGTATCCGGCGCCCATAACTTCCGGAAACCACAGCCCGACGACGCCCGTAAAGAACCCGGCCCCAATGGGCAGCACGTAGTGTCGCCAATTTGGGAGGCCGTCGATTTCGCTCCGCAAGATCCGAATCAGCCGCATGAACAGCGCCGAAAGCAAACCGCCGGCGAGCCCGATGCCCGCATAAACTAAAAGGTCGGTAATATGCCCGATTTCGAAGCTGGGGATCTGGAACAGCGGCTCATTGCCAAGAAAGGCGCGCATGGTCACGACCGCCGACACCGCGGCCAGCACGATGGAACCCACCGCCGTCGCACTCCAGTCCGCCAGCACTTCTTCCATCACGAACAGCACTCCGCTGATGGGTGTGTTAAACGCTGCCGCAATGCCCGCCGCCGCACCAACAGGTGCGATCAGGCGCATACTGTTCCGCGGAAGCCGGAACAGCCGTCCCAGGAGAGAAGCGACTCCTGCTCCCATCTGCAAG
>JAFAMM010000305.1 GCA_019233375.1 Acidobacteriaceae bacterium
ATGGCAGCGGGCCGCAAGAACAAATTTGCATTCGAGATTTTCGGCACCAAAGCCGGCGCCGGCTGGGATCAGGAGGCGCCGGACACGCTGTGGATCGGCCACCGCAACGAGCCGAATCAGATCCTTATTAAGGATGCGTCGCTGTTCTACCCCGAAGCCGCGACATTTGCCGACTTACCCGGCGGGCACAGCGAAGGCTATGACGACTCTCATAAGCAGGTCTTTAAACGCTTTTACGCCAAAGTTGCGGATCCTTCGGCTCCGGTCGATTATCCAACCTTTCAGGACGGGCTGCACGGCATGATTCTGCTCGAAAAAGTCGCCGAGAGCGCCGCCAAGCACGCTTGGGTCGAAGTTCAACAGAATCAATAAAGGATCAAGTCCCGCCATGAAACGAGCGCTCGGTATTTTGCTTTTTGCAGCCATACTGCATCCGGCGCTCTCGTCTGCCAAATCCAAACGGCTAATCGCCATCGACGCATACTGCACCCAGATCCGCGACGAGTTTCGGGAAACGGTTCCGCTTGCCTTTGCAGGTCCGGATCCCTGGGTAGAGATCGACGACATCGGCGCCGCGTTGTCAGATGACACGATTGCCTATGTTTACGCAGACGGTCCGCGCATCCGCTGGGTTGTATTGATGATGAGCGGTTCAAAACAGAACTGGAACCAGACGGTGGACTATTATTTTCGGGATGACGGCACGATCGCGAAGCGCGAGCGGCTGCTTGACTCGGCCGCCGCGAACATCGAGCTGCAGGAAGTGAGCTATTACGAGAATGGCCGACCGGTAAAAGAGTTCACTCATCACCACGCACTCGGGCCCGGGCGGGAGGACAGCTCGAGACTCGATGATCCCGATGCCCCCGTGTATATGAGCGTTCAGGATTTGCCGTTTCCGAACACTCCGGACTACTGGCGGCAGCTCGCGGGGCTTCCCTGCTTGGCTGGCCCTGGCATAAGAGCCAAATTAGCCGAGCGCCTGATCGATGTCCCAAATCAGGTCTTCGGCATCCTCAAGTCCAATTGAAAGGCGTACCAGTTCCGGCGTAACACCCGCCGCTTCCTGCTCGGCGAGTCCGAGTTGCTGGTGTGTGGTAGATGCCGGATGAATCACCAGGCTGCGGGCGTCACCCACGTTCGCGAGGTGGGAAAAGATCTTCAGATCGTCGATGAACTTTTTCCCTGCCCCGTATCCGCCTTTAATGCCGAACGAGAATACCGCCCCGGCTCCTTGCGGGGTATATTTTTGTGCCAGCGAATGATACGGACTTGAGCGTAGAGAGGCATACTTCACCCACTCGACAAGATCGTGCTCTTCGAGATGACGGGCCACGGCTCGGGTGTTCTCAAGGTGCCGTTCCATTCGCATACCGAGAGTCTCGATGCCCTGCAGAAAAAGGAAGGCATTGAAGGGGCTGACGCAAGGGCCTATGTCGCGCAAGCCTTCCACCCGCGCTTTGATGATGAAGCTGATATTGCCGAACGTGTCCCAGAACTTCATGCCATGATACGCACGCGAGGGCTCGGTGAACTGCGGAAAGTTGCCGTTATTCCACGGGAACTTGCCGCTATCGACAATGATGCCGCCGATCGAATTACCGTGTCCGCCCATGAACTTCGTGAGCGAATGGACAACTACGTCGGCGCCGTAATCAATGGGCCGCGTCACGTACGGGGTGGCGAAGGTGTTGTCTACCACGAACGGAACGCCATGATCGTGAGCAATCTTGGCAACAGCCTCAAGGTCAAGAACATTACTCCGAGGGTTGCAGATCGTCTCGCCATACAGCAGTTTGGTTTTTGGCGTAATCGCTTTGCGGAAGTTCTCCGGATCGTCCGGCTCGACAAAGGCGAAATCGTAGCCGAGGCGGCGCATGGTCACATCGAACTGCGTGTGGGTGCCTCCGTACAGCGTGCTGGCCGACACGATATGCTCGCCCGGCGCGGCGATCGTGGTCAGGGCCAGAAACTGAGCGGCTTGCCCGCTCGATAGGGCGAGAGCGGCTACTCCATTTTCAAGCGATGCCACGCGCGCCTCTAGCACCGCAGTGGTCGGGTTCATGATGCGTGTATAAATATTTCCGAACTCCTGCAAAGCAAAGAGCCGCGCCGCGTGATCGGAATTATCGAAGGTGAAGGAAGTGGATTGGTAGATGGGAACGGCGCGCGCATGCGTCGTCGGGTCCGGATCATAGCCGGCGTGAACCGCGCGCGTATTGAAACCGAGGGGGCGATCGATGTCTTTGACAGGCATGGACCTCAGTATAGGGGCTTGCCATACTCGGCGATCAGGGCTTGGCGCTTGGATGTACCGGAAGCACGAGATCTTTCATTGCCAGCGCGACGCCCACAGCCAGGCAGGCCCACGCGAACCAGTCCCCATGCCGGGCATAAAAAGTCGCGCCCTCCACAACACCGTAGCGGATGGGCGAGGCCACTTCCTGGTAAGGCGGAAGCCGGCGCGTAATCCGCCCTGCCGGATCGATAATGGCCGTTAGACCGTCGTTGGTGGCGCGAATGAGATAACGCCGGTTCTCTATCGCGCGCATACGGGCAAGCAAAAGATGCTGCTCGCGTGCCTCGCTATGACCGAAATAGCCATCATTTGAAAGATTTACAAGCACATCCGCGCCCTTTCTGGTGAACTGCCGCACCAGATCAGGAAACGCCGATTCGTAGCAGATGAAAACACCCAGCGTCTGGCCGGCAGCGGGCAGCACCTTGATATCGTGACCGGGAACAAAATCACCGGCTTCGCTCGAAATGCGATTCACCCACGAAAAAACAGGCGGGACGAATTCGCCAAAGGGAACCAGATCGATCTTGTCGTAGCGGCCAAGAACCGTGCCTTCCGGTCCCAGGAGCACGGCGGAGTTCAAAGGCTGGTTCTCGCCGGCATACGCGACCGTGCCAAACAGAAAATAACCATGCCGGCGGGCGACATTCGCCGCCGCCTCACGAAACTCCCGATCGCTGTAATAATAAAGCGGCGCGGGCAGCTCAGGCCAGATTACGATCGGCGCGGGCAGCGCGTTCGACAAGAGAGTAAGCTCGCGCTCGGTCTTCTCCTGCAGCAAGCCTGTCCACTGGACGCTTGGGTCGATATCCGGCTGCACCAGCAAGGCGGTTTGCGTGGCGGGAACACCTTCACGGATGGGCGGAAGAAGCCAGAGAATGCCGAGCGCAACCAGCGGCAATAACCACACTCGCGGCCTTCTTAGAACAACGCAGGCGAGTGCCGCCGCGAGCATCGCGAATACGAAGGACACGCCATAGACACCAACAAAAGGCGCCGCCCGCAGCGGCAGCGACATGTTGATCCCGGCGTTGCCGAGATCGAGCCAGGCGAAGCCGAACGTACCGTGTGTTCGCTCCAGCCCGGTCCATAGGGCGGCGACGGCAGGCAGAGCGTAAGCCCGCTGCATTAGCGGCCCCGCAAGCAAACTGAAAACTGCCAGGTGCAGACCTTTCAGAATCGCGAACAGAAAAAATGATGCCCAGGCGCCCCAGCGGCCCATGCCGCCGTGCACTTCCAGAACGAACTCGATCCAGGTGCACAAAAAGAACCAGAAGAAAATTCCCGCGCCCCAGCCGTAAACGAAGCGCTGCCAACCGTCACTGGTCCGGGCGAGCGCGACGAGCAGGGGAGCCAGTGCAACGGGCGCAAGCCAGCGAACATCGAATCGCGGTAAAGCGAGCAACAGCAGTGCCGATGTGAGAAGCGCGAGCAGCGTGTGCAACACAACCCGGCGGTAATAGGACGAGGCAAGTAGGTCCGGAACCCTAGGCATGGGCCCGGGTTACCTGCTCGCT
>JAFAMM010000352.1 GCA_019233375.1 Acidobacteriaceae bacterium
TCCTTAAGGAAAAGGGCGCCTGCGAGGAGGCTGTCCGCGGCGCGCATCTTGTCCTTAACCTGGCCGCCGACATGGGCGGGATGGGATTCATCGAAAACAATAAAGCGCTGTGCATGCTCAGCGTTCTGATCAATACCCACCTCCTGCTGGCATCGCGTGATGCCGGTGTGGAGCGTTTCCTTTATGCGTCTTCGGCATGCGTCTACAATGGCGACAAACAGAAAAACGCGGCTGTAACGGCGCTAAGAGAGGAGGACGCCTACCCGGCGCTCCCCGAGGATGGCTACGGCTGGGAAAAGCTGTTCAGTGAGCGCATGTGCCGGCACTTCGAAGAGGATTTCGGGCTTCAATGCCGCGTGGCGCGCTACCACAACGTGTATGGCCCGCTTGGCACATACGCCGGCGGCCGCGAGAAAGCCCCGGCTGCGATCTGCCGAAAAGTGATTGAGGCTAAACTCTCCGGCAGACACAAAATCGAGATCTGGGGAGATGGGCACCAGACACGCAGCTTTATGTACATTGACGATTGTTTGCAGGGTACGCAAATGATCCTCGAAAGTGACGTCCGCGAGCCGCTGAATCTCGGCAGCAGCGAACTAGTCACGGTCAATGAGCTGGTGGATATTGTCGAGGAGATCGCTGGTATCAAGCTCGAGCGCGTCTACAATCTGAAAGCTCCCAAAGGCGTAAACGGACGCAATAGCGACAACACCAAAATTCGCCAGCATCTCAATTGGGAGCCTTCCATCCGCCTGCGCGATGGCATGGCAAAAACCTACGCCTGGATCGAACAGGAAATGCTGCCGGCGGCGAACGCCGATCGTTATCTGGCGACAACGGCGGCGTATTCTTCGTAGGTACCGGCGAAGTCCTCGATCGCGCCGCGCTCAAAGTGCCAGATTCGTGTTGCTACCTCATCGACGAGATCCTCGTCGTGGGTGACGAGCAGAACGGTGCCCTCGAATTTCTGCAGGGCTATATTCAGCGCGTTAATCGATTCGAGATCCAGATGGTTCGTCGGCTCGTCGAAGACAAGCACGTTGGGTTTCTGGAGCATTAGCTTGCAGAACATCAGGCGCGCTGCTTCGCCGCCCGAAAGCGCATCGGTCGGCTTCAATCCTTCTTCACCACTGAAGAGCATCTGGCCGAGAAGTCCCCGGATCTCCTCCCTGGAGGCCTGTGGATCCCACTCGTGCAGCCATTCGGCGACCGTCGTTCCATTGCGGATGGTCGCGCGATGATCCTGCGCGAAGTACCCGGCCTGAACTTCATGGCCCCACGTGACGGTACCGGAATCGCGCCCGACGTCGGAATCGTCCACACCGGGTGCGCCAGCCAGCAGAGCTTTCAACAGAGTGGTTTTTCCCGCGCCATTTCGTCCCATGAGCGCGATCTTTTCGCCCCGCTGCACGGCGGCCGAGAAATCGCGGATCACTTCGAGGCCATCGTAGCCTTTCGTTACGCCCTTAAATTCGAGCGCGTGCCGGCCTGACGGGCGCTTCATCTCGAAGCGGATGAACGGCCGCTGGATATTGGAGCGGGCGAGTTCCGTGGTCTGCAGGCGTTCCACTTCCTTTTTCCGCGACGTAACCTGGCTTGCCCGCGTACCGGCCGAGAATCGCGCAATAAATTCATTCAATTGCGCAATCTTTTTCTCGCGCTGCGCATTCTCTGCTTCAATGCGCGAGCGGATCTGCGTCTTCTGCAGAACCATGTCGTCATACCCGCCCGGATAGGTGATGATCGTCTGGTAATCGATATCGGCCGTGTGCGTGCAGACGCTATTTAGAAAATGTCGATCATGCGAGATTACGATCAGCGTTCCGTCGTAATGCGTCAGGAAATTTTGCAGCCAATGAATGGATTCCAGGTCAAGATAGTTCGTCGGCTCGTCGAGCAGCAGGGCCGCAGGGCGGCCGAATAATGCCTGGGCAAGCAGAACCCGGACCTTCTGTCCACCCTGCAGTTCGCCCATCATGCGAGGATGCAGCGGCTCGGGAATGTCGAGCCCGTCGAGCAGCACGGCAGCATCGCTCTCGGCCGAATAGCCGTCTTCTTCCGCCACAATGCCCTCGAGTTCCCCGAGGCGCATGCCATCTTCGTCGGTAAGCTCAGGCTTCGAATAGAGCACCTCGCGCTCTTCCAGAGCCTTCCAGAGCGGCGGATTACCCATGATGACCGTGTCGACCACGCGGAACTGATCAAACGCGAACTGATCCTGCCGTAGCACGCCGATTTTCTTCGGCCGCACTACCGTCCCTTTCTGGGGTTCGTTTTCGCCCGAGAGCAGTTTCATAAAGGTCGATTTACCGGCCCCGTTTGGACCGGTTAAACCGTATCGCCGGCCCGGCACGAAAGACGTTGTTACGTCTTCGAAAAGAATTTTGCCGCCGAAGCGCATACTCACGTTGCTAACAGAAATCATGGGGAAAACAGGCGGGAACACTTAATTTTATCGCACCCGAATAGGTCAGGTCTTTCGAGTGTTCATTTCATGTCAAAAGTACGGAAGTGGTGGGGTTCGTTACAATAAGGGTACGGATTCAAGAGACTCAAGTCAGCGCGCGCCGCATGCCGTACTCACTTGCGTACTCAATTTTCACTCTCGCTCAGACCGAAAAGAATCAACACAATGCCGCAAGGAAATGACCCCGCGCTGGGTATTAATAGCTGGTTAGAGGACGAACTCTATCACCAGTATCAGTTCGACCGGAAAAGTGTCGATGAAGGCTGGACCCGGTTGTTCCAGGATTCCGGTCAGAACGGTGGGGCCTCTTTAACAACCAGCAGCAACGGCGCCGCAACCGCGGTCGAGGAACCCCCGCCCGCTCCCGTCCCGCAGAAAGAACCACCACCGCAGCCTACGCCCGAGACGGAGCCTGCTCGAGAGGAGAGCGTACGCCAGGAAGCACCCCCGCCAGTACGTCAGGCGCCCCCGCCCGCCGCCACCACCACCGAAGTTGCGAAGGCCGAACCTGCCGCGCCTGCTAAGCAGGAAAAGGCCGTTGGTGTGCATGACCAGCTCGTTCCTTTGCGCGGCGCAGCAGCGCGAATCGCGGAGAACATGATCGCGAGCCTTTCGATTCCGGTCGCTACATCGCAACGTCAGATACCGGTTCGCGTGATTGAAGAGAATCGCAATATCCTGAACCGGCAGCGCGCAATGCAGGGCCGTGGCAAGCTCAGCTTCACGCATCTGATTGCCTGGGCGATTGTAAAGGCACTCAAATCGAATACATCCTTGAATCACGCCTATGCCGAGAACGGCGGCGAGGCCTTCCGAGTAGTGCGCAATCACGTCAATATCGGTCTGGCCGTCGATGTTGCCGGAAAAGACGGCACGCGTTCGCTCAAAGTTCCGAACATCAAGAACGCGGATGGCATGTCCTTTGCGCAGTTTGTGAACGCGTATGACGACATCGTGGCGCGCGCGCGCACCAACAAGCTACAGGTTCCTGACTTCGAGGGCACAACGATCTCGCTTACGAACCCAGGCACGGTGGGAACTCTCGGCTCAGTGCCACGGCTGATGCCTGGCCAGGGCGCCATTATTGCCACGGGCGCGATCGATTATCCCGCCGAATTCGCCGCTGCCAGCGAGGAGACGCGCGCGATGCTCGGCCTCAGCAAAGTGCTCACGATTACCTGCACGTATGATCACCGGATCATCCAGGGCGCGGAGTCGGGAGCGTTTCTTGCCACTCTCCACCAATTGCTACAGGGCGAAAACGGCTTCTACGAGACAATCTTCCGCGATCTCAAGGTTCCCTATATGCCGGTGCGCTGGCAGAACGATCAGCAAATCACTCCCAATCGGTTTGCTGCTCTCAACGCGGATGTCGCTAAAGAAGCGGCTGTCATTCAGCTAATCAACTCGTACCGCATTCGCGGCCACCTGCTCGCAAATACGAATCCACTCGGCCATGAGCCCGGTTACCACGCCGAACTGGATCCAAGCTCCTACGGATTATCGATTTGGGATCTTGATCGCCCCTTCCTTGCGGGCGCGGTCAAAGCACCGAGCGGCGCCATCGCCTCCTACATGCAGCCTTATGAGACGCTACGCGAAATTCTCGACCGGCTGCGCACCACTTATTGCGGCAGTATCGGCGTCGAGTACATGCATATTCAGGACCCGGAGCAGAAACAGTGGCTCCAGGACCGCATGGAATCGACCATGAACTCCTGGAAGCTTGATGACGGTGTCCGCCATCGCATCCTGAACCGGCTCATTCAGGGGGAAGAGTTCGAACACTTTCTGCAGACCCGCTTTGTCGGTCAGAAACGATTCGGTCTAGAAGGCCTCGAAAGTACAATCGTGGTGCTCGATGAGGTTTTGGATCGTGCCGCAAATCAAAACGTGCACGAAACGGTCATTGGAATGGCGCACCGCGGCCGGCTGAATGTTCTGGCTAACGTCGTCGGGAAATCGATGGCTCAGGTCTTCTCAGAATTTGAAGGCAATCCGGATCCGGAAAGCGTCCAGGGTTCAGGCGATGTCAAATATCACCTTGGCGCCAGCGGTATTCACCGGTCGAGCCTGGGGCGAGAAATCCTGGTATCGGTCGCCTTCAACCCGAGTCATCTCGAAGCCGTCGATCCAGTGGTAGAAGGACTCGTCCGGCCGAAGCAGGATTGGCTCGGAGACGAAAAGCGCGAGCGCGTGATCCCTATTCTTATCCACGGGGACGCTGCCTTCATCGGTCAAGGCGTAGTCGCGGAAGTCTTGCAGCTTTCTCAGCTTGACGGTTACAAGACCGGCGGCACCATTCATGTAGTCACTAACAACCAGATCGGCTTCACGACGAATCCGCTTGAGGGCCGCAGCAGCGTGTACTGCACTGACGTCGCGCTGTCCGTGCAGGCGCCGATTTTTCACGTCAACGGCGATGATCCGGAGGCGTGTTTCCGCGTTGCGCAGATAGCCTACGATTATCGCCAGCAGTTTAAGCGCGATGTTGTGATCGATGTCATCGGGTACCGCCGGCAGGGCCACAACGAGGCCGACGACCCGAGCTACACCCAGCCGGTGATGTATCGCAAGATCAAGAACACTCCTACCGTCGCTACGCAGTACTCCGAGCGGCTGGTTCGCGAGAAGTTCGTGCAGCAGGATCACATTGACAGCCTGCGAACTCAGGCGCGCACGCGTCTGAAAGAAATATACGACGACGCTAAGAAGACGCGCGAACAGTTCGTCATTGAAGAGTTTGCCGAGGTGACCGCGGAGCGTCTCTCACAACCAATGCCTTCCACCGCGGCCGACCTCAACACGATTACTCGCGTTGTGGAGACGTGCACCAAGCTGCCGCACGACTTCGTCCTCCATCCGAAATTGAAGGGTCTGCTAGACAAGCGGCGTGAAGTGCTTCGCGGCGCGCCGATCGACTGGGGATTTGCGGAGACGCTCGCCTTCGGCAGCCTTGTGCTCGAAGGAACTCCCGTCCGGCTTGCGGGAGAAGACGTATCGCGCGGCACGTTTACCCAGCGACACCTCGAATTCAGTGACTACGAAACGGGAGAAACATACATCCCGTTGCAACACCTCGAGCCAAATCAGGCCAAATTTGAAGTGGTCGATAGTCTCCTGAGCGAATACGCCGCAATGGGCTTTGAGTTCGGCTACAGCGTGGCCGATCCATTAACGCTTGTGATGTGGGAAGCCCAGTTTGGCGACTTCGTCAACGGCGCTCAGATCATCATCGATCAGTTTGTCGTCTCCGCGGAATCCAAATGGAACCAGCCGAGCGGGCTGGTGCTGCTGCTGCCGCATGCCCTCGAAGGTCAGGGGCCCGAACACTCCAGCGCGCGCATCGAGCGGTTTCTGCAACTCTGCGCGGAAAACAACATCCAGGTGTGCAATTGCACAACCCCGGCGCAATACTTCCATTTGCTTCGCCGCCAGATGTACGGCGGAGCTGACCGGCGCGGTATTCGCAAACCGCTGATCATCTTCACTCCCAAGTTTCTACTGCGCTATCCGAAGGCGGCCTCGCGGCTGGAGGACCTGACCACCGGTGCGTTCCAGGAAGTAATCGGCGATTCGACAAATGTAGGCAGCGGCGTGCGCCGGATTCTCCTCTGCTCGGGGAAGGTCTATTACGACCTAATCAATAAGCGCGAAGAACTCGGCCGGCAGGACGTGGCGATCATTCGCCTGGAGCAGTTGTATCCATTTCCGCTACAGCGGCTCACCGACATTCTGCGCCGCTACTCAGATGGCGCGGAGTTGTTCTGGGTACAGGAAGAACCGGAGAACATGGGCGCCTGGTACTTCGTCGAAGAGCAGATGCAATCCATCATTAAC
>JAFAMM010000427.1 GCA_019233375.1 Acidobacteriaceae bacterium
GGCATTCTTGCGCTGCGCTCCGAGCAAGACGGGATGCGACGGGGTGACGCGCTCCAACGGGTATGCCTTGCCGGCAATTACCGCATAAAAGTTACGCGAGTGGCGCTCAGGATGGTGCGACATGTTGAAGAACAGCGTGCGCACTTCTATCGGCCGCGTCTCCGCCCGGCCGCTTTTCGGAACCAGCGCAGCCAAGGCGCCCGCCGCCGCAGCTGTTCCGAGGAATTCTCTGCGATTGACTGGCATTCCTTGCGGCTCTTTCAGCGGAATGCCCGCATTCCGAAGCCTGCGCTTTTCATAGCGGGACAAAGATCGGACGACGGAGTTTGGAGTGGCCGTACCGTCCAGCAGTTTGCTCTTTTTCATCGGTCTTTCCTCCGAGTTCTGTAATTGTTTCCTCCGACGTCCCAGATCGGATCATCCGTACAAATCGGATTCGTCGATGCGGACGTATAGGTAGCGTTTTGTTCGTATGAAGCTGGCGTATTCGCCGAGCTAATGTTCGTACCGCTCTTCCAACGCAGATTTGTGCCTTGCGGATCAGCCGCACCGCAGCCATCCAGGTACTGATTGCCATCCGGGCAGGTGATGGTGGAGTTGGTGGTAGGAACTGAGGTCGGCAAGGAGTAACCCGGCTCAGCACATACATCCTGGCCGGGCGTACTCCAATAACCAGGAAATTGCGTGTGTGTTCCCGGTAACTGAAGGTCCAGTGTGTTGCCTTGCGGATTGAAATCCACGAAGGCGCCGGCCAGCGACACGTGATCCAGGGTCGCGCCGCCCAGGTTGGCTCCTTGCAGGAATGCCGATTCGAACGAGGTGGTTGACGCTGCAGCCGAATCGGACCCTAGAGCCGCCGAGTCGAAATTTGCACCGGTCAGTACCGCGTTGCTGAAATTCGCTCCCGTTGCTTGAGTCGTCGTGAAGTCGACACCAAACAAGTAGGCCCCGGAGAACACGGTGTTGTTCATGATGGCGTGGTGCGCCGTCGCGCAGCCGTTCGTTTCGCCGTTGTCGTTGACAGCACACGAATCGACCCCCGGCCCGTAAGCACCGTTAAATCCGTAGAAGCTTGCGTCAGTGAAATTGGCCCCGCTAAGTTGAGCGAAGGACAAATTGGCATTGCGCAGGAATGCGCCAGTCAGGTCAGCCGCTTGCTGGACGGTAGGCGGGTTATTTGTCAGATAGGCCGATTGCAGATTAGCGCTTTCGAGGTTCGCGTTGATGAGCTTGGCGCCGTACAACTTCGCTGTGCCCAAATTCGCGTGTTGCAGGCTCGACTTACTGAGAAGGGTTTGAGTAAGATCAGCGCCGGTCAAATTGGCGTAATCGAGGACCACTTGCGGCAGCGAGACGTCCGCAAGCCGGGCGCCGCTCATGTCCACTGCATTCGCCTGGCTGGATAGCTGTATGCCCGGCTTTAAGTCCACGAAAACTGCCCCGGTGAGATCCGCGTATTTCCAGTAAGCCGGCGGCACGCTCGCCACAGTTAGTTTGGTATAAGCCAGGTTGCTGAGGCACGATGTGCTTGGAATCCATTGAACATTGGTCAGGATTGGCTGCGTTAGATCTGCCAGATGCTGGCTGTCCGTCCCGGAGAAATTGACGCAGGTCAGTTTCGCGCCTGTGAAGTCCGTGCCGGTGAGTGTTGCGCCCTGGAAGCTTGCATCGTTCACCGTCGCTCCAATGAATTTGGCCCCTGTGAGATTCGTTCCATTCGTAAACTGTGTTCCGGAGATAGTAGCCCCGGACATGTCAGCCCCTTGCCAATCAGCGTTGGCGAGAGTAAAAGCTGACAGATCCGCGCCTACGAGCCGGCAGTTGGGACAAGGTTCGTTCGGTTCAACACTCGCCCCGGCAGCAAGATTTTCGTCTAATCGCAAAACCCAATTTGCTTCATCGACAGGATCGGAAAGGCATGCTGCATCGTTGTATAGCGTAACGACCGATGTGCCGGTACCGACTGCAAGGATGAGCTGTACTGCGGTGTTGTTGCCTATCCTCACGGAAACCAGTGAGTTTGTCAGCGTGGTTGCGTCGCTGGTGTAGCTCAATGGATCAAGGCCGTCATCGCTGATGACGACACCTTTGCCCTGGTAATTGCACCCTTCGTAAAGCGCGGCTTCGCCTTCATTGAGATTTCCAATCTGCGTACCGTCGGGGTAAAAACGAAAAAGCACCGACATCGTGGTCGATGGGGCATTCGAGTCTGAGTTCTCGAGCAGCGTTAGATTCGAGAAGGGAGTCGGCTGAAGGCTGAAGCCTGTAAACGAAAACTGATAATGTCCTAAATCCTTGACAATACTGCTGAAGTCAAAGCCGCTAAAAACATCGCAGAGGTGGTAGGGAAATTCCGGCGGCTCCGTGTCCGCCGGACATGTGTAATCCCCGGCGATCACTGTTCCGGCTTCAGAAGCGCTGGTTGTATTTGTAAGTTGGTCGACGAAAAAGCCGGGTGCGAGCAGCAGGGGATGATTCTTACCCGGTGGAAAACTGAACAGGCTATACTCATCGAACACTGATGAGCCGTCTGCGACCAAAGGCATGGCATTGGTGTAAAAGGAGGGGGGATCGCCTAGGATCCGGGGCGGCTGTTGGGCCGTTAGGCGGCCTTTATAAAGCAGGCTATTAGGCACTATCGCCCAATAGCCTCCAGCGGGATTGCCGTTTGCGTCAACCAGCGGAGCACTTGGAAAATCGAGCTGTACACGGCCAAACCGTTTAGGATTGGGAAACCCTTCGCTCGAGTGCCGAATGTGAAGTGTATATATGCCCTTGCCCACCGTGACGGTAAAGCACCGCTGATGGCCAGGCATTGTGAAAATGATGTTGCCGGCGTGGTCTCTGAGAACCAGGCCGGCGAAGTAAGCATCGCCGCCTTGTAGGCAGAATTCGTGCTTGCCCGCTTCGAGTTCATAAGGAATGGCCGTTTCTGCCGGATCGTCAGACTCACCATCGAGAAAGACCGTCTGGCCGGTATGTGCTCTGAGCCAGGGCTTTTTGGCAAAGTCTCCAAGGTGAAGGATACGCGGGTCCGGGTGTTGCCTGCCAGACAAAAGCGGCACACCGGCCAAGCTGAGGCAGAAAAGGGTAACACCAATTCGCGTCACGATCAGAACACCTTCTACGGGTAAAGCGCAGAGAACGCGCGTTTGGGATCATCGGAAGTGAAGAAATTTTGGGGCGGAATCACGAATCGCAGAAGTTCTCTTCCTGCAATTAGTGACCTAATGAGCGCAGTCCCGGAAGGGTGCGCTGGGACAGGCGGCGAAAAGCGACCAGACAAAATCACGGCGAATCCAATCAGGCGGCAGAGGCTCAGGCTCTCCCACCGGGTTATTGCCGATTCGGAATTGAATGCCGTCAGTACCGTCAGTCTTGACAGAAGACAGCGCGTGGCAGGTGATGCAAGAAGATTCTCTGAGCGGTATCCCGGTGTTCTCCCCCTCGATCATGGAATTGCCTAGCAAGGTCGGATTCCGGTCGTCTGTGAAGAATATCTGCACACCGTCCAGCCGATAATTTTTCCATTCGGGGGCCAGATTTGCAGCGGCCATTAAGTTGGACAATTTTGGACTCAATTGAGTATTCGTGCCGTTCGTCTGAGCAGGTTTTGAACCGAACAGGTCTTTACACCCCAAGACCTTACATCGATTCGGATTGGTCGTCAGATTCTGCGGTTCGAAGGTCGCCCAGATCCAATTTCTCAGTAGTTTCGAAATTACGTGGATTCCGGCAAGCGCGAAACAATTGCCGTTGATCATCTCGACATGAACAGTCTCGCTGAAGCCCGCTGGAAGATCGCTGCAATCCAGGCCGATGCTGGCAAGTTGAATCCAGTCCGCTTTAACCTCGATCGACGTTGCAGGGAACTGTATGTTAGCGCCACTTACTGCCGCCTGCTGCTGTGAGGCGCGCTTCCAGAGTCCATTCCCGGCAATGTAATCTTCCGTTGCGCCGTTCAAACGCACTTCCTCACAGATCACAAGATTCGGTTGATTCGGAGGAGGGCTGCCGGCTCTATTGCAGTTCTGGTCGGGCGCGCCCAACCGTCCGGGCACAACCGTGCTCAGCCCCGGATTCTTTGCTAACGTCAGCGTGGAGGCATGTAGCACATGGCTGGCGCTGTTCGAAGGTGGAACGGAGTTGGGCACATGCAAGCCGTGGGCGGGATCCAGAGGATACAGCTGATCCTGTTCGATCCAATTCTCCCAGACAACAAAGGGATACTGCTTTTGATTAACGGGACAGGTTGCAGCCACTAAAATCCGCCATGCCGTTTCCTCGATGGACGGCAGAATGCGGTTCGGCGGTGAGCAAGCACTCAGCTTCGACGGCGAGTGACTCGCCTCGGCTGCGGTATCTGCGAACTGAGAAGCGTTAGCGCTTGCGGCAGCCTGGGCGGGCCGGCCGCCGCCTTGCAGGGCAAATGAGGAAATCACAGTCAAGGACAGGAGAATCGCAGCCCGCACAACTACAGTTCCTTTCACTTTGCTGCCCCGTTCGGTGGCCGTTTTACAAAGTCACCTGGACGCACGCACGACAGGTTGATTTCTCGCTGCCTTCAATTCGTCGTCGATTATCTTCGCAAATGCGGTCTCGGGTTGAGCGCCTGTAACGGCAATGCCGTTGATGAAGAATCCCGGCGTCGAGGAAATGCCCGCTCTCTTACCGTCTTCCTGGTCTCGCGAGACCTGCGCTTTGTACTCTCCGGATGCAAGGCAAGCCTGAAACGAGTTCTCATCAAGACTAAGCGTTTGGGCGATCGCCTTCAGCCCTGGCTCGTCTAACTTAGGCTGATTGGCAAATAGCGCGTCGTGAAACTCCCAGTATTTTCCCTGTTTGCCGGCGCAGCGGGCCGCCTCCGCCGCCTTCTCCGCATAAGGATGAATCGATCCAAGCGGGAAGTCGCGGAAGGCTAGCTTAATTTGGCCGGGATACTTTCTAAGCAAGTCGTTGAGCGTCGTCTCGGTCTGCTTGCAATAGGGACACTGAAAATCCGCAAACTCTACGATAGTGACCACTGCGTTGGGATCGCCGCGCAGGCGTCCCTGATCGAAGGCAACTTCCACCCTTGGCTGCTCGAGCAATACGGTAACCTCGGCCTTAGCGCGCAGCGAATCCGCGTAGTCTTGCCGCGCTTGCCTCGTTTGTATCGCTTTCAGGTTTGCTTGAAGCGACAATTTGATTTCCTGGAGAGGAGGCGGAGGCGTCTTCATCTGAGACTTCAAACCCAAATAGTAAGCGGCTACTTCGTCATCGCTGGGTGTTGCAATTTTGGAATCGACTTCCTTTGCGTATAGTTGATCTGTAGTAAGTCCCTGTTTCTTGGCTTCCGCTTCCACCAGCCGCTCGCGAATGAGATCGTCCAGCGCCTTGCTCTTAATCTGATACTCCTGATTGCGAAGCGGAAGGATCTGCGACGCAATAAGGTCGTCCAGGTCGGGTTCATAAATCGGCTGTCCTGCCACGATCGCTACAGCTTCGCCAACTGCGCTTTTCGTACTAGTGCCTTTGGAAGAAGTGCACTGCGGCGCGGGCGCACTGTGCTTCACCACTGATTGCCCCGCGGCGGCGCTCAGTGTAAGCGCAAGCCAGAGGGGTGAACCGAAAATAGATCTCGCCGAAATGGTCTTCATTTCTGTCCTCCGTAGTCTTACTCCGTTCCGGTATCAAGCACAAGCACTTGCCCCGAGCTGAATTGGTGTACTTTTCCTCCCTGATCCTCGAAGGTTCCGTTCTCGGTCAGACTGAGCTTCTCTACCGTAATCGGGACCTCTAACTCTAGGTTGACGACAGTAGATGCCGCGGGCCGAAGATTGCCGATTATGACCGGGAGAGCGGGCGCTAACAGCCCCGCTTGCCCCGCGCCGGCGAGAGTGGTCACTCCGATCCGGTTCAGAGTGATGCCGCTGGCCAGGACGGTGCCGCTGTTGCTGACGGTTATGGAAACTGCCAGCATTGCGCCATTGCGCGCTCCCGTTCTTGCAGAGATCGCCAGGCTCGATTCCGGGGGCGGTCCGCCACTCTTCGGTTTGACGGTCAGCGAGACGTGATTGGACTGGGCACCGTAGTAA
>JAFAMM010000437.1 GCA_019233375.1 Acidobacteriaceae bacterium
GTTTCCTGGCGAATACAACGTCGAGGTCAGTGTGAAGGGGCAGACGCAAAAAACGTCAACCGTGATTCATCCCGATCCGAATCTGCATCTCACTCCGCAGGCTATACGCGCGCAAACCAGCGCTGCGCTGACACTACGGAATCAGGCAACGGCGCTGAATGAAATGATCGAGCGAATCAACGGCATGCGACGCCAGATTGCGGATTTCAGGAAGCAGATCGCAACCGACACGGCGCTGCAGGAGAAATATGCGGCGCTACTGCATGAGGCCGATGCGTTGGATGGTAAGCTCAAGTCCGCCGAGGCGGCTGTGCTTAATCCGTCGATTCAACAAAGTGTGGAGGAAGACGACATCCATGCGCTCACCGATCTGCACACCAACATTGAGTCGCTTGCGTCCGTGATGGCACAATTCGAGGACTTCCCTCCGAGCGCCGCTTTTCTCGCCGAGATGCACAAGTACGGCAAGCAGGTTGAGGAACAACTTACGGCATTCAATCATCTGCTCGAGAGCGAGGTCGCTACTTACAACAAAGCTGCTTACTCGGCCGGCGCGCCGACGCTTTTCGCTGGCGGCGCTATCTCTGTTTCGCCTTAGAGCACTGGTAAGAATTCGGAGTGCGCACCTCGTAGGCACGCGTGAGTACCGTCCTGACGCCGCGTCCTGACCCGCGGCATTAATCTGTGGCTTTTCCCTGTAGCGAAACCCCGCGTGCGTCATCCAGAGAGTGAGTCGAGAGAGACACAGGAGCACAACATGACAACCACAAGATCGACGGTAGTAGCTGTTTACCGGAATAATGCGGACGCGCAGGGCGCGGCCGCCGAGCTGAAAGCGAATGGCTTCAGTTCCAATGACATTTATATATCGGAAGTGGGACAAACCGGTACAAATACGCGCGATGTAGAATCCGCTGGGTATGGCAGCCATCATCACCATGAGGGAGGCATTACCGGCTGGTTTAAATCATTATTCGGACACGAAGACGAGACTGATCAAGACACTTACCGGGACTATGAAAATGCTGTAAGTAGCGGCAACGTTTTGTTAACCGTGGAGACGGATGATCAAAGCGTGGAGGCTGTAGGAGACATTCTTGACCGGTTCAATCCTGTCGACATGCGCAGGGAGAACGCCAGGGACGCCAGTGCCGGCACGACGGCGACCGGTGGCACTACAACAGGCGCGGCGGTTGCTGCCGGTACAACGAGCGGAAGCACCGCGGGTCGCGATTATCCTGCCGCCACTCAGGACGCTGGAGCCACGACCGGTGGTACCGCTCGCCGGGTAGAAGCAGCAGCGGGACAGGCGGAAGGCCAGTCGATCCCGGTGGTTCACGAGGAACTGCGGGTAGGCAAACGCCGCATTTTGCGCGGTGGGGTTCGAGTATACACGCGCGTTGTGGAGCAGCCCGTTGAGGAGAGCGTGCGGTTGCGTGAAGAGAAGGTGCGCGTAGACCGCCAGCCTGTTGACCGACCGGTGGCAGAATCCGATCTGCGCGCAGGCCGCGACCAGGTGATCGAGGTGCAAGAATACGCCGAGGAGCCTGTGGTCGCCAAACAGGCGCGAGTCGTGGAGGAAGTTCGCGTGCAGAAGGAAGCAACGGAACGCGATCAGACGGTTCGCGACACGGTGCGACGCACGGAAGTTCGTGTCGAGGGGATTAATGCCGAAAATGCCGGCCAGGCCGGTACGGCCGCACAGACGGACTACGATGCCGATTACCGCCGCGACTTCCAGACGAATTACGGAACCTCGGGCGCGAACTACGATGAGTACGCACCGGCATATCGATACGGCTATGAAATGGCTAACGACCCACGTTACCGGGGCCGTAAGTTCGATGAAGTCGAATCGGACCTTCGCGCTGACTATGGGCAGCGGTACCCGAACAGCGCATGGGACCGGTTCAAGAATTCCATCCGGTACGGTTGGGACAAAGTAACAGGCAAGGCGAACGCAGCAACTACACGCTAAATCCATGGCTGACGAGCAAGAGGAGTATGTAGTTCCTGTTATTCAAGAGGAAATGCATGCGGACGCTATCCCGGTTCAAACCGGGGGCGTCCGCGTAACGAAGCATGTCGAAGGCCATGATGAAATACTCGAGCAGGAATTACGCCGCGGCCGGGTCGAGATCAAGCGAGTAAAGACGGAGCGCGTCGTTGATGGACCGCAACAGGTTCAGCGTGTCGGCAAGACTCTGGTGGTTCCGATCGTATCGGAAGTTCTGCGGGTCGAAAAGCAGTGGGTCGTGACGGAGGAGATCCACATCACGCAGATTGAGGAAGTCGAGACTGTCCAGCAGAAGGTGCGAGTGAATCAGGAACAGGCGCAGGTTGAACGTCTGGACGAACACGGTAACGTAACGTCGACAGTTGCGCCCGAGGCGGCTTCTGCGACCGCGGGCGCGGGATCGATTGTGCAGCGGCAGCCCTCGCCGAGGCCAGCCGCCGAGCCGAATAGAGTACTCTCGTCATCGAAAAGCATCTTGCGAAAATAGGGGCGTGATCAGCACCGCGCCTGTATCTCCGGCACCGATATCAGTTTCTGACGCTAGCCGCATCGAACGCCTGGCCGAAGTTGCGGTTCACGTAGGCCTCGGGTTACAGGCCGGCCAGGAACTCGTGATGACCGCTCCGCTTGAGGCGATTGCTCTCGCACGCGCCATTACCGCGGAGGCTTACAAAGCGGGCGCGTCTCTTGTGACGACGCTCTTCACGGACGAAGAGGCCATTCTGCTCCGCTTTGCGTATGCGCGGGACGAGAGCTTCGATGTCGCGGCGCAATGGCTGCAGGATGCGGTAGCGGCGGCGTATCGGAGCGGAGCCGCGCGGCTGGCAATTACAGGCTCGAATCCGGCGCTGCTGGACGGGCAGGATCCGCAGAAGATCTCGCGCGCGAACCTGGCGATGTCAAAAGCGAGCCGCGCTCCGCTCGAATTGATCACGCGGCACGAGATCAATTGGACGATTGTCCCCTGTGCGACGCCGGCATGGGCGGCGAAAGTTTTTCCAAATGAGCCTGCCGATGCGGCAATGGCGCGGCTGTGGGATGCGATTTTCGCGTCCATGCGCCTGGACGCGCCGGATCCGGTGGCCGCCTGGCGGCAACACGACGCGGAGCTTCAACGCCGTGCGCAGTTCCTGAACGGGCGCCGCTACGCTGCGATTCATTTCCGCGGGCGCGGCACCGACCTACGCGTGGGCCTCGCCGACGATCATCTTTGGCTTGGCGGAGGCACGCTCGCCCGCAACGGCGTGCCTTGCATTCCAAACATGCCAACGGAAGAAGTGTTTACCACGCCGCACAAAGATCGCGTGGACGGTATGGTCCGGGCAACAAAGCCGCTGTCTTACCAGGGCATGCCCATCGAGAATATTCAGGTGCGGTTTGAAAGCGGCGGCATTGTGGAAGCGAGCGCGAGCCAAGGCGAAACGATTCTGCAGAAAATGATCCAGACGGATGAAGGCGCCCGGCGGCTCGGAGAAGTGGCCCTGGTCCCGCACTCCTCGCCGATTGCCGCAAGCGGGCTACTTTTCTGGAACACATTGTTCGATGAGAATGCCGCGAGTCACATTGCGCTCGGGCAAGCATACAGCACGTGCATCCGGTCGGGTGCTTCGCTCGAGCCTGCGCAGCTTCAGGCGAAAGGCGCGAACGACAGTCTGATTCATGTCGACTGGATGATCGGCTCCGCGGAGATGGATGTAGATGGCATCACGCAGGAAGGGAACCTGGAACCGTTGATGCGTTTAGGGGAGTGGGTGCAGGCGGTAGGTTGATGCCGGGTAATGAGTCTAGGATTGGCCACAGCGGAGCGAGGATGCATCGAAATCCGCTGTGACCTGCAACCTGGGCGAAAGGTTCGGCACGTCGAGCGTGCGCCGGGCAACTTAGACCGGCGTGACTTGCTCTGCCTGGAGGCCCTTTGGCCCGGTTTTCACCACAAAGGAGACACGCGCTCCTTCATCTAAAGTCCGATAGCCATTGGCCTCTATCGCCGAGAAATGGACAAAAACATCCTCGCCATTTTCGCGAGCGATGAATCCGAATCCCTTCGAGGCGTTAAACCACTTGACTGTTCCTGTTTCTTTCATGCTGTCTCTCTTTCTTTCAAATACAAACATCATTGTGCGCGCCTTTGACAAGGTGTGCGCACACGGTTTTACTTCTGCACCTTACGAATAACGCCTCCGATTTTGGCGCGTTCTTCGGGTGTCATTCTGATGCCTTCGCCGCCCGGCCCAGCGGATGGTGCCTTCTTGGGATTCGCCGTACTCTTTTGCGCTTGAGCAACTTTTTCGGCGATAACCCGATTTTGCGCGATACGCAGTGCAGTTCGCTCTTCCGGTGTCATCAGATGGAATGGCTTGTTCATAGCTGATACCGCCCTGTCATTTTCACTACATTAACGGTATGCAAATCGCCGTCAAACTACTTGGTGACATCCGCAGCTATTTCCAGACAGATTGTAGCGCAAAGGACAGAATAGTTTCATCTCTAATCGCAGTAAATCCTGAAAATTATAGACCTGCTGCCTGCTTCATAAGGCCGACTGGAAGGCTAGTAATCCAGCCATTCCCGGCGCCCGTCCTGTTCTCCCGTCAATAGCCATTCTACGATCCGATCGGGCAAGTCCTGCCCCCAGCCGGCCTCGAGCAGATGGGTTGCGGAAGTCACGATCTCCAGTTTTCTCACGGCCGGAGCATTTTGTGACGGTCCGGGTTCGGGTTCGAAGACCAGATACCACGAAAGCCTGTCGGCATCCGGGCGCAGATCTGAAACTTCGGCGAGACGGCAGATCCAGCGGACGTTGGAGGTGACGAAGGTCTTGTCCTTTAGCGGGAAAGCCGACCGTAAATCAAATTCAGACATGCCAAGGTAAGACCGAAAGCACGGAAAGCCGTTACTGTCCTTGTTGCTCCTCGCGAATAAGCCGGGGTGTGGGGGCCTTTTGCTGCCGAAACACGACCAGATCCGGCCACATCCCACGTTCGAAGGAATTTTTGTGGGTGTCATTACATCGCCGTTGATTTGCCAGCGGGTGCAGCGATGCCGGCTGTGGCCGGAATTACTGCCCGCCGAGCAGTGGTCTGTGTACAAAGCAGTGATCGTTGAGGCATACGCGCGCGACATCACCTTTGCGGTGGGCGGCGGGCTTTCAGCCATGACGTACGCCGGTCAATGGCGGAACACGAAAGATATCGACCTGTACGTTGCTCCGGCGCAGCGCGAGAGATTGATCGGGGTGCTGAGGGATCTCCGGTTGCGCGACTACTACGAAAAGCAAGCCTACGACCGGAGCTGGATCTACCGCAGCTACACCGCGGATACGATCGTCGACGTGATGTGGGCCATGGCGAACCAGCGGGCGCAGGTAGACGAAACGTGGTTCGACGGACCGGAGGTCGAAGTGGATGGCCTTTGTATCCGGCTGCTCGCGCCGGAGAAGTCACTTTGGACGAAGCTGTACGTCATCCAACGGGACCGTACGGACTGGCCTGATGCTCTGAACCTGCTGTACGGCGTGGGAATGGAACTGAACTGGCGGGGGCTACTCAACGATGTCGCACAGGACCGGGCGCTGCTGGTAGGGCTGCTGTCTGTTTTCGCTTGGCTGTGTCCCAGAAAGGCCGAGCTGCTGCCTGCCTGGTTATGGTCTGAGCTGGCGATGCAACCGCCACCGCGAGACAGACTCGAAAGAGACGGTTCACGTGCGGCGCTGCTCGATTCGCGCCCATGGTTCAGCCCGTTCCTTGCTGAAGCAAATGACGGCACAGCCGAACCGAAGGAGCTGGAACAGGAATGCTGATTGGAACGATGAATCATCCGGAACGCGACGTTCTCGAAGAAATCGAATGGATGGGCAACGCGCGCCTGGAGTTTCTCGATCTCACGCTAGAGCCGCCGGGAGCCGCTTCCTGGCGCATAGACAGCAAAAGGATCCGCGCGGCTTTGGAGCGCAAGGGAATGCGCGTCGTGGGGCACACCGCCTGGTATCTTCCGATGGCGAGCGCGATCGAAGAGATACGGCAGGGTGCGGTGGTCGAGCTGAAGCGCTGCCTGCAGCGTTTCGCCGAGATGGGAGCGAAATGGATGAACCTGCACCCGGACCGGCACACTCCCTGGCACAGCCGCGCGTTTTACATACAGCAGAACCTCAAAACGTATCGCGAGCTGCAGACGGAGGCGGAGCGGCTGGGAGTGGGGTTGATGGTCGAGAATCTGCCGGGTGATTACAACTCGGCAGAGCAATTGGGGGAACTGCTGGATCCGATGCCGGAACTTGGCCTGCACCTGGACATCGGCCACGCCAACCTGCAGGTTCCGCACAACACAACAGAAGAGATCCTGGATGCGTACGGAAGTCGTCTCAAGCATGTCCATCTGCACGATAATCGGGGCGGGAGTGCGGACCTGCACCTGCCTCTGGGCACGGGCACAGTGGACCTGCGGCGTAGCGTCGAGGCGCTGCAGAAGTGCGGCTATGACGGTGCGATCACGCTCGAGGTGTTCACGCCTGACCGGAAGCACCTTTTCCACAGCCGGGACATGTTGCGTGAGACATGGAACGAATGCCTGAAGGCACGGCGGGCGAACGCCTGAAGTTCTTCCGGCGGAAGATCCACGGCAGGATCGGCCGCAAGATCTCGCCGCGCGACGGAGAAGAAAACTTAACACAAAAACGTCAGGCGATAAGTCCCAAAGCGCACCAAAAAAGGCCGCAAACGCATCGAATCGTGTGGAGGCGAATGATGAACCGGCAAGCCCAAATGATCAACGAACGGTACGAGGCGATGATGTTTGCCAAGTCTGCCCAGGAGGCGCGGAAGAGCGCCCGCGAACTCGTTCGTCTGGTTCTCGGCGACGAAGCAGTGAGCCTGCCTCTCGAGGAGGCATTGCGCGAGTGCTGCCGGGAACTGCGCCCTTCCGACGATCCCAAAGAACAGCTGCGCTTCGAGAACGAGTTTGTGGAACTTGGGGTATGGCCGAGCACCACTCAACACCGGGTCGCGGCCTAAGATCCCTCGTTTGACGGAGCATTCTTGCCCGCCACTTCCACGGAACTGATCACCCGATATCTGCAACAAGCAATCACTGCGGAGAGGAGCTTTGAGGCTCAACTCCGCGGTTTTGCGCAGGATGGGGACGATGAAGAAGTTCAGAGCACCTTTGCGGCTCACGCTGTCCAGACCGCGCAGCAAATCGAGCGCCTGACAGAACGGCTGAAGGAATTGGGCGGGGAACCGCAGCAGGAGGAAAGCGAGCTTACGCTGTTCCGAGAGGTAAGTCCTAAGTTTTCCGGGCCAGCTGTCCCCGAAGAACAAATCGCGCAAAACCTGATTGCCGCTTACGCGGCCGAAGCGATGGAGTGCGCGCTCTATGAGGTGCTGGCGGCCATTGCCGGAGCGAACGGGGACACCGCAACTGAGAGACTCGCACGCGACCTGCAACGACAGGAGCACACCACCGCGGCGAGGGTGTGGCATTTCCTTCCGTCACGATCAAAAATCGCGTTCAACATGCTAACGATCGACGAAATCGATCCATCGGTAGAGACTCGAACCCTGGGCAACCGGCTCGTCGAGTGAGCGATGGCAAGCAGGCGTCCCAAGAAGCTCGCTGACAAATCCACGCGCGTGAAAGCGATTGCGAGAACACGGATCGGGTCTCCTAAACCAGCGCGGATCCTTGAAGAGAGGCTGATCCGCGATAAACCAAAACACAAAGAGAACTGGGAGGACGAAGCGCCGGAGAGCTAAGCTGCCTCGCTCTGCTCGCAGCCGCGAACCTGTTCGATGGCGATAGCAAGAGCAGTTGCGTCTTTCAGACTCCCGCTTGCGGTCTCAATGGTCTCGAGCCGGTCCGCGGAGATGACCAGCGCAACGGAACCGCGGCGACTGCCGATGTAGCCGACGGCAAACCCCAACCCCAGGAGAGCGATCGGCAGCGCGGCGCCATGACCGTCCTTTGAGCAAGCGGCGGCAGCGGCGATCACGGCCAACCCGCCCGCGATTACCATCAGGCCGGGATAGCTCGATTTCACTCTTTTCACCGAAAGAAGCCGCGAAATCGCGACGATGGTCTGAGCGTGACCATTCGGATTCGGGATCACGACACAGTCCCGGGTTACTGTAGCCAAGGCGTTTGAGTGAACTATCTCGCTGTCACTCAGGGCTGACACAATTTCATTGCCCAAGATGTTCTCCGGATTCCCGCCTAATATTATGGTCAGAAATTTCGACTGCTGATAGACTCTCCGAATGATCCGAGGGCATCTGCCGACGGGACTCCCGCCCGGCACGTTACTCACGTTTCTCTTGGTTTCTGTATTGGTTCCGGTAAGCTGCGAATCGCAAGATGCTGTGGGCAAATTCGCGGCATCTTCGGTAGCGGGCCTGCAGCGCGGAACGTTGGTGCTGCGAGATATGCCGGCCTCCTGCCAGCGCAGCGTACAAGCACAATTGCCGGTGGATCAGTTCCTATTCAATGACGAGATGGCCCGCTCGCTTCGCATCTGTACGGATCACATCCATGTGACGGAGGTTCTTGCGATTTCGAGCGTGCTCACGGCATATTTTTCGGCACTGGGCGAACTCGCATCCTCCTCGGCCAGCCCGAGCCCGGCAGCGCAGGAGGCGGGCAGAGACGCGAAAGCAATACAAACGGCTGCGCCCAGCGGAACCGCCCAGCCGCCCGGCCCAAGCATTCAGCAGGCAAAGGGCTCGGTGGATCAGATAGCCGCTCTGCTTGACGACTTCGCCACCGGCCGGCTGCGGCACAAGGCTCTGAAAGACGCGCTGACGAAAGCGGATCCCGCCGTTTCGGAACTAACGCAAGTGCTTTCAAGGATGGTGCAGGAGGACTATGTGAACGAATTGCTCGCAGACGAGCGCGATAAAGAGGCCAACCGGTTTACCCGGCTTGCACACAGCCCGGATCCAAAGCCGGCATTCGGAGATCTCCTTACGTTGAACGGGCAATGGGTGCAGATATCGGCGCATATCGACTCGCGCCAAGCCGCGGCTCACTCCTACATTGAAGCGCTGAGACAAATTCGTGCGGGGCACGCGACTCTGGCGCGGCAGTTCAGCCTGGGCAAGCTGAAAGCCAAGGAGCTCGATCCGGCACTGGAGCCTTACGCTTCATCTCTTGCGGAACTGACGACGCAGATCGGAATGCCGTTTTGATGAACATGGAAGGACCGCAATTGGTTTCCGCACCGGATTTCAATGATTTCTTGCAGCTTGCCGATCATCTGCGGCAGCTCTCAAATCAGGTGGCCGCGTTCGCGAACGAGCACCTGGCAGACCTCAGTCCGGAACAGCTCGCCCGTTTGGACGCGAGCAGCCGCGAACTGACGGACGCCTTTCACATTTTGTTGGGCAGCGATGTGGATGCGCGTATTCAAGCAGCGAAAGCCGGCGTTGAACGGCTGAAAAAGATAACGGGCGATGCCGAGGTGGTTGTCCGAAGAGTGAAAAAGATCGACAAAGGTGTAAAGATAGCTGTTGCGCTGGGAGGCATGGCGGTCGCGATCTTAGAGAAAGACCCGGGCGCGATCAAGGACTCGGCTGGTCAACTCGCCTCCGCCCTGGAGGACGCGGTCTGAGGCGCACTAAGGCCGCCGTGACTCTGAGTTTTCTCTGATGAGAATCATCGATTAGGGCCGCGACTGTTGTATGGCGGCTCACGCCGAGACGGCCCTCAGCCAGCCACTCGTTTCGGAGCAGCTTCCCTTACCGTGGCGCGAAATCTGACATCTGGCAAAGACCTGACCGGGGCACAAAAAGCGGCTGTGGTGCTGATTTCGCTCGGCCCGCGTGACAGCGCTTCCATCCTGAAGCACATACCTGAAACCGAAGCCGACGCGATTGCGCGAGCAATTGCCCGGCTAGATCAGGTCTCCACGGAACAGGTTCAGCAGGTTCTGGAGGAATTTGCGCAGGGCGTAACGTCGCATCGACTTTTCGTGAAAGGCGGCCTGGAATACGCAAATGAAATCCTGGTAGAAGCATATGGGCCGGAAACAGCGAAGAGGCTGATCGACCGTCTGGCGGCATCGCTCGGCGGCGACAACCTGAATTTCGAACACTTCCGGAAGGCGGACCCGCAGCAGCTCGCCAAACTCATTCAGGACGAACATCCGCAGACCATTGCTCTGATCCTTTCGCACCTGGATGCATCGCAGGCGGCAACGCTGATCAGCTCATTGCCGATCGAGACGCGCGCCGAAGTTTCGATTCGCATGGCGAGCCTGGACCAGATTTCCCCGGAGGTGGTCCGTAACATCGCCTTCGTTTTAGAACAGAAGTTACAAAGCCTCGGTGAGCTCAGCCGCGAGAACCGGGGCGGAGTGCGGGCTGTAGCGAACATGTTCAACCGGCTCGACCCGCATGTCAACTCCGAGTTGATGGAGGCGGTCGAGAGCCGGAATCCACCTTTGTTTGAAAATATCCGCCGATTCATGTTTGTTTTCCGTGATCTCGAGTCGCTGGATCCGGCTGCGCTCAAGACGCTAACAGCCAAGATCGACCGGCCCGTGCTGATCACGGCGTTGAAGGGTGCGGATCCGTCGCTGCGGCAGAAGTTTCTGGCGACCCAATCGAGCCGCGGCGCGGAGATGATCGCGGAAGAGATTGAGGCGCTGGGGCCGGTGCGGTTAAAAGACGTGGACTCGGCGCAACAAACAATCATCACGATTGCGCGCGAGCTTGAAAAGGAGGGCCTGATCAGCTTGACGAATTCACCGAATGAGCAGTATGTCTACTGAACTTGCGGTTATCGCCGGCGACCGCCGCGCAAGCAATGCGGGATCTCCGCTCCCGGCACTCGAGAGTTTTCGGCCGCTGCACGATGTGCCGCTCACAATCTGTGCCGAGCTGGACCGTTCCGATATTCCGGTTCGATCTCTGCTCGCGCTGAATGTGGGATCCGTCCTGCCTCTGTCCCGGCCCGCGGGCGAAAACATCAGCCTATATGCCGAAAATGTGCTCCTAGGGACTGCCGAGATTCTGGTAATCCATTCGGCGCTGGCGGTGCGCATAGCAGAGTTACGCGACAAAGCGCCCGATACGGAGGATGCGGCTGCTGAGATCAATCCCGTGCCTTCGGCCACATAACACATACGGGCGCAAATGTGACTGAGCCCGCAGGGAGGTTCTCATGAGTTCCGTCGAAGCTTCGCACGAGTGCGAAGAAATCACATCCGGAATGACCAAGAGCGGGGCATCGTACGGCTCCCGGATTGACCAGCTTCTAGATCTGGAACTGCCGCTGTCGGTTGTTCTGGGACGAGCGTTACTGCCGATCCACGAGGTTTTGCGGCTGACCACAGGTTCGATTATCGAACTAGACACAAAGGTCGGCGACGCGGTGGAAGTGATGGTGCATGGCAAGGTGGTGGCTCGAGGACAGGTGGTGTCTGTGGATGGGAACTACGGCGTGCGAATCACGCATGTAACGAGCACACAGGACCGTATGAAGCTGCCCGGCGCTTTCAAGGCTGCATGAGAAGCGACATACTGACGCAGGAAGGCGAGGTTTCACCGCGGGAGAAGCCCGATACCGCCCGCGAGAGGAATATCGATACCAGCACGTTTGATTTCGAGCGGCTTGACCGTGTTCCAAAATCGCAGCTCCGCGCTCTTCACCTGGTACACGAAAATTTCGTGCGTAGTGTGGCGTCAAGCCTTTCTGCATACCTGCGGTCAAACTTCGTCCTGAACCTGGTGAGCCTCGAGCAGATCTCCTATTCGGAGTTCGTTGACAAGCTCGAGTCGCCGACCTGCCTGGCGTATATCGGCATGCAGCCGCATGAGGGCATCGCGCTGCTCGAGCTGAACATGGGCCTGATGTTTGCTCTTATTGAGCTGCTGCTTGGCAGCAAAGGACAGGCGGCTGTAGCACCGCAAAGAAAAATCACGGATATAGAGAAGAGCCTGGTGCAGACTCTGCTGAAGCTCGTCTTGCGCGACCTCAGTGAAGCCTGGAAGAGCGTGGCAGACCTGTCATTTTCGTTGAAAGGCCTCGAAAGCGAGCCTCAAGTGTTGCATGTCATGGCGCCTACGGAAGCAGTCATCGAGATCGACATAGAGGTGAAAGTCGAGGGCACGTCGGGCCTGATGCATCTCGCGATACCGTCAATTTTTATCAAGAGGCTTCGTACCAAGTTCGATCTAATGCGCCAGGTACGCCGCAAGTCACGGGAAGCGGACCAGTTGCACATTGCCCATCTGCTGCAGCCGGCGGAACTGCTATTCGAGGCGTGGATCGACGGCGGGCGCATCTCGACTCAGGATCTGATCAATCTGAAGATCGACGACGTGCTGGTTCTCGATAATCCGGACAGCGACGCGATTCGTGGATCGCTCAACGGCCGCTGTGTCTGGTCAGGCAGCATGACAACAACCGAGAGCCGGCTCGGATTTCAGATTCTCGACACTCAGCGGGACGCTTCAGGCGTCTGAGGCACAATCTCCACGTAATCGAGAGCTGCGGGATTGCCGCCTTCGCCGCGGCCGGCGATCTTCAGAACGTCGCCCGGCCGGAGCGCGATACCGCTCAAATCGTAACGCGTCGAGGTGCTGCCGTTGAGCGCTTGTGACGGCAAATGGAGGTCGGCGCTCCACGCGCCCACCGGTTGATCGTTCACAAAGACCTTGAAATGGGGCAACCCGCGATCAGGGTCGAAGTATTGGAAGGCGAGGTTATACCAACCGGCGGCCCGATCGAGCGTTGTTTCCGCGGAGCAGCCGATTGTTTCACCGCAGGCGACGGCCTTGCCGCCAGAGGAAGTCTCCCAGGGCGTTACATCGACAGGAGTGTAACCTGTGAGCCGCATCGACTCCGCCTCGATGCGGTTCGGATGATGGCCCACGCGGCCCCCGGCATCCGGAATACCCGATATTTTGTAGAACCAGTCGCAGATGGCATCACGCCAGACGATCGCGTGACCGGCCTGGTAAGTGAGTAGAGATAGAGTTTTGTGAAAACGGGCGTCATCCACATCGCCGCGCAGCGTCTCCCATTGCCGCACAAAGCCCGCCGCGGCGGCCGCACCTTCATAGTGTGAATCGTATATGTGCTGAATGACTGTTTTGCCGGAGTGCAGCTTGTACGCATAGGAAACGTGATGCATAAACAGCAGTAAGCTGTCCGGGGTGCTTGCAGGCGATTCATACTCACGTGCAAGCTCGGGCGGATATTGGCCTATGTATCCCGTGCCCGTGGCGACGGTGCGATCCATTCCGATGCCGCCGTGATCCGCTCGAATCCATTGCCCCCAGCCGTTGCGTTCGGCGGATTCGATATCAGGGCCGTAGTGAGTATGAAGGATGTCGGTAAGCGTGCCTGCGCCCAGAGGTCCCGTGTAGTCTTCATAAACTTGCCAGGAAGAGAGCAGCATGGCGGTAATGGCGCTAACCACTTTTTCGGCATTGCCGAACGTCAGGCGAGTCCAACTGTTCGCTATTGCGGCCGCCGGCTCGTCGGGGTTCCACGCGAGGCGCCCGAAGCCATAAAGGTTTGCCATGGACAGGGGATGTCCGAGCCAGTTAGTGTCCAAACCCACGTTTGCAACGCCAACGAAGCCGGCGAGCGGCCGGTGAAACCGTTTTCCGTCTACCAGATCTTGGACTCGCGAGTCTTGTCCGCCCACGCGCAGATCGGTATCGAGCGCGTTCTTCCACATCGGTACCAGGAAAACTAGATGGCGTCCCTGGCCGGTGTACTCCTGAGTGATTTGCAGCTCGATGGCTTCGTTTGTGTGCTGTAGAGCGGCGAACAGCGGTGAAACGGGCTCGCGCACCTGGAAGTCGATGGGACCGTTCTTGATCTGAACGACAACATTTTTCTCAAACTTGGCATCGAGGCCGTGGAAGACGTCATAGGCGGCGCGCGCCCGGTCCGCTTTCGGATCCCGCCAGTCGAGGTGGTGATTGTAGACAAATGCGCGATAGAGCAAAACGCCGCCGTGCGGGGCAAGCGCGAGAGCGAGACTGTTGGCAGCATCTACCGGCGTGCGGCCGTACTGAGACGGCCCGGCTCTGCCCTCGGAATCGGCCTTGACCACGAAACCGGCGAAATCGGGAATGAGTTGGTAAACCTCATCGACTTTCGTCTTCCACCAGGCGCGTACCTGGGGATCGAGGGGATCGAAGGTATCGAGACCGCCAATGATTTGCGGGCTGCTCAGGTCAACCGAAAGGGAGAGTCGAACGCCCCACGGCCGGAACACGTCAGCGATGCGGGCTACCTGTTTCAAAAGGCGAGTCGAAAGAAGTTGGGGGTTCGCGTTCACGTTGTTGATGCTGCAGCCGTTCAGGCCGACGGACGCGAGCAGGCGCGCGTACTCCGAGGCACGCGAGAGATCGTTTTGAACAGAGCCCGACTCGAAGAAGATGGACCGCCCGGCGTAACCGCGCTCAATGGAGCCGTCGAGGTTATCCCATTGGTTGACCCAGCGAATGGGCGCGGATGGCGCGTCTTCTTCTGACCACGGGGACAGGGTCTCAAGCTGTGCTATGTGATCCAGCACGCGAAACGTTGCGTACAGCACGCCGGTTTCACCATCGCCGTCTATCACCCAGTAGCGGTGGCCGCCCTTTTCGACCCGGCATAGCCGGAAACCCGAGCCATTCGCGGACGGAGGAGCGGGCATGGATGGAAAAACCGTTCTCAGGTCCCCCGCCGTGCCCAAGACAAACGCATCCTCATCCGGAAGGCGGGTAGTGTTTCGCAGAGTTCGACCGAGCATCCCGCGCACTCCGCGCGTCAACTCGCTCTGAGCAGCGAGCAAGCTCGGGGTAGGGCGTAACACCACTATGGACGCCGGCAAAGAGGAGTAACGGGCTTGTGCAGAGGCGTCGTAAATCCGCGCATAGCGAAGCCAACCCTCCGCGCCTGTTTCAGCGTTGCATGGGGTATTCCCGAGTAATAGTAAAGCGGATGAGAGCAGAACGGAGGGACTTATAAGCGGGCCAATGATCGTTTCAGCATGCGGGGTCTTCTGCCGCCTGGAAGTCCACACGCGCACTATGATATCGGGCTATCGAATGCTGCTGTCGAATGAACCGTAAGGCGAGGGAGAAGAGGATGCGTCAAAGCATCCTCTTCAAATCACTTAATTAGTAATTCCACTGCACGGCGGGAAGAACGGGCGTGCCTTCTTTTTTAACCGCCTCGAGGAAGTTCGGGTCGAGGCCGAGCGCCTGAAGAATGGTCGGTGCGACCTGCGCGGTCTGTACCGTGGCCGTCACCGTTTTTGGAGTGAAAGCGGGGTAGGACAGCAGCAGCATGACGTTTGTATCGTCATGCGACCAGCCGCCGTGTTCTGCCTGTTTCTTTGAACTGGTTGTGTAAGTCACCCCTACGTTCGGCGTAACAATGATATCCGGCGTCCGTGGGTCACCATACGGCTGCACTCCCGTATATTGCGGGTACCCTGGCTTGTCGATCATCGACTGCAGACTGCGGCCGTAAAAGATCTGCCCGAGTTTGATCGAACTCGCGTTGTGTTCCAGAAGATTGACCGCCGTTTGCGTGTCGCAAGACGGAGTGAGCCATAGCAGAGAGACGTCATCTTCCGTAGGCCCGATGCCGGTTGGGTTCAGCGGCGACTCAGAATACGGCATGCAATTGTTCAAATCGGTTGCAATCACAGTGGCCGGAGTATTTCCGTTCGTACCGGAGGGTCCGGGAACCGGCAGATAGCGCTTCGGATCGATGGGCGACTGACCATGCTTCGCGGTAATGATGATCAGCGTCGTATCGTACAATCCCTGATTCTGCAACGCATCCACCATAGATTCGATGGCTTCGTCCACGAACATGATCTCGTTCAAGAGTTCCGGCGATACAGTTCCTTCGGCGTCCAGATATCCGCCCTTTACGCCGTTCTTCTGAATGAGCTTCTGCCCAACACTAACCGCCTGGAAGTTCATCCCGAAGATGTTGGGGACCTTCGTGTTCGCGGTGCCCAGATGATTTTTTCCGGCGATCTCATTCAAGATGGCGTTCACCTTTAGCTGGTCGTAGCAGCGAATGTCATAAAAGCTATCGGTCCACGCACTAACGCCGGGCGCCAGGTACAGATTCGCGCAGGAGTCCCCGAACGCCGTTGTGACATTACGGACAGCTCTCTGGTTCGATGCCAGCGTGACATCGGAGTTGATTTCGGGTCCGTAGAAATCGTCCAGGTTGGTGGGTTTGTTGCTATCGTCCGGCCCGCTCACCGACGAATAGGCCGGATGCTTGTCCGACCACGCGGTATAGCCGCCGTTGTCATGGATAACCCCGAAAATAGTATTTGTCCGTACAAAATTCCAGGGGTACACCGGGCTGCAGTTTTTGTACGGGTCACGAACCAGCTTGGCCGGATCGATGGAAGCAACTCCGCCATCGGTTGGAGCCGCTCCAGGCGCGCCACCGTTCAGCAGATTCTGATTGATATCGATTCCTTCCTCATACTCGGTCGTCGTGCCGTTCGGAGTGCTCACGTTGCACTTTCCGCCTGCCAGGCCGTTACCGGTCGTTGTCCTCGGGGGAGCAAGGACCCGATCGTAAGCGACGTCATAATAGACGCCGAAGCTGCGCGGAGTGCCGCCGCTTACAATGGCCGTCAGACCCGGAAATGAGTCAGAGGGCGTTGAAGTAATGGCATTCCGATAGTTGATCCCGGCTTCTCCTAGCGCTGCCAGGGCAGGACAATACGGATCGCCGTTGTTGACCCCCGCGATGCCCCGCGAGCAGTTCAGGAAGTCGACGGCGTGCATCCCGTCGATGCTAATCAGCAAAACGCGTTGAATTCCATTACCGTGCCAGGAACCAGGGGACCCTTGGGCCACCGCTAACGTTGCAGTTGCTGCTCCGGCCAAGACCGCGGCCAAAAGAGTCTTGTTCATAGAAAAGGAATGAGCCTCCTCTATTTCCTTACTCGGGCCGCATTACACGGGCATGACAATACTTTCGAAAAGCCGTGTAAGTACTTTTACTATCAAGAAGATCGGCGGTGCAAGCTGGCGGAACAATAAACCAGGGATAAAAAAATACCAGGGCGTTCTCGCTTCCGGAACGCCCTGTTCCGGATTCGGGCGGGTTCCAATTGCCTTACTTGTCTACCGGAGAGTGGAGTTTGTTACGGCTACCAGAGTGGTGTGATTCTGGGCGAAGGACTGATGTCGACCGTTCTTTGGCGCGGCGAAGGTATAGGTTGTGCCGGCCGGTCCCGCCAGATATTCCGTCACGAAATAAGTACCGTTGATTTGCTGCAGTTTCAAATAGCAGTCTTTGGAAACCCTGCTCGCCTCTGTCACGAGCGGGATGACGAAGGCGCCGCTATCCGCGCCTCGAACGACGAACGTTGGCTGGCCAAAGGCCAGGTCGGGGGAAACCATCCTATAGTCTCCAGGTTGCAAGACAGCGGTGCCCCAGTGAGCCTGTACCGGTAAATGGAATGAGGCGTGCTCTCCCGAACCGTTACCTGCTGCAAACGTGACGGCGGTGCTCAGCAGACTGGCGATGATAATACGATTGAAGAAGAAATTCACGACAGAACCTCCAGCGTCGGATGTGTTGTTAGGAACCAGGTTGATTCCCGATCCGTACACCTTTCAGACGACTATTCTGAAGCCGGTGGATGTCAACAGAACCTCAGCAAAAGATCAGCAATATGTAAGAAAAGATTCGTATTTGTAAAAGAGTTGTTAGCGGTGATCTGTTGCGGGTAAGAGGACGCATTCTGGAAACTTAATTCGCGAAAGGAGCCAGGTCGCAGCGTGGGCAAGATCCGCTTCGATAAGTTCGAGATCGATTTTGAGGAGCGCGAAGTTCGCAAATCCGGGATACGGCTACATCTGCAGCGGCAGCCATTCCGGATTCTTGAACTTCTGCTCGAAAAGCGCGGCTCGCTGGTAACTCGCGAGGAACTGGCGCAACACCTCTGGCCGGGATTGCATGTTTGCTTCGATCGCAGCCTGAACACCGCGATGAACGCTTTACGGCAGATCTTGGGTGATTCAGTGCGGAAGCCGCGATTCATTGAGACACGGGCAGGTCTCGGTTATCGATTCATCGCGCCTGTGGAGGTGATAGGTCCTGCCGCGGGCGCGGTCGCAAGCGCCGAGGAGTCGCCGGCCAGATCCGGCCGTGAGCATTTAAAGAAGTACGCGGCCAACTTCGATGCTTATCAGGATTATCTAAAGGGCCGTTATTTCCTCAGCAGAATGCATGCCGACAGCGTGCTGAAAGCGATTGCGCACTTTGAAGCAGCCATTGCGCAGGATGCAAATTGCGCGCCGGCTTACGCGGGGCTCGCGGATTCGTACTGTGACCTGGCACTGTTGGGACGGGCAGGACAATACTCGGCCGATGCGAAGAGGCTGGCAGATGCGGCCTATCGTCTCGATCCCGGAGTGACAGAGGTGCGCCTTGCACGAGGCCGGTCGGCGATGCTGTTCGATTGCGATTGGAACACCGCGCAAACAGAGTTTATCGCCGCCATTGAACAGTGCCCCGATCACGCGGATGCCCATCGGTTACTTGGGACTTTGCTGTCCGCGCTTGCACATCACGACGCGGCGCTCCGTTCGTCGAACCGGGCGCGGGTGCTCGATCCGTTATCGCTGCCGGTCGCGGCGGACCTGGCAAGAACGCTGTACATGGCCCGCGACTTCGAAGGAGCCGCCGAACAATGCTGGAAGACGCTGGCGATGGACGCGACGTTTGCGCCCGCGCAATACATTCTGGGTCTGGCCTATCAGCAACTTGCGATGCACGAGGAGGCGATCACGGAACTCACGAATGCGGATAACTGCTTTGGCCACCACGAAGCAGCGATCGGCAGCCTGGGCCATGCTTACGCGATGGCGGGGATGCCCCGGCAGGCGTTGGAGTCTTTGCATGAGCTGGAACAACTCGCCGGGCGCAAGCCGGTATCTCCCTACTGGGCGAGTTTGATCTATGCGGGACTGGGCAACCGTACGTCATCACTGGCCGGTATCGAACGGGCTCATGAGTCGCGCGATCCCGCACTTCTTTGGATACGCGTGGATCCTCGCCTGGATCCGTTGCGCGGAGAGACCCGCTTTCAGCGGATTATTGACGAGATCGGTTATCCGGCATCGGCCCAGGTATCAGCCTTCGCTTGACGTCGCTCACGGAACAAACGATTCTCTGATATCGTTCCCTGTTACGAAGGGAGGCAATCATGTTCTGTGACCGTTGCGGGACAAAACTGCAGGACGCGCAAAATTTCTGTCCAAATTGCGGCAAGCCGGTGAGAGACGTTCCGCTGATGCCAGTCCAAAGCAGGATTGCCGGTCACGTCCGGCTGCTGGCGATCCTGTGGATTGCGATTTCTGCTTTTCGACTGCTTTCAGGTGTGGTTCTCTTGTCTCTTTTTCAACCGCGACTGGGAGTTCTTCCGCCTGAAGTGCCGTTCTTCGTTCACGGCATCTTACATGGGGTAGGGCTGGCCTATCTTGCGACGGCTATTCTTGGTTTCATCACCGCCTGGGGCTTACTAGAGAAGCAGCCATGGGCCCGCATGCTTGCGATCATTTTCGGCTGCTTTATCCTGCTTGACGTGCCGTTTGGCACCGCGCTCGGTATTTACACGCTTTGGGTGCTGCTGCCGGCGCAGTCCGAGGAAGAATACCGGCGTTTTGCAAAGACGGCGTAGCGCGGATTTTCCAGAACACTTGTTCGCTGCCGAACCGCCCAGACGATCGGGTCGAACAGCCGTAGACGGCGCTGCACGATCGTCCACAAGACCATTTCAAGAACGCAAACGGTCACCGGATACAATCAACCTTCAGCGATGGCGTTTGATTTTTGCGGCAGGAGGGTTGTTGTCACGGGCGGCGCGAATGGCATCGGCCTTTCCGTCGCGCAGTCTTTCGCAGCGGCAGGTGCAACTGTGCGGATATTCGATCTGCCGGGCGAGGGTCCGTCGGCCGTTGCGCAAACGTTTGGTGCGCAAGCGTATGCAGTGGACGTGTCCGACCGGCAGTCGCTTGCGGACGCATTCGCCGCGGGCGAAGATCCCGATGTCGTCGTCGTCAATGCCGGTATCGGGAGGCAGGCTTCGCTTCTTGAAACCAGTCCCGATTTGTGGAACCGAACGCTTGCGACCAATCTGACGGGCGCTTTTCATACCGTGCAACTCGCGGCATCGCGTATGATGCATGATCGCCGCCCGGCGATCGTTCTGGTGGCTTCCACGAATTCGTTTGACGGGGAAGCAGACCTGATTGCGTATAACGCCAGCAAGGCAGGGCTGCTCGGCCTGGTTCACACGGCCGCCAATGAGCTGGGCCCCTATGGAATCCGCGTGAACGCAGTCTGTCCGGGGCTGATTCGCACGCGACTGACGGCGTCTTACTTTTCGAAGCCTGAAGTAATCGCGGATTACTTTCGGCACATCCCTCTCGGACGCGGCGGAGAGCCGGGCGAGGTTGCACAGGCGGTTCTGTTTCTCGCGTCTGACCTTGCCTCGTACATCACGGGAACAACGCTATTCGTTGATGGCGGGCAGATGGCATCGAAGTTCGGGACCTGGAATCCGGCAAGCGATGCATTTGACGGGCAAGCCTGGAGGCGGCGACAAAAACAACCTTGAGGAGAGCATGACACGACGTTCTGCATTGAAAACCGCTGCCGCTTCGCTGGCGGCTTCGGCGATAAAAGCGGCGGATGCGCCGCCGAAGGGCCGGCTGAAGCAATCCGCCGCCCGCTGGTGTTATCAGAAGATGGAAATCGAAGAGCTTTGCCGGAACGGGGCCGAGATCGGACTATCCGGCATCGATCTGGTTAAGCCAGAAGAGTGGGCGACTGTCCAGAAGTACGGCCTGGTTCCTTCCATGGTTTATAGCGCGGGAACGATTCCGGATGGCTGGAACCGTTTGGAGAACCATGACCGCTTAGTTAAGGAGATGCAGACCGGGATTCAGCGCGCGGCCGCGGCGAAACTGCCCAATGTGATCACGTTTTCGGGGAACCGGCGGGGGCAGCCGGATGAGGAAGGCAAGGAGAATTGCATCATCGGGCTCCGCAAGGTAAGCAAAATGGCTGAGGACAACAATGTCACGATCTGCCTGGAGCTGTTAAACAGCAAAGTGAATCATCACGATTACCAGTGCGACCACACGGCCTGGGGCGTGGCGGTGATGAAAGGGGTCGATTCACCAAGGGTCAAACTGCTGTACGACATCTATCATATGCAGATTATGGAAGGGGACATTATTCGGACGATTCGCGAAAACATCCAATACATTGGCCACTTCCACACGGGCGGAGTGCCGGGGCGGCACGAACTGGATGAAACGCAGGAACTGCAATGGCGAGCGATAGCAACGGCCATTGCCGACCTGAATTTCACGGGTTTTTTCGCTCATGAGTTTGAGCCGACCCGGGATCCGATGGCTTCCCTGCGGCAAGCCGTTGCCCTTTGCACGGTATAGCCGGGTCCGCCCGAACGGAACGGACCCGGTCAAGCTACATTCTCAGACCGACGCCGCAGTTGACCGCGCCGGGCGCCGTTCTTCGCGCAGCTCCCGGTCAGCCTGGTCCCAATCGATTTCAGGCGAGCCCTCGGGACATCCCCGGCGGTGCCAGCACTGGTAGGCCCGAGCGGACAGTTCTTCATGGGTTGGCGTATAGGCGCCGGTGGAAAGATCGGCGCGGGGCGACGGATCGTTGCGCAGACCGGAATCGGCGAGTGGGGTGACTCCCGATCCACGGCCGCCCGGAACGATGTTCGGAGCCGGCGAACCGCCGCCCGGGGTGAGGGCAGTGCTGCCTGCGCCCGCGCCCGCACCCGCGGCAACGCCGGACACGTTCACACCCCTTGCCCCGACCGACAAGGTGGTGTCTGAAGCGATGGTGTCATGGATGCTTAAACCTGCTCGATTCCTGCTCAGGCGTGCTCTCTCTTCCTCCGAAAGCGAACTTTCTGGCCGATTCGCAAAATCCCCCTCCGCATCTACCGGGAGTTCGTTCAGTTTGGGATCTGTCATGTACTGCCTCCACGCTGTTGGAGAGATTTCGGGCCAGAAATAGCACAGGCGAAAGTGCCCGCAACCGAGTAGTGCTGCCAGTTCATTCAGCGATGCGCGCGGCCAGGGTGCGTACGGCTCTAAGGGCCTGGACGGCTTCGCCGGGCAGTTTATACCGCTCCTGAAGGAACTCCGGGCGCGTGTAGCTGATCCACACGTTTGCGTTCACGTCCTGCCAGACGAGAATCTTCAGGGGCAGATCGATCGCAATCAGCGGGGCGGCCAGCATGACCGGTGTTCCTGCTTTAGGGTTGCCGAAGATGACCAGCTTTGTATCGGGCATTTCCAGCCCGACGTTCGCGGCCGCGCCGCTATGATCAATCACCGCAAAGATGGTTACGTTATTCGATTCCAACAACCGCTTGAGCCGCTCCACGGTCTCTTCCACCGAATGCTTTGCGGCTATTGTTTCGATGCCATTCACCTGCGCATCAATCTGCATCGGGCTCTCCCTCCGGATCCGAGATCGTCAGCGGCCATAATATCGGCGTTGAAATGCGGCTCGCTTGCTAGCATGACAAGAAAGAGCAATTTCAACCCGCTACGTGATAATCCCGTAGCACCGGTTGCCACCCTCTAGATTCTCCATGATCCGACCCTACCGCGGAGTGATGCCGCGCATCGCACAGTCCGCTTATATTGATGTGAGCGCGCAAGTCATCGGCGATGTCACGATCGGCGAACGATCCAGCGTTTGGCCGAATGTGGCGATCCGTGGTGATGTTAACTATATCCGGGTCGGCGATGAAACGAATATACAGGACAATAGCGTGCTGCACGTCGACAGAGACGCGTATCCCTGCACAATCGGTAATCGCGTAACGGTTGGGCACCGCGTCGTTTTGCATGGCTGCGTGGTAGAGGACGGCGCGCTTATCGGCATCGGCGCGGTGGTGCTAAACGGGGCGAAGATTGGCGCGGGCGCGGTGATTGCGGCTGGAGCGCTGGTGTCCGAAGGGATGGAGATTCCCGCGAACACGGTGGCGATGGGAGTGCCTGCCCGGGTGCGCCGTGAAGTCAGCGCGGAAGAGCGCGAGCGTTTTGGCAGGAACTGCGATAGCTACGTTCAAATCACGGCCATCTACAAGGAAGAGCAGGCTTGATCCACAGCGTCAAAGGCATGCGGGACATTCTGCCGCCGTCCAGCGCCGTTTGGAATCAAGTGGAGACGTGCGCACGCCGCATTTTCAAACGTTTCAACTACCGCGAGATCCGGACTCCGATCCTGGAAGAAACGGCGCTTTTTGCGCGTAGCGTCGGCGAAGAAACCGATATTGTCAGCAAGGAGATGTACACGTTCGAGGACCGTGATGGCAGTTCACTGACGTTGCGACCGGAAAACACGGCCTCCGTGCTGCGCGCGTACATAGAGCACCGCTTGGACCAGCAGCCCGGACTGCAGAAGCTTTACTACATAGGACCGATGTTCCGCCGCGAGCGCCCGCAAAAGGGCCGCTACCGACAGTTCTTCCAGATTGGAGCGGAGGCGATCGGGTCCGATTCCCCAGCCGTTGACGGTGAAGTGATTGAAATGGTGGCGGCGATTCTGCGCGAGGTGGGAATCGAAGGATTTGAACTTCTGATCAATTCGGTGGGTTCCAAGGAGTCACGCGCCCGTTACAACGAAGCGCTGCGCGAGCAACTCAAGGACTTGGCGCCTCGCCTGTGCTCCGATTGCCGCCGGCGAGCTGAAACGAATCCGCTGCGGGTACTGGATTGCAAGGTTCCCGAAGACCAGCCGATCATCGAGCAGCTACCGTCCATTCTGGAGTATCTGGATGCAGCAGACCGCGAGCACTTCGACCGCGTGCGCGAATATCTCAATGACCGGTCGATCCCTTATACTGTGCAACCACGTCTGGTTCGAGGGCTCGACTATTACGCGCGGACCACGTTTGAGATCACGCACGACGCTTTGGGCGCGCAGAACGCAATCCTCGGAGGCGGGCGATACGACGGACTTGCGGAAAGCCTCGGTTCGAAAGTGCCAGCGCCGGGGATCGGCTTCTCTATTGGCGAAGACCGGTTGGTGATGACCGTAGAACAGACGGGAGATGCGGGGGGCTCAGGGCTTGATTTGTATATTGCACCGATGGGAGATGCGGCGCTGCGACACTGCACTCTGCTGGCAGGAGATATACGGAAACTGGACGTTTCAGTAGAGGTGGGTACCGAACGCAAGCTGAAACGCATGCTCGAGATTGCGAATAAGCTTGCCGCGCGCTTTGCGCTGATTGTTGGCGACGACGAAATCGTGACTCAATCTTATTCGCTAAAAGATATGGCGACCGGTGAACAAGACACGCTCACGCGGCAGGCGTTGCTGGAACGTCTCGCAAATTCCCGCTGACTGGAGACCTGAGAAAGACACGAATGGCTGAAGTGAAACTCGATTTCCTGGGCGATTTACGCCGGACTCACACCTGCGGCGAGCTACGCGCAAACGATACAGCGAATGCCAGCGTTCTGATGGGATGGGTGCATCGCAGGCGCGACCTGGGCGGCGTCATCTTTATCCATTTGCGCGACCGCTACGGGATCACTCAACTTGTTTTTGATGAGAGCAAGAATCCCGCCGCACACAAGCGGGCCCAGGAACTCAGCACGGAGTTCGTCATAGCCGCGGAGGGCGTGGTTGAGCTGCGCAGCGCGGATACGGTGAACCCGGCGATTGCTACAGGGGATGTGGAAGTCGCGGTTTCCAAACTCTGGATTCTGAATGAATCGCGTACCCCGCCGTTCCCGATGGAAGATAACGTGGACGTGAAGGAAGACATTCGCCTGAAGTACCGCTACGTCGATCTTCGCCGGCCGCACATGCAGCGCAACATCATTATGCGCTCGAATATCTCGTTCGCCGTGCGCCAGGCGCTCTACACGCAAGGCTTCCTGGAGATCGAAACACCTTTCCTCACGCGCTCGACGCCCGAAGGCGCGCGCGACTATCTCGTTCCCAGCCGTGTACAGCCGGGTAATTTCTATGCGCTTCCGCAATCACCGCAAATCTTCAAGCAGCTTCTGATGGTGAGCGGATACGAGCGTTATTTTCAGATTGTCCGCTGCTTCCGTGATGAGGATTTGCGCGCCGACCGGCAGCCCGAGTTCACGCAGATTGACCTGGAAATGTCCTTTCCGCAGGAAGATCAGATCTTCGAAGTCATCGAGCCGCTTATCTGGAATGTATGCGAAGCAGCGGGGGCGCGAGTGGAGAGGAAAATTCCACGCATGTCGTATGAGCAGGCGATGCGCTCCTACGGCAGCGACAAGCCGGATCTGCGAATCCCGCCGTTTCACTGCGTGGAAGATCTGTTTGCAGGGACCAATCTTGCTGCGGAAGGTCTGCCGCTGGTGGCTGTCCACGTGCCGAACGTAGGCCAGCTCAGCCGCAAGGAACGCGACGAGATCAAGGCATTCGGTCAGGAACGCGGCTTGCGCGTGTTTGACGATATCAAGCGGCTGGAGCGCGACTATCCCGAGGCGATTGCGAAGGTGCGTGAGCGGACTGGCGCGGAGCATAACGATCTGCTGATGTTGGCCACTTGGGCCGGTGAACCGAAAGGCGCGCTGCCGGACCACACAGTGCTGCAGGCATGCGGGCAACTGCGGCTTTATATTGCCCAGCGTTACAACGAACGGCACGAGCTGCTTGATCCGGAAGTCTTCAAGTTCCTGTGGGTGGTCGATTTTCCGATGTTCGAGTGGGATGCCGATGAGCGGCGCTGGAACGCGGCGCATCATCCCTTTACGTCCGTGCATGACGAGGATCTGGACAAGCTCACCGCGGACCCGGCACACTGCCGGGCGAAATCGTATGACCTGGTGCTGAACGGCGTGGAACTGGGATCAGGGTCGATTCGTATTCACCGGCGCGATGTGCAGACGAAGGTGTTTGCGGCTCTCGGCTTCAGCGAAGAAGAAGCCCGAAGGCGTTTTGGGTTTCTTCTGGAAGCGCTGGAGTACGGCGCGCCGCCGCATGGCGGAATTGCTCTGGGTCTAGACCGCCTGGTTATGCTGCTGGCCGGGGAACAGTCAATCAGGGACGTGATTCCATTCCCAAAGACAGCTAAGGGAACGGATCTGATGTGCGAAGCGCCGTCCACGGTTCCTGATCGGCAATTGCGGGAACTCGGAATCAAACTAAGCGTCCCGCAATAGAATAGACCTTACATGGCACGTATTGTTGGCATCGGCGGAGTTTTTTTCAAGTCGGAGAATCCGGCTGCTCTGTACTCCTGGTATGAACAGCACCTGGGCATTCGAGGGAAGCCCGGCGAAGGCGGCCTTTTCTCATGGCGCCGCAGCGATGATCCCTCGAAAGAGGAGCAAACGGTTTGGTCCATTTTTCCGGCGAACACAGCTTACTTCGGCCAGAGTAAATCCGGCTGCATGCTGAACTACATCGTGGACGATCTGGATGGCTTGCTGCAACAACTCCGGGCAGAAGGAGTTGCTGTGGACGAGCGGACCGAAGAATGTAGTTTCGGTAAATTCGGTTGGATCACGGATCCCGACGGTAACCGCCTCGAGCTGTGGGAACCGAAGCCGGAAGGCTAAAGCGGTTCATTACCGGATTACGCCGCCGCCAGGTGCTGGTCGATGCTGACGGGCGTCGTTGCCCCGAGTAGTGAATGAGCCTGGGCGAGTTCCTCCGGACTGCCATGCACGATCACGACATATTGACCGCTTTTTACGGCTGTCTCGTACTTCACAACACTGTTCTTTGGAATCCCGAGGCTCACAAGACCGGCAGCGAGAGCAGATAAGCCGCCCACAACGACGGCAGATTCGAGGGCGCCCACAATGGCGGCAAGAATCGGTCCGGCGACCAGAACGGGGCCGATGCCCGGGATGAGAAAGAGCCCGGCTCCGACGAGGAGGCCCCAGATACCGCCCCAGAATGCTCCCAAGCCCCCCCAATGCTTCATCCGGTCGCCTGTGGTGTAGTAACCCACAACATTCTGCTCCGTGTGATAGTCGCGGCCGATTATTGAGATCTTCTTGATGTCGATTCCCGCGGCTCCAAGTTTGTTCACTGCCTCCTCGGCGTCGGTGTGTGTTGTGTAAACGGCAACCACGCTGTTCTGATCTGACAAGGTACAGCCTCCTTCGAGTTATTCTGCAGCAGGATTGTAAACGAAAAATAACAGTCGTCGAGCTAAGTTGACTGTGTTGGGCTCCTCACCATACTCTTTAGTGCCCTTTAACAGTCATGATGCCGGAAACGCGCGCCAGTCTCAGTAATTGCGCGGGCCGGCTTGCCTAGGCGTGGGCGACTGCGCGTGGCGCTTAAGACCACTTCTCCGGTAACCCGTCATCGTTGCCACGATAAGGAGGTTGGCCGGCAAACTTTCCGAATTGCCGGCCTATTCACAATCCATACGCGAGCCTCAGTCTACCTTACGAGCTTCACCGCTAATCGCACTCCCGTCCACCACAAAATAGAATTGCCGGCCGCGGTTCACTACGATGAAGTGAAAGTTTGGCCGATCAACGAGCGTTACCGATCCTTTGCAATCCGGATCGATGATGTACGTGCCCGTGGTTTGTCCCCATTGGTCATCGGGAGGAGCATTGCCAGCGACCACGGCGCGATCAAACCCAATGAGTCCCCCGTGGCCATCAAACCGGAACAAAACCAGGGTGCGCAGCGGGCAATTAGGACAATGAGGGTCGAGAATTGTGCCTTCGATCTTGGCACCATAGTCGCCCCATAGGGTTCGCTCTGAGCATGCACTTTCGTGAAGGCGGTGAAGGGAATCGTAAGATTGCGCACTCGCGAGACTGCTCGTTGCAAGCACGATGCCAAACGCAAACGTACGTACAGAACTGGTCTTGGAATATTTCATAGTGGATTTTTTCGCTTCTTTCCGGCGCGTGGAGACGCTTACGTTCGGTTTCCGCGCGCTCTGGGGCAATGTTTGACCAATTACCAGGCCGAATCAATGGACCGCGGGGTGAATTTGAGGTGAACTTCCGGTGAACCGGTTGGGGCTAACTGTGCTAAGCTCACCGCTATCAACTAACGCCGTTGACCCCGGTGGATGCCTTGGCGCGAGACGTGTTTGCTCCGCGAGTCGTAAGATTCGCGGATTGCGAAGTCGATCTGAGTAGCGGTACCGTCCAAAAAAAGACTGGTTCGCAGGTTCGAATCCAGGCCAAGCCTTTACAAGTCCTTCGGCTGCTGCTCGCAGCGGAGGGTCGAGTCGTTACCCGAGAGCAACTGAAAACCGCGCTGTGGCCAGACAACACCTTTGTTGATTTCGAGCACGGGCTGAATACGGCTGTGAAGAAGCTGCGCAAGGCTGTCGAAGACTCAGCAGAACACCCCAAGCTGATCGAGACGATACCGAAAGCGGGTTACCGCTTCATCGCCGCCGCGGAGTGGATTCCCGATTCCCGCGAGGGAAAAGAAATTCCTACTACGGCACTCCATTCTGTTCCGGACACCGGAATTGTTCCGGTAGCCAACCACCGTAAGACGCGGTTCGGTTGGCGCGGGATGGCGCTATCCAGTTCTGTAGCTGTGATCGCAGCACTCATGATTGCCCATCAGTATTTGCGGAGACCTCTGGAGCAGGTGCTTAAAGGCGTTGAAGCGGGACGCAGCCCAGTTAACGAGGTATACGCGAGAGAATGGCAGCTCACCGCAAACCCGGAGGACACGCCCGTGACCAGCGGGGCGATATCTCCCGACGGCAAGCTCCTCATGTATAGCGACCCCACAGGCTTGTACATGAAACAGATCGATTCCGGCGAAACGCATCGTATTCCGCTCCCTCAAGGGTTCGAACCCCTGGTTGAAGGCTGGTTTCCGGATGGAGGCCACCTTCTCGTCTCCTGGACGGAGCGTTCCTACCTGCAACCTTCGCTTTGGCAAATTTCGGTGTTTGGGGGCGCTCCACACCGGCTCGCGCGAGAAGGCTATTCGGCGGCCATCTCACCCGATGGTTCCCAAATTCTCTGCGTGAGGCAGGCAGGCCCAGGCGAGGAGGTCTGGCTCATGCGTGCAGATGGCGGAGGCGAGACGAGATTGATCTGCAGTGGTGAGGACAGCTTCAGTCGAGCCGCCTGGGCACCCGATTCAGCCCGGTTCGCGTATGCCAGAACCAAAACCAGATATTATGCGAGCGGTCGCGCGCCCGATACCCTGATTGAGATATTCGATATCAGGACGCAGAGAAGTCTCGTCGTACAAGATGCGGGAGAGAGAGGGTTGCCCCGTGGTGGTGCCGGCCTTGCCTGGCTACCCGATGGCCGCTTGATCTTCCCGCTCCGCGAGCCTCGGCCCAACCAGCAGGACACCAATCTGTGGTCGCTTCGAATCGACCCGCGAACCTTGCTCCCGCGTGGACCGAGCACACGGCTAACAAACGGCAAGGGCATCGCAGTCCAACTCAGCTTTCGCAAAGACGGAACGCGGGTGGCCTTAAGGCGACACGCTCCACAGCCGGACATCTACATTGCAGATCTGGAGCAAGGCTCCCACAGGCTCAGCACATTCCGCCGCCTCACATTAGACGAGCGAGTCGATTACGTGATGGACTGGACGGCGGACAGCAGGGCCGTGATCTTTTACTCGAATCGCGACGGCCCATTTCATGTCTTCAAACAAGACATCGTTGCGACACAACCCGAATTGCTGGTCGGCGGGATGGATGATTTGTATGCCCCCCGCCTCACGCCGGACGGATTGAGTGTCATATATATCGTTCGCCCTAAAGCTGGAGGACCCTCCAATATTTCACGGATCATGCGAGTCCCGCTGGCGGGCGGGGCGCCGCAGCCTGTCTTGGAGGCGGCGGGCCTGTTCGACCTCGAGTGCACACGGCCACCGGCAAATTTTTGCCTCTATGGGGCCATTGAGAACGGGCGCGCGCGCCTGTTCACCTTCGATCCAACAAACGCGAGAGCAGAGGAATTGCCGGCAGTAGAACGCAAGCTCGACAGTTTCATTTGGATCTTATCTCACGACGGCCAGTCGCTTGCTTGGGCCAGTGAGCATACGGGGTTAAAGCAGTTTGGCATCCGGGTATTCTCGCTCGATGGCAAGTTGAAGCGTGACATCGCCGTACCCGGCTGGTCAGAGATCTACGGATTGGATTGGGCGGCGGATTCACAGAGTTTATGGGCCTGCGCTCGTAATCCAAACGGTAACTCGGCGCTCTTGAGCGTTGGGCTTGATCGTAACGTAAGGACGGTGCTTGCACATCGGTATCTCACTCTTGACTGGGCTATCCCTTCACCCGACGGCCGTCATCTGGCGGTCCAGCAGAATACCAATAAGTCGAACGTCTTCCTGCTACAGAACTTCGAACCGCCAAGCCGGTAAGAGCTTACCGGGGCTTTCATGATCACGCCTGTTTTACGCTAACCGCAAATCATGCTTTGCCGGGCTCGGCGGTTCAGTCAGCTCTTGTTCGATTGGCCGAGGGCCGCGGAATGAGAGCGTCGCAATACGGCAAATGCCTGCCGGCTGCGGCTGTTGGCATTTTCGGGCAAGGCCTTGTAACCTAACAGTTTGCTGGAGCGCCTAGAAAGTTTAAGCGAGCTGCCGGCGATTGGAAGCCGGGATGCTGGTAGAACCAGAACTGATTGAAAAAGCGCGTTCGGGGGATGCGGCTGCCTTTAATCAGATGGTTCTGGCGTACC
>JAFAMM010000107.1 GCA_019233375.1 Acidobacteriaceae bacterium
TAACCGCGGCGATATCTTCAGCGGCGCAGAGCAACTCGGCATCCCGCTTGAAGAGCATATTGCCTTTTGCGTCGAGGCGATGAAGGCGCGTGCGGAAGAACTTGGGCTTGCGGGCGCCGCCCAGGAACAACCGGCAACCAGCTGATCTGCCATCGATCTCTCAAACTCGTTTCGCCTTTCGTTTCGCTCATGAAGAAATTCATTCTGTCCTTAGTTGCGGCATCCGCCATGTCTCTCTGTTTGCGTGCGGCAGCGCCGCCGGACAATCCGCCTCCGGACGCCCGCTATAAAGTCGATCTCCTGGTCGTGGTGGCGCATCCCGACGACGAAACCGCAGTGGGAGCGTATCTTGCCCGGGCGATCTTCGATGAGAAAAAGCGCGTGGCAGTGGTCTTCGGAACCCGTGGAAATGGCGGAGGCAATGCAGAGGGGCAGGAGCAGGCCGCCGCTCTTGGAGCCATTCGCGAGATCGAGGCGCGCCGCGCGCTGGCACATTTCGATATCTCCGAAGTGTGGTTTCTGAATGGCCTGGACACTCCGGGCCAGGTTGTTTTGGACTCGCTGGAGACTTGGAATCACGGAGACTCTCTCGGCCGCATGGTGCGCCTGATTCGCCTCACGCGCCCGGCTGTCGTTGCCAGCTGGCTGCCGGATTGGGTAGCCGGAGAAAACCATGGCGATCATCAGGCCGCCGGAGTCATTGCGACGGAAGCGTTCGACCTTGCGGGCAACCCGACGTCGTTCCCGGAGCAACTTGCTACTCCAAGGAATCGCGAAGATATCTCCAACCTCACTGAGGGCCTGAGCGCCTGGCAAGCGCAGAAGATTTACTACTTCACTGACGCTGCTCACACAGAGTTTCTGGAGGGCAAGGGGCCGCGGTATTCGGCTGCCGAGATGTCGCCATCGCGGCATGAGCCTTATGCGCGGCTTGCGGCGGAGGAGTGCTCGTATCATCTGACACAGGGCGATACGGGGCAGATGGCGCGGGAAGCGCTTCGCAAGAACAACCTTCAAGCCTTCGATGAGCCGGTCCGGTTTATTTTTGGGAAGTCTTACGTGCCGGCGAGCAAAACAGGTGATTTATTTGAGGGGACTAGTGCAAATGCACTTCCGTACCATCCTCCGCCAGGATTTAAGATCGGAGCCCAGGAGGCGGCTGTGGTGACGCTTGGCGGTTCCTGGAACTTCTATCGCCAGTTCTGGCAGGCGCACGGGCTGGAGAACCTGTCCAATCTGGTTGGCCCGGAGATAATGGCGCAGTTCTCGAGCCGGTTTACGATTCCCGTCCTCATTCAGAACTCAACCGATGCTGCTTTGCCCGTTCATCTGGCGATCACATTACCCGACGGCTGGTCTTTTGTGCGCCGGCCCGATGCGGCCTTTTCCGTACCCGCCCATAGCGACTGCTCGTATGTGTTCGAAATGAAGACAGCGAGCGCGCAAAGCGGTTGGCAGACAATCGACATCGCCGCTGATTCAAATGGAGTGAAGCTCGGTGAGATCCGTATTCGCGCGGAGCTGAATGGCGCCGCCATGCCCGAGTAGCTCTATACGACGCTGCGGTGCTGTTCCGTGCCTTTAGACGCGAGCGAGAAGCGCGGTTGAATGGGCGGCGCGGACCCTCCGGTGACTCGGGCCGCAGTGTACTCACCGACAGCGGGACCGTGTTTGAAGCCGTGGCCCGATCCACCTCCGCAGATCCAGACATTGTCGAAATCGGGGTGCCGGTCAATGACGAAATCTCCGTTCGATGTGTTTTCGTACTGGCAGACCCGTGAGCCGATGATCGGAGACTGAGCAAGCGCAGGGAACCGGTCTGCTACGTACTGGCGTGCTTCTTCAATCTTTGTGGGAGTAGGGAAGCGGTTTGCGTGGTCCGGGTCGATCGCTGGACCGTGCAGATCGAACGCTACTTTGAAACCCCGGCTTTCCAGATCCGGGAAACCGTACATGCCGCGGTTGTCTCCGAAGTCGATCCAAATTGGCATCTGCGGCGGTTGAAAGCGTGTGTCGCCCGGCGGAATTCCGAAGAAAAACACCTCCTGGCGTGTTGGGAAGATCCGGCCGCCGAGCACGCTCGGCAGCACCTTGCCGAGCCAAGCGCCGCAAGCGAATATATACGCATCGGCCGCAATCCTGCCTTGGGACGTCTCGATTGCGTCGAGGTGTCCGTGCCCCGAGAGGGTCTGCGCGGCGGCTAACTGATACGTACCACCATCCTTGACGAATTGAGAGATCACAGCTTGAACCGCCTGGCGCGCCATCAGCGCCCCGCTCTCCGGCTCGAATATCGCGCCTGCCCCTTCTTCGATCGCGATCTGTGGATACCGTCTTGTGACATCGTCGTGTGTCAGATCGTCAAATGGCACGCCAACGCGGCGCAGAGTCTCCCGGCTCTGCTTCGCATAGGCGTTCTCGGGGTTCGCAATCCACAGCACTCCGGTGTGGGACAAAAGGTCTCTGCCTGACCGTTCGAAGAAGGCATTCCAGAGCACGAGCGAGCGGACCGCCATACGGGTGTAGACCTCGTCCTTGCCGTAGGACGCGCGAATAATGCGCGTCTCACCCCCGGAACTCGCGCGCTCGTTTGCCGGCCCGTATTGATCAATGAGTACGACGCTGTGTCCGGAGCGCCTCAGCGAGTAGGCAGTCCATGCGCCGAACACTCCGGCGCCGATGACCACGTAAGTATTTGTTGTGGAAGCCATGGCAAGGGTGGAGGTTGCCGCAAGCGATGAAAAGGCCAACTCGCGGCGCGTGATGCGCATTCCCATTCCTTTAGGTACCACGAGCATAGAATCGCCCCGCGAGCGGTACGCTCGGAGAACTACAGTGGCCTGCGCCGGCCGGCTCTTTCACTGAGAACACTTCAACTTCCGGCGGGTCTAACACAGCGATATGGCCACACAACAATTACAGGTAAACGGTTTGCGGCATGCTCCGCTTGCGAAGGGCTTAGGATGGTTCAGCATTGGGCTGGGGCTGGCGGAAGTCGCCGTCCCCGAGCGCGTTGCTGCGCTGATCGGTGTTGAAAATGAGAGCGGCACGCGCGCGCTGCTGCGGTTTTATGGCCTGCGCGAGATCACGGCCGGTATCGGTATTCTCTCCGGTGTAAAACCGGCAGGATGGCTCTGGAGCCGGGTGGCGGGAGATGCGCTCGATCTTAGCTCACTTGGATCCGCAATCAAGAATGGTAATGCGAACCGCACAAAGCTATGGGCTGCGACCGCGGCGGTAGCGGGTGTCACAGCCGCCGACATCATGTGCGCGCAGGCGATGAGTCAGAACGGACGCGAGGAGGCTTCGTCCCGGTCTCAGGAGCGCGTTACCAGGAGCATTGTAGTGAACTGCTCGCCCGAGGAAGCGTACCGGTTCTGGCGTAATTTTGAAAACCTACCGTCCTTTATGAGCCACCTCGACTCTGTTGAGGTTACGGGTGATCAAACGTCCCACTGGACGGTGCGCACGCTCGCCGGACGAAAAGTAGAGTGGGACGCGCAAACGATCGAGGATCAGCCAAACGCGCGCATCGCCTGGCGTTCCCTGCCCGGATCGGATGTGGATAACTCGGGATCGGTGACATTTGAGCCCGCAACGGGCGGACGAGGCACGGTAGTCCGCGTCGAAATGCGGTATGCGCCTCCAGCCGGCGCAGCAGGGAAGAAGCTGGCCAAGCTCTTCGGGAAAGAACCCGGGCAACAAGTCGAACACGACCTCTATGCGTTCAAACAAGTGATCGAAACGGGCGAGGTGGTGCACTCCGATGCTAGTATTCACTCCGGCATGCATCCGGCTCGTCCGCCCAAGAAATTCAAGGTTGCGGCACACGCGTAGGGCAGAAAGGATTCGAAAATGAGAGCGACTTGTTGGATTGGCAAAGAAAAGGTGCGGGTCGAAACGGTTCCGGACCCGAAGATTTTGAATGAACGGGATGCGATCGTCAAGATCACGTCGACGGCGATCTGCGGCTCGGATCTTCACCTGTATGGCGGATTCGTGCCAAGCATGGAAAGCGGCGACGTTCTCGGCCACGAGTTCATGGGCGAAGTAGTGGAACTCGGGCGCGGCGTCAAGAACCTGCGAAAGGGCGACCGGGTAGTGGTGCCGTTCCCAATCGCCTGCGGCAGCTGTTTCTCCTGTCAGCGGGGGTTGTTTTCGGTTTGCGAGAATTCAAACCCGAACGCCTGGATGGCCGAAAAGCTTTGGGGCCATTCGCCCGCCGGAATCTTCGGCTATTCGCATCTGCTCGGCGGGTTTGCAGGCGGCCAGGCGGAATATGCCCGGGTACCGTTTGCCGATGTCGGACCTATCAAAGTCCCTGATGAACTGACAGATGATCAGGTGCTGTTTCTTTCCGATATCTTCCCCACCGGCTACATGGGAGCCGAGATGTGCAACATACAACCGGGCGACACCATAGCTGTCTGGGGATGTGGTCCGGTAGGTCAGTTTGCCATGAAGAGCGCGTTCCTGCTTGGGGCGGAACGCGTAATCGGCATCGATCGGGTTCCGGAGCGTCTTCGCATGGCGCGCGAAAAGGCCGGAGCGGAAACTCTGAACTACGAAGAAGTCGCTGTGCAAGAGGCGCTGAAGGACATGACCGGAGGGCGTGGGCCGGATGCTTGCATTGATGCGGTCGGCATGGAAGCCCATACACCTGGGCCAATATATGCGTACGATCGCGCAAAACAGGCGCTCATGCTCGAGACAGACCGCCCAATCGCACTGCGTGAGGCGATTATGGCGTGCCGCAATGGCGGCGTGGTCTCCGTCATTGGCGTGTATGGCGGCTTTATTGACAAGTTTCCGGCCGGAGCGTTTGTGAATCGCTCACTGACGCTGCGGACCGGGCAATGCCATGTTCAGCGATATCTGAAGCCGTTGCTCGAACGGATCCAGAAAGGTGAAATCGACCCGAGCTTCGTCATTACCCATCACCTGCCGCTCGAGCAGGCGGCCGAGGGCTACGCCGTGTTCCGAAACAAAGAAGATGAATGCATCAAGGTTGTGCTGAAGCCGCACTGACCGCGTCCAAGAGCTATCAGGGCCTGAGCAACTCAGGCCCTCCAACACACAGCCTTGCTAATTGCAGTCCGGCACTTTGCTGTAATCAATACACTTCGTCGTGAAGCTATCGATCGTCCACGTACCGGACGTGTCGGGCTCGTCCCAGAAATGTAGAAACCCATAGATCATGGTTCCGTAGAAAGGCATCTCCTGCCCAAAGAAGATCTGGTCTGCTTGGTTCTGAGCCTGGCAGCCCGGTCCCCGGTATAAGACTGCATTCAGCTTATGCTTGCCCGTATAGCCGGAGATTTCAGCCGATTGCAGCCGAACTCCGTAGAGAATCTCCATACACGGATGAACCGGACCGTCGTCCTGACTCTTTGAGCCCGGTGGGTTCGGATTGGCCGGCAACGGCGGCGGGCAGGAAGGCGGAATCGATGGGTACTCGTCCGTATTCGGATACGTGTAAGACGATTTGCACGGGGGCGGATTTGTGGGAGGAGGCGGATTGGTGGGAGGAGGCGGAGGCGGATTCGGGCTTCCACCCGAGCCGGTTGAGAAGACAATATCCGTCCAGAAATTTGCATCGCCGATCGTCTGGTCCGGGAATTGGCCTGCATTGCCCGCGAACACACCGTTGCCGCCGGACTGTGATGAGGAAGGTAGCGTGATCGGCCCGCTTTTGTATGAATTCACGAAATAGTTTGTGGTGAACGCAAACTCGCCCGTAGGCGAGGAATACGAGGCGACATAGGTCGTGTTCGCCTGGATATCGACCGGAGCGGCGAACGTGGCGGACTGCCATCCCGAAGACGATTCGTTCGTGAATGTTATCGAGGCGAGCAGTTCGCCGCTATCGGTCCACAGGTGCCCGATGTGAGCACCTGTGTTTGAAGCGTCCTTATAGAAACGAATGCCGACTATCTGTCCCGCTTCGGTGACCTGGAATTTTTCTCCGACCTCAACCGGGAAGTGCAGATCATAGCTTCCCGCGGGCACAACGCTATTCGGCCAGACGCTGTAGGTTGTGGCTTGAGTAGCCGATGCCGAAGAGCGCGAAACGACCGCAATGCCACCCCCGGCCTCGGTTACGGCCTTGTTATCGGGCTCAGAGGGAGAACCCGATGGCAGTTTGTCCCGCGCGCACAACACGGCTGGCGAGATCAGGAACAGGATTGCCGTCAGGCGCAGGTTTTTATTGCTGTTGGGCATAGCGTCTCCGAGCAAGCTTAGATTGAAGGAGACAGATTAGCATTAAGAATGCAAATACCGGCATAAGAATCTTGCAGCAAGTACATGAATTCTTGGATACGCCCAACCGAATACTTCCGTTTGGCTATGCCTTTCGGGGTCCCTTGCCTCTGTGACGGCAACCCGCCCGAACCGTTCGGTCGCAGTTGTTACACTACGCTCGAATGCTATTGGCCCGGGAATTTATAGGGTACTTATCACGTCAGATCGTTAACCGGTTAAGCCCAGGCTCTTTCGAAACTTCAAATCCGGCGGTTGCTGCCGGCGTGGTCGCTCAGATTATTGAAGAGGATTTGTCTATTGAAGACAGGCTCAACGATGAGGTTCGAGACCTGTTGGATCAGTACAGCGACTACATGCGCCGCGAGAATGTCTCGTACCAGGAGATGTTCCGGCGCATCAAGAATCAACTGCTTGCACAACGCAAGGTGATTCGCGCTTCCGGGCGCGACACCGGCGACCCGATGAAGCTTTCGCGCGATAAAGTGAACGATCTTGCACACAAGATCGTCAGCGGCATCCGAAAATCACGCGACTTCCGGGTGCGAAAGGACCCGAATGAGCTGCGTCTCTCGCTCGTCAAGGAGATGACCGACCTGCTCCAGATGGAAGACCGCATTGACCGTGCCGCACGAGCCAAAATACGAACTCAAAAGCGGGATATTGCTGAGGGCGGGGAAGAATACGAGCTGCTCCACAAGCGGTATTACGCAGAGGAGCTGAAAAAGCTCGGCATTAACCTCAACAGTTAACCGCCCGGCCGCTCGGCGGCAAAGCGCAGCTTCCCGGGCGCATTTCTGAGCTCTTCCGCTTCATAGACGACAAACTCTTCGTTGCTGAAAACAGCCGGTATTCCGGAGTAATGATGATCTTCGCCCGCGGCAAGAGCATCAAGCCGTCTCAGAACGTAATAGTCTACCGGCAAAGAAAGCAAACTTTGCAGGTGCGAGGGCGAGAACGGCGGCTCCATCATCTCTTGCCAGCGCGCCCACCAGATCTCCGTCAGCGAAGGGGTGTAGAGAATCTGTGCTCCGCTCTCCCAGTCCACCCATAGGGCCCGCTGTGCGGAGGCGCGGAACACGGACGGTTGCGTGCTCTTCGCCGCGTCAGGAAAAGCGAACACTGAGCCGGCCCACGTATTGTTCGCCGCCCATGCAGCAACTTCGGAGAGAGCGGCGGGAGTCTGCCTGGTTTGTGGATCATCGCCGGCATGGAACCTCGGCGTATACGGCAAAACCAGCATGGCCACGCAGGGGATCAGCAGCGCTGAAGATTGCCACGGGCCCGATGCCGATTTCGCCGCAATTAGCGCGAAGGCGCCGCCGAGCAACAAAGCGATTGCGAGTTTCGATAGCGATGAAACATTGGTCAACCTGAGCGCGTCGAGGATGCGAACATCGATTTGAACCAAAAATACCAGTGCAAACCACGCGACTGCTTCCCACACGCGCGCTCTCCGGGCGGCCATCAAGCCGGCCAGGCCACACGCGATAACGCAGATCGCAACAGTAAATGCCAAAGACTTCGCTGGTTCGATCTGCGGGATGATAGCCCAGCGCATCCTCTCTAAGAGCACGTAAGACAATGGAACACTCAGCACGCCTGCAACTGGCAAACAAATAAACATCCACCGCATCTGGCGGTTCAGCTTAGGCCAGATTTGGCTGCTGGCCAAAAGGCCGATCATCAGAATGGCGAGGTAATGCCAAATCTCTTCTGGAGCCCACTGCGACACCCAAACCCAAGGTGTCCTCGTTTGCTGAATCATGGCGGCGTACGGCGTAATTCGCTCCAGCAACTGCTGATTCTCTGCTGCGCCCGGCTGTAATTGAGCGAGGTTCGCCAGCAGAAGCGCGAATACAGTTAGTATCGGCAGCGACGGCCGCACCAAATACCGCAGCCGGCGGTCCAGCGCAAAAGCGAGCAGCAGAATGATCCAGAAAGGCGCGGCCACTCGCGCGTCGTATATCAGCCCGGTGCCGGCAGCCAGTCCGGCGAGCAATGGCTTTTCATCAGCAATGAAACCCAAAGCGAAAAACGTCAAGCCGAGCGAGAAGGCGCGCGGAACAGGCTCGGGGTCGAGCAGCGCAGTCGAACATCCGGGCAGGACCGCGCCCAGGCTCACGGACGCGGACAACACGACGCTCCAGAGCCGGTTCAAGCCCGTCGCGCGCGCAATGAGGAAAACGCCGGCCGCCCATGCGAACCGGAACAAAATCTGTTGTGCCCCAAGTGCCGCGGCGAAATCAACCCGCAGCGCCTGCCGCAAAAACAGCGTCGCCTCGTCATACACCGTATAAGTCACATTCGGGTGCGTTGCTACCAGATCGCGCGACAAGTAGCCAGGCGAAGCGAGACGCTCAAGAATGGGAACGTAAAGCTGCGTTGCACCGCGCAGATAGGAGTGGCCGGGATAGAATTTGAAGCCCAGCCATGTAAAGACCAACAGGCCTAAAAACGCGATTGGCACATGGCGCATTTAGTGCGCGGGCGTTTTCTGCAGTTGCTGCCTGGTCCACAGCCTTTGCGGGTCGAGCCGCAGCGCGTTTTCAAATGCCTCCCGCGCTTCGGAATCGCGGTTTGCTTTCCGCAAGACGATGCCTTTCCAGATATACGCCTCGGAAAGGCTCGGATCGAGCGCAATCGCTTTATCCAGGTTTTGTAAAGCCAGATCCAATCCGCCTCCCATTTCTTTGGGCAGATAGTACTGTCCCACGCCACGGCTGACGTAGGCAAGAGCAAGTTTGTTATTCAACGCGATTGCTTTGTTGATTTCGTCCTCCGCGCAACGGCCATAGTTGAGAGCTCCCATGAAGGGGTTCGCCGGAATGATTTGCCCGCAGATTTGCCCCAACAAGCGATGGTATTCCGCGTCGTTTTGGTTGATCTCAACTGCCTTTCTGGCAGGCTCTATGCCTGCTTCGGCGTACGCTTCCGCTTTTTTCTTGTCGCGCAGCTCCATCGCTACCTCGGCGGCATAGGAGTTTGCAAGCGCCCATTCATACTGCGCGCGCCCCGATTGCGCATCCGCCTGGGCAGCGTGCTTCGCGCTGCTGATTATGTTATCGAGCGCTTTCAGGTCCTGACGATCGCGCGCGGCAGACAGGTCTGTGTCGAAAGACGTTGCGGCGCCGGCCGCAAGCACGCACGCTATCAGGCCGGCGATGGACGGCCGCAGCATGCTTATCAAATTAGTTCGCATGAGACTTCCTGCCCATAATTGTAAGAAGTGCGGCAGCCGCTCACAGTTTCACCAGCTTGCGTGCGGCAGTCAGGAAATAAAAGGCGACCAGCAAAACGAGTAGGCCATTTCCCGCCATAATGGCGGGGGCGGAGGTCATCTTAATCAGGTATCCGGAAATAACACTTCCCAGAGGCATGCCGCCGCGAAACGCCACATTGTAGACGCTCATCACGCGCCCACGCATGTCATCCGGGACGTAAGCCTGGACGAGAGATGAATTCAACGCGAACACAATCATCAGAAATGCGCCGGACGCGAAGATAAAGAAGCTGCTTGCGCTCAAGTTCTTGGACAATCCGAACGCCGTCATCGTGATCCCGAGCAACATCATGACCAGCAGAGCCCGCCTGGCCTGCCCTGTTGTTTTCCTGCTGGCTGCGACCGCGATCGCGCCCGTTACGGACCCTGCTCCCGATAAGCAAAGAAACAGCGTGAAGACGTTCGCTCCGCCATGCAGCACGTCCCGCGCCATCACCGGGAGGAACGTTATCAAGGGGAAAGAGAGCAGGGTCGTGAAGAAGGCGAGCGCCACCAGCGCCACCATTCCTTCGCGATGCCTCAGAAAATCGATGCCATCGCGCATGCTTTCAATCACGGACTCACCGGTCCTGGGTGGAATGTAGTGGGAGCGAATGGCAATCAGTGACGCGATTACGGCGATAAAGGAGAAACCGTTCAGGATAAAGCACCACATTGCACCCAACTTGACGAGCGCAATTCCGCCCAGTGCGGGTCCCACGACCCTCGCCAGATTGAACTGGATCGAGTTGAGCGCGATTGCATTCTGCAGGTCTTTCTTCTCAACGAGCGTCGGAATGAGTGCCGAATAGGCAGGTCCGCCAAACGACTGCGCCACTCCGACCGTGAACGAGAGACACCAGATGTGCCAGACCCGGACTACATTGGTCCCTACTAACGCCGCCAGGATAAAAGCGCAGGTGAGTTGAATGACCTGCGACATCAGCAGCAGACGCCGGCGGCTCTTTCTGTCGGCGAATACACCGCCAAAGAGAGAAAACAGGAAAATCGGTATCTGGCCGAAAAATGCGTCGAGCCCGAGGTAGACGGATGAATTTGAAAGCCGGTACACGAGCCAGCTTTGCGCCAGAATTTGCATCCAGGTGCCTATGCTCGAGGTGCAGGCGCCGAGCCACATGACCCGGAAATCGGGATATTGAAAGGCCCGGAAGATGCGACCAATGATCGAAACCTGCTCGTCTCCGGGCGCTTCGGTTGGAGTTGGCGGCGGCACGAAACTACCGCGCCGATGATCGTGATGTGGGAAGCGGCTTTTCCCGCTGGATCAGATGAATGAGGTTGCCATCCGGGTCCCGGAAAAAGACGAGGCGGTTGCCCGAACTGACATACGGGTCACCCTCGAACCGTACGCCTTGCGCTGCGAGTTGCTGCCTGGCGGCATCAAAATCATCCACCGAGATCGCGATATGACGCATGCCAGGCGTTCGCATGGCGCTCTGCGGGGCTTCGCCCTCGGCGGGTATTATTTCGATCAACCCGCCGTTTGACGCCTCAATGAAGTAGTTGCCTGCGTACTCAAAGGTAATCTCAAATTCCAAGGTTGCGGCGTACCACTCAGCAAGACGTTGCGGATTTGCCGAGGCGATCGCGAAGTGCTCGATGCCGTTGAACATCCACCCGGAATTTTAGCAGGCGTTCGTCAAAACATGAGCTTCAAACTGAGTTGGATGTTGCGCGGATCGTTGCGCGTCCCATACACTATGCCGAGATTTCCGCAATCGAGACAGACGCCGATGTTGCTGGAACCGCCATAGTATTCACCACCGTAAATCGGATGGTTGAATACGTTGAGGAACTCGCCACGCAACTGAGCCTTGAAGCGCTCCGGCCCGAAGGTTTTCGCGATCGAAAGATCCAGGTTCTTCGTGGGCGCTTCCCTGAGCTGCGTCATGTGTTGCGGCTCATTTCCATACGTAAACGCAGGCGGCGCGGTAAACGCCGATGCGTTAATCCAGTTGTTCGGGTTCTGGTTCGCCGGTTTGGGATTTCCGATCACGTCCGGTAGGCCGGGACCGGGGAAGCCGTATTGGCTCAGCGGATTCGAAGAATATTGAACCGGCAGCAGCGGTAGGCCGCTTGCCAGCCTCACGATGCCGGACAGTTCCCAACCGCCAAGAATGGCGTTCACCGCTCGAGGAGCATTGCTGCCCCAGTGTCTGCCGCTTCCATACGGGAGCTGATAGACGAAGGCGGTCGCAAAGCTCTGCGGAACGTCATGCGCGCTGATGCCGTAATCGAGCTTCGTGTTGTACGAATCACGCCACATATTTCCAATCGCCCAACCAAGAAAGTCCTCCGATCCGTTATCGAGTGCTTTCGACCATTGATAAGTCGAAATCAGGCTCAGGCCGTTACTGAAGGCATGGTTGTATTTCAGGTTCAAGGCATCGAACTGGGACCGGGCGCCCGGTAGCGAGCGGGTCCAAACCAGATATGTATATTCCGGATACGGACGCAAAAGTTGGTTGTAAGTGATTGTCGGCCCGCTCAGCGCGCTGTTGGGGTCTGTAATGACTCCGTAGAACGGATTCGGGACAATGTTGTTCAACTGGCTCCCAAGTGCAAGATCCTGCGTCGGAAGCTGGTCGGCGTTGATATTCGGATTGCCGTACATTAGGCGGCGGCCGCGCACCCCTGTGTAACCGGCTTCCACCACCGAGTGGCTGCCGAGCTGATATTGGAGGTCAAAGCTCCACTGCTCGGCATAGCCGATGGGATGTGATCCTCCCGGCCAGATCTGGCTCGCGCCGTTTCCGACATAGGTCAACGCGCCTTGGGCGCTCCCCGTCGGCTGCACTATTCCGTTCGGGAACGGGTTGCTCACCAGGTTCGACGGGATGTAGCCCTCGCTGTTGGCGGTCCCGATCCAGTTTGTCGTCGATGAATAACCCAGAAACTCGCCCGGTTGATCGAAGCTGACCATCGCGGACGCCGGTTCGAAGAAGATGCCCGCTCCGGCCCGCGCCACGAGCCTTTCAGTAATTTTGTAGGCGAGTCCCGCGCGCGGAGCGAAGTTGGTGTTATCCGGTCCCCAGGCGTAGCGTCCATTTCCGTTCTGGCCCGCGTATTGGAATGCACCCATGACAGGGCTTGCAAGCTGTGAACTGATGGGGTTCACAACGCTGTCGTTGAAGTATGTTAACCGGTTATACCGCTCAGTGGCCGGCCGTTGATTCTCATACCGCAAACCGGCCGTGACCGTGAGTCTCTGGTTGACGCGCCACTGGTCTTGAACGTACGCGCCATAGGTGTGCAGGCTCATCGCCGGATCCATCTCGATGCTCGTCGATCCATTACCGACGCCCATCAGCATGGAAGCGATCGAGTTACCACTCAGAATGGAGTTCAATTGCGCCGCGCACGGACCACCCGCCGGACCCGCATCGCAGGAAGTGTTTGCCTGGCTAAAGTTGAAAGAGCCGGGGTTCTCCTGGATGTTGTTGATCAGCGCGACATCGTAGTTTGCTCCGAACTTCAGCGTGTGCCGCGTGAACTCCTTCGTGAGGTTCACCATGGCCGTATCGCTGGTGCGCACGTAGCGGTTGTAACTCGAATAAGTGCTTCCAAGTGTTTCATACAGGTTCGCGTTCACGACTGGTAAGAGCGGCGCCTGGAACAAGGTTGGAGAGAGGCCAATAGCGCTCGCGTCCGCAACGCCGTAGCCGATAGAGGTTTGAGCCTCATACCAGCGTCCATAATCGATATAGGAATCGATCACCCAGGTCGGGCTTGGCGTCAAAGTGTCGTTCACCACGACTTGGAAGCCGGAGTCGTCATTCGTAGCGCTGTTGTCCGCGCCGTTGCAGAAGAAGCATGCGGGCGTGTAGTCCTGGCGAACGCGGTCTGACATACGCACGAAAACTCTATTTGTTGAGCTCTGGTCCCAATCCACACGCCAGTCAAACTTATCGTTCGCGGTGAGACCTTTGCCTTGCGCGAAATAATTGTTCAGGTCATTTACTCCCTGGCTCGGCCGATTCGGCAGCGGATACAGGTTGAGAATCTTTTGACCCACCGGGTCGAAGAGGTTCGATGGGATTCTGTTGCCTGCAAATGGAGTGCGCGTGTAATACGTGTTCCCGGCGGCATCGGTCACAAGTTTCGTCGAGAATGGATTATAAATCACGTCCATGGTGCCATCGGCGAGGAGAGTCTGAGAAAAATCGCCGTTGCGTTCTGCGGCAGTAGGGACGGTCAGGAAGCCGCTGCTCTCCGTATCGGGCTGGCGCAGCCCTTCGTAGGCGGCGAAGAAAAACAGGTTCGCTTTTTTCCAGATCGGTCCGCCGATGTTGCCGCCGAACTGGTTGCGATGCAATTGGTTCTTGGGCGCCCCGCTCTGATCGTTTGACCAGGTGTTAGCGTCCAGCGCTGAATTCCTCAGATAATCATAGGCTTCACCGTGAAACGCATTGGTGCCGCTGCGCGTGATCAGCGTGACCACGCCGGAGCCCGCGCGTTCATACTGCGCGTCGTACTGGTTCTGTGAAATCTGCTGCTCCTGAACGGAATCCTGGACGGGAGCAACCAGCAGGCCGCCCCAATCCACCGCCGTCGAAGGCGCGCCGTCTATGAGAATCTGTTCGTTTCCGCTGCGGCCGCCATTGAGCCCGAAGGCGCTGCCGTATTGATCAAAGCTCGTGGAGCGGGAAGTGAGACCGCTCTGCGCCTCCGTCGTTCCGGCGAGCGCAAATACGAAATTCAAAGGATTGCGATAGCTGTTCGGGAGTGACTGCACCAACTGGCTATCGAGCGTGACGGAATTGTTCGCCGTCTGTGTATCGATCAGGATAGCTTCGCCGCTCACTTCGACCTGCTGCTGTGTCGCGCCGACTTCAAGCGGGATGTTCACCGTGGCCCCAGTGCTCGCCCGGAGGATCATATTCGATTGCACGTACGTCTTAAACCCGGCTGCTTCGACCCGAATCTCATAAGTGCCCGGCAGAAGGTTATCGAACTTATAAGAGCCGTTGGTTTCCGACTTAGCGTCACGGACGTCATTCGTCGACATGTTCTTCAGGTGAACCGTCGCGTTGCTGACAACCCCGCCCGAGGGGTCACTGATCACCCCCGCAATCGAGGCGGAGAAAGTCTGGGCGCTACCTAGCGCTCCGAGGCTTAAGGCCGCGAGCGCGGCCGCGAACAGAATTTGGCTTTTCTTGATTAAACGCATGAATATGGTCTCCTGGCTAGCCCAGAGGGCGCGGATGCGCGCCCGAAATACAGGAAGCAACTCTCCTGGATGTCCGCTCGCCGCGCTTGATGCCGCGGCTGCTTTGCGCGAGTTCCTTAACCGTCATTGCGGATCCTTGCTGTTCAGCGCGAGGTCGGAAGGCTTTACGCCAGCGGTATAGACTTCCGAAAGAAATGAATGCGGGTCGTATTGCCCGATAAAGGCCACGTTTGCTTTTTCCGGTATCGCCTGCTCCAGCCCGGCCGCCCAGTAAGTGGCGTTCACGAGCAATCGACGCACGGCTTCGTTCTCGATGTCATCGGCCGAACCAATCGTGGACGTGAAAACGCGCGCCGTCTTGCCGGAATCCGTGGTGAATGTGTTCGTCCAGGCGATCGGCATCATTGGGTCATTTACTTTGCCCGGAACGGCGGTGCTGTCCGGGCCCACCCACGAGAGAACTTCTCCTAGCACCACCGCCCGGCAGGTCGCGGGAAGCGGTAACCGGATTTCGTAGGTATCTGTGGGCCCCCAGATCTCGCCATTCTGAATGCCGCGTAAGATCGGGTTGTTCTCCGTGCCGGGCGCGAACACTCCGCGCGTGCTCTGCCGCCCATGCTCGCCATGGTGCGCGACCCAGGTTTCACCAAGCACCTTTCGTCCGAAGCCGCCTTCCCAGCCCGGAACGGTGCTGTTCCAGGACCACTTCTCGTATGTTTTGCTGGTTTTGAATTCGAAGGGATGCGTTCCGGTCCGAATTGCCATGATGGGCCGCCCTGATTCGAAGTAGTCGACCAGGTACTTCATCTGGGAGTCGGGCAGATCCCGCCAACGTACAAACAAAATGAGCAGGTCGGCGGACTTCAGTATCTCCAGTCCGGGTATGTTCCGCTTTTGGCGCGGATCGATCGTGCCGTCGTCCGGATTGATCGAGAACAGAACAGTACAGTCAAAACCATGCCGCACGGCGAGAATTTTCGCGAGCGCAGGAAGGGCCTCCTCCGAGTGGTATTCCGCATCATCGCCCGCTACTAGAACGATGTGCTTGCCTTTACCCGGCCCGGCGCTGCCCTCGTAAGTGACACCCGCTGCGAGCATCGGCGTCGCCAACGCACACAGGACGACCGATGTCAACCAACTCTTACAGCGAGACAACATGGTTTCGAGAAGACTAACCGAATGTAAGTAATACTTACGTGAAACCACGCTTACTGTCAAGAGAAAGGTTCATGAAAAGTTCATGAGCCGCACCCGCAATACTGTCAGGTCAGAGCAGCATATGCTCTTCCTGCCGTAATGGACGGCATGTGCTGCGTTTCAACAGCAGCGCCGGAACCACTATGTCTCGGGCTTCCCCCGCCGGTTGCTCGATCTGTGCAATGGCTGCATTCGCTAGCTGCCGCCCCACTTCTATCATGTCCACTGAGACGCTGGTAACATGAGAGCCGCGCGCGAGCCCTGAGCCGTGCTCGAAACCGATCAGGCTGACGTCGCGCGGCACCTCGCGGCGATGTTGGCGCAGCCCTTCGCGCGCCCCGGCGGCAAGGCCTTCGGAAGCCGCGAGCACGGCCGTGAGCGGCCATTGCTGCTCCAGGACGTACGACACGCCTGCCTGGCCGTTTTCGAATTCATCATCGGACAGTGCGATGGTATGGACGTATGGTTCGAGCGCGAGTTCGGACATAGCCCGCAAGTAGCCGCTGAGGCGATTACGGTTCCAGGAGCGCGAGCCGTCGCCGAGATACCAAATGTGCTTGTGCCCGAGATGAGCGAGATAACGGGTCGCTTCGCAACAGCCGCCCGCGTCGTCGTACTGCACGAGCACACGCTGCTTGCTGCGCGGCGGTGAATCGGCCAGCTCATTCGCCAGCAGGACATAGCGCAGCCCGCAGCGGTCGAAGGCAGCCAACAGGTTTCGCTCAATGCTTCCCGCCAGAATGACGCAATCCGCCAGGCCGGGAGTCTGCACGATAGCCGGAATCTTCAGCTCCGCGACGGATGTTTCGGGCGCGTGATTATGGCGCGCGAACAGCAGATAATAGCCCCTGCTCGAGCAGTGCTCCTCTATCCCCAAAAGCAGAAGCGATTGCGCCGCGCTCAGCGCGAAATCGTTACAGTGAATCAGGCCGATGATGCGCGATTTGGTATGGACGGCACTGCGCGTCCTGTCGCTGAATTGATACCCGACCTTTCGCGCAACGGCCTCCACACGCGTTTTCAGCGCCTCATCGACGTCCTGATGGCGATTCAAAACGCGCGAGACGGTTCCAATCGAGACTCTCGCGCGGCGGGCGATGTCTTTCATCGTCGGCGAGGAAGACCGGCGGGGCATACTCTTAAGCGCGCAGGGTCGCCGCCGCGGGCTCCAAAATGTCTGAGATCGCGATCGATCGCCGTTCTTTCAGCGAGCGGTAAGCCGCTTCGATCACGGCCATGGTTTGCAGATTATCGGCGCCGCTGGTTTCTGGTTCGCTGCGCTTCTCCATCGCGTTCATCAGCTCCGACATCGGGCCCTGGAACGCATCCGGAAACCAAACCTCCGGCCAGCGCGGCGTGAACCAAACGCCTGGTTGCACAGTTGTCGTGAACGTTAATGTACTCGGGCAACGATTCGGGTAATTCGGCCAGCCAATCGTACCTTCCGCGACACCCTCGGTTCCTTCCACTCGCCACTTGATATACGGACTGAGGTCGTCCTGCTGGCTTCGGGGACCGGTCCAGACGTCGTCCCAGCCGGCAGCGCGCAGGCCGTCTTCATACTCCAGCACGTACAGGCAGATCCCATCCTCGTGCGGGAACCGCGTCCTCGGATCGGTGCGCGCACTGACAAAGATCGAGCTGGGATTACCGAACAGGTATCGGAAACTATCGATGTGGTGAACGCTCATGTTCAGCAGCGTCAGCCGCTGATAATCGCGCAGCCACGCCTGCCAGTGCGGCACGGCGCGCATCTCGATCGTCGCCAGTACGGGAGTTCCAAGATACCCTCGCGTGAGGATTGTCTTCAACGCTCGAATCGACTGGTCGTAACGCATATTCTGGTTGACTGCCAAAGGCAATCCGCGCGACCGGCACAGCTCGACAATCTTCTCGGCCTCCCTGTAATTCACGGCGAGAGGCTTCTGCGCCAGGATCCCTTTTAAATGAACTCCGTGCTCTACGGCCTGTCGAGTGATTTCCAGCTGCTGGTCAGGGGGAACCGCGATGTCAAGAATCTCGATCTCCGGGTCGCGCAGCAATTGAGCCAAATTGTCATAGACTTTGGGAATCGCGCGAAGATCCGCGACTTCGCGTGCGATCTCCGGAGTGCGCGACGTAATCGCGGCAACGTGGAACCCGGCGTCCATGTACGCTTTCAACTGCACATCGCGCATGATGAAACCAGCTCCCACCGCGCCAATTCCGAAATTCCGGTGAACCGGCGCAGGAGCAGTGTGATGTAGATTAAGATCTATCGTCATGACGGCTCGCTATGAACTTTGCACTAAACGTTCATGATGTCAACGGAAACTTTGTGATACGATCGCGACTGCGGCGGAACGGAGGAGAGCAGCGCCCATGAAGCTTGGCCTGATCAGTTCGGCGTGGCTAGGCACCGGCATCGGCACCGCGAGCGGCATTCAGCTGACAAAGCAGATCGGATTCGATACCATCGACATTTTTGCTGATCCGCTGGAGCTTGCGCCGCGCGAGTTGCGGGACATCCGTGAAACCTGCGCCGCTTGCCAGCTTCCGGTGATTTCTACCGTTTGCTGCGCGTTGGGCATCGCGGACTTCAATGCTCCCGTCCGGCGATTTCACATCGACCGCGCAAAGCGCTATTTGGATCTCGCCTATGACCTGCGCGGGAAGAATTTACTACTCGTTGTCGGCGAGTATATGTGGAACCAGGAAGTCATCGCGCCCGCGGATCAATGGAATTGGGCCGTAGAGGGTGTCCGGGAGTTGGGAAAGCATGCCGCGGATCTGCAGCTTGAAATCGCCGTCGAGCTAGAGCCCTTCCACCTGTCGATCGTGAACAACGTCGACAGGATGGATCAGTTTCTCAAGGATGTCGCACAGCCGAACGTAAAGGCGAACGTCGATGTGTCCCATCTCGCTCTTGCCAAAGATCCCGCTCAAAAGCTCTCCGCATTGCGCGGCCGGATTGCTCATGTTCATCTCTCCGACTGTGACGGAAAAAAACATGGCGATCTGCCGCCCGGCCGCGGTGTTGTCAATTTTCCGCCATATCTACAGGCTTTGGCGGATGCCGGCTTCGATGGCACCATCAGCATCGAGCTCGAGTATTCACCCGAGCCGGACAAGATCGTCGATTGGGTGCGCGAGGCCTACGAATCGACAGACTCACTCATGAGTGAATTGAATTTGCGCTCTCATTGAACATTGGAGAAGACGTATGGCAGCAGGTCCGCTGAAAAAAGACATTTTGAGCGAATACGACCGCAATGGTTTTGTGGTGGCGCGCGGTATGTTCGATGCGGCGGAAATTGATCTGCTCCGTCGCGCCGCGAAGGAAGACCGCGAACTGGACCAGCATTCGTTCGGGCGAGGCGATGGCGAGGGCGGCGTTGTCCGGTTATCGCTGTGGAATCATCCCGGCGACACCATCTACGGAATGTTTGCCCGCTGTGAAACCATAGTGAACAGCGCCGAAACGATCCTCGACGGCGAAGTGTATCACTACCATTCAAAGATGATCATGAAGGACGCCAAGGTGGGCGGCGCGTGGGCCTGGCACCAGGATTACGGGTATTGGTATCAGAACGGAGTTTTGTTTCCGGATTTAACCAGCGCATTCATCGCTGTCGACCCGGCTACGCGTGAAAACGGCTGCATGCAAGTCTTGAGCGGGTCGCATCGCATGGGGCGCATTGATCATGTGCTCACGGGGGATCAGGCCGGGGCGGATTTGGAACGAGTTCGCGAAGCGGAGAAACGGCTGCCTCTGGTCTACGTGGAGATGGACCCGGGGGATGTTCTGTTTTTCCATTCGAACTTGTTGCACCGTTCAGACCAGAATCGTTCAGAACGGTCGCGATGGGCCATGATCTGCTGCTACAACGCCGCACGCAATGATCCGTACAAAGAGGCGCACCACCCGCGCTACACGCCGCTTCATAAGGTGCCGGATTCGGCCATCATCGAGGCTGGCCTGAAGCGATTTAGTGACTCCAGTACGAATGTGGCCTGGCTCGACGACAAAGAGGACAAGAGCGCGCGAAGTCTGGGCGAAAAAACGACGGTTTAGCATTGCAGTTCTTTCGAACGTCTGTCCTCATCCTGTTAGCGGCGATTTTGCTGGCGCAAGATCCGGATGACAAGACTCAGCACGAGTTAACTGCTTCCGCGCAGGCCGGGAAGAAAGAATTTCAGCAGACGTGCGCGTTTTGCCATGGTCCGGATGCCCGCGGTGCGAGCGCTCCGGATCTGATTCGCTCTTCCTTG
>JAFAMM010000469.1 GCA_019233375.1 Acidobacteriaceae bacterium
CTTTTTCCCGGCGAAGGTCTCGACCGATCCGCGCGGGCGCTTGCGTGACTTGTGGAAAGTGGCTAAATCCGCGCATACGGCGGTAATGTCGAGCGCTGTCAGGTGCTGGATCATATCCATCCAATGGGAACCAATATCACCCATGACGCGCAGCTTTCCATTGAACTTGGAGTCGAGCCGCCAGTTCCAATCCGTGTCATACAGCAGCCAATCCTGTGAATACGTCCCTTGAACCACCAGGATGTCGCCCAAATCGCCGTGTGCAATCATTTGGCGGATCTGTTGGACCACAGGATAGTAGCGCAAATTGTGCTGCACGCAATTGACCGCATTTTTGGAGCGTGCCGCAGCGACGAGCTTCCGCGCCTGCTCAACGTCCATGGTCATGGGTTTCTCGCACAACACCGCCTTGCCGGCCTCTATGGCGGCCAGAGACATGGGGTAGTGATCGACGTTGGGGGTGCAGATGTGAACAGCGGCGATATCTTTGTCGCCGAGCACCTCCTGCAGGTTGGCGGTTGCGCGCGGCACGCTCATAGAATCGGCGAATTTCTGTGCTGTTTCGGGACGGCTGCCAACCACCGCGGCTATCTCGACATTCCCTAAGCGGCGCACATTCTCGGCATGCACCTTGCCCATGAAACCGGTGCCTACGATTGCTGTTTTAATTTTTTTCATTTTTTGAATCCCAATTATTCGGCTTACATCCTTCGCAGAAAGTATATGCGAGCACGTGATGGCATCCGGCAGTTCAACCGTTAGCCTCAGAGACGGTCGCTCCGCGGTAGTCCGGATTTACAGGTGTAAACGTGTGTCAAGCAGCGCGCCTGCGTTGCACAGTGCGGCGCTGGCCGTGGCGTCACTGCTGGCGCGGGCCGCGTTGGCCGTCAGCGCCGTTACCTCGTGGGCACTTGCAGCCGAGCTTCATCCCACGGCCAAATTTTTAGCAGCGAGCGGGCTGTTTTCCCACCGGCAGGTTTGGCTGGCTGCAGCCGCTGCTCTTTTTTTCTATGCATGGCTGGCTCAAGCGTTACGCTGCAGCCATAGATTTGGATGTGCTAGTGGAGTAATTTCGAATCGAGCTATAAGCGTTTTCTGAACCATCATTACGCCCGCATGCACAATTCAGGAGATGAAGTGTACGATTTTTACCAGCTTCCATAAAAGTTGTCGCTTGTTCTGCCGATAAATCGTTTGTTCCCCGTGAGGGAAACTTTCGGTCATCTACGTGCATCGGAAAGAAGGAGAAGGGCTCAAGAGAATGCCAGAAACGCGAATGTCAGCTGTTGCCGTACGCCCCCAAGTGACCCGGATTGCCGGGTTGATGCAGGCCAGCAGTACTGTTTTCGAACGGATAGGCTTCTGGGCGGTTGATACGGCGCAGGAATTTGGGACTTTGGTGTCAGCGCTGATGGCGCCCGCCGTTTTCTCCGCGTACGCTCTTGCTATCTGGAGTCTTGCCGCGAACCTCAACTGGACGACAACATTCCCATTCAGCACGGGGCCATTATCAAATTGGTTAATTTGGTTCGGCATCGCTATCCTGCTGAATATCGCGGCCAGCATACTTCGGCGGCACACCCGACCGGGTGACTTGGCCGCACGCTAAACACTTACACATTTCATTGTCGTGAACGTTCCGTTTTGAGACGGAAAAAAGGCTGTTTCTGGTATTCTCAATTTGAGGAATTCCGCAGTCGATGCCCTTCAGTTCGCGCTCGTACGTGAGTCGATACATTCCTTCGAACCGCTTCCCCGTCGGTCTCAGATGGTTACTGATTGCGAACGTCGCGATCTCCGTTCTCGACTTTATTCTCCGCGCCAGTAGCGTTGACGTATTTCTGCGCAGCTTCGCACTCGTTCCCTCGCAGGTCGTGCACAGCTTTGCCATCTGGCAGCTCGTCACCTACATGTTTCTGCATGCCGGAATCGGGCATTTGCTCTGGAACATGCTGGCGCTATGGCTCTTCGGCATCGAGCTCGAGCGTACCTGGGGCACCGCCCGCTTTTTGCGCTTCTACTTTCTTTGTGGTATCTGTGCCGGTCTGACGGTTGTTGCCGCGGCCTATATGTTCGGCGGAGTGAACGCGTCCACGGTTGGGTCGTCCGGCGCTGTTTATGGCGTGCTGGTCGCCTACGCTGTGGTGTTTCCTGATCAAACAGTACTTTTCGGGTTCCTAATCCCGATGAAGTCGAAGTACTTTGTGATGATCATCGGGGGCATCGTGTTTCTGCAGAGTTATATGGCCGTGGCCGGCGCGCCGGGCACCGGCATCGCTGTGATGGCGCACCTCGGCGGTCTGGTAGCCGGCTATCTGATTCTACGCGGCAGGCGGTTGCACGTGAATGCGCGCCAACCGCTTGAGACAGCGTACCGGAACTGGAAGATGCAGCGCGCGAAAAGAAAATTCGAGGTCTATCTTCGGAAACAGGGCTCACAGCGGAACCGTAGAATTCATTGAGAACGCAGTAAGCTAGCAGTATCGAAGGTCTAGACCTATGAAGTATCCCCTTGTGCTCGCTGGTGCCGCGGCAATTTGCCTCGGCGTTTCGGGCCTCATCCCGGCGCATCTGTTTGCTCAGGAGAGCCCTCAATCACAGAGCAGTGACTCGGTGGCTAAACCGAAGAAGCCGGCGGCGGATGCCAACGCTCCTTCCTCTTCCGAAGAACCGCCGATCCCGACGGAATTCAAGAAACCGAAGGATATTCCCGCAGATACGCCAACGTTCCGGGAAAATGCCACCACAGTAACGGTGGATGTCGCCGTTCTGGACGACAAGAACCATTTCATCTCACGCATCCCGCAGAGCGCCTTTCGCGTGCTGGAAGACGGTGTGCCGCAGCAGATTTCGCAGTTCGGGCAGAGCGAAGCACCCATGACCATCTGCATGGTGATCGAGTTTAGCGGCCGGTTCCAGCAGTTCTGGACGCGAGGATGGTACGAGACGCTGCAGGCGGCTTACGGTTTCCTCAGCACCTTGAAGCCGGACGACAATGTTGCGGTCGTCGAGTACGACATGCACACGACGATTCTTTCCGATTTCTCTCCGGATAAACGCAGGGCCGAGGAGGCGATGTCGCGGCTGCGAATTCCGGGTTTCAGTGAATCGAATGTGTTCGACGCGCTCACGGATATGGCCGACCGCATGTCGGGCATCGAAGGCCGCAAGGCGATCGTACTGATCGGAACCGGGCTGGATACCTTCAGCAAAATTACTTTTGATCAGGCGCGGAAGTCACTGCAGGAGTCCGGAGTTCCGATTTACACCATCAGCGTGCTGCAGATTTCGCGGATGATGGCGGAAGCGAATGGGATGTCTGGTCCTGCGGACTTGACATTCCTGCAAGCAGACAATGAGATGCGCACGTTTGCAAAAGAAACCGGCGGCATGTCATTCTTTCCGCGATTTGTCGGCGAGTATCCGGCTGTATTTGCGCAGATCGAGCAGGCGCTGCGCGACCAGTACACGATCGCCTATCATCCGACCAACACTGCCAAGGACGGCAAGTTCCGGCACATCAAAGTGCAGCTTGTGAATCCAGAAACCAACGAGCCGTTCCGCGTGACGAATGAGAAGGGAAAGAACATCAAATACCAGGTTGTCGCGAAAGCGGGATATAAGGCGCCACACGAAGTCGATTAGCGCACCTTCTGCAACGTGGACTGTTTGCGGGCCGTCAAGCACTCAATGTTGCGCGTTTTGAGTTCGTTACAGATCCGTTGACAGACTCGCGCCGCGTCTGCTACCTTCGCAGGGTCTCGCATGAGGTCTGTTTCGCATGATCGTGCCCCAAGCAAAGCGGTGATTCTTCTTGTCGATGACAACCGTGACGGCGTGATGGCACGGCGAGCGGTACTCGAAGAACTGGGTTATCAGGTCGTTTCAGCCGGTTGTGGCTCTGACGCTCTTGAGCTTGCCGAGAAGGAAGACTTCGATCTCGTTATTACTGATTACAAAATGACGCCAATGGACGGTCTCGAGCTGATTGCCCATTTGCGCCAGCGCAATTTCAAACGGCCGATCATTTTGCTTACCGGTTTTGCCGATACTCTCGGGCTGCGCCCGGAGAGTACTGGCGCGGACATTGTCATTCAGAAGAGCGCGAATGAGATCGCCAGCCTTGTACGGCAGTCCAAGCGCCTGCTCGCGCCGCCACGGAAGCCCGCCGGCTCTCATACTGCGGTGCGAGGTCTGGCGCGTGGACAGGCCAGCGGCTCCGACCGCTAGCACGCTTGGACAACGGCTAACTATTACGCTCGAGTGCTCTATAGTGAGGGCATGTTGCGGCGCATTTGCTTCTCTCTGCAGATACTTGCGGCTGTGTGGCTGGCCCTCACGTTCTGTTCCGTGGCCGGCGCAGTCACCGCGACCGCATCCGTTTCCTCGAAGGCAGAAAGCACACCGGCATCGCCGCTGCTGCGCGGTCTTACGCTCCGGGATCGAGTTGCCCAACTTATTATTGTTCGCGGATACGGAGACTACCCGCCCGCCGACGACGCGGAGTACCGCCGCTTCGTGCATTGGATTCGCGATCTGCATGTAGGCGGTTTCATCGTTGCGGGCCGCATCCGGAACGGGAATGTCATTCAGGCGCCTCCATTCGAAATGGCCGCCTTCATCAATCACATGCAGGGACAGGCGCGCACGCCGCTGTTGGTAGCTGCCGATCTGGAACGCGGCGCCTCGCAGCGCGTGGCAGAAAGCCCACGCTTTCCATTCATGATGGCCTTTGGCGCCGCTCACGATATCGCGGCAATCCGGGAACTCGGCGCCGCCACGGCGCAGGAGGCGCGCAGCGTTGGTCTGAACTGGGTATTTGCGCCCGACGCCGATGTTAACAACAATCCCGATAACCCCATCATTAATGTCCGTTCCTTCGGTGAGGATCCTCAGGCGGTGGCCGACGCCGTATCAGCGTTCATCGAGGGCGCGCATCAGAATCCGGCGGATTACGTTCTGGTTACAGCCAAGCACTTCCCTGGGCATGGTGATACCGCGCAGGACAGCCATCTACAGCTCGCTACCGTGACCGCGGCGAAGGAAAGAATGGAGGCGGTTGAGCTGGTACCGTTCCGCGCGGCGATCAAACGCGGCGTCGATGCCGTCATGACGGCGCACCTGGCCGTTCCCGCGCTCGAGCCGGAGAATATCCCGGCAACTCTCTCGCACTCTATCTTGACCGGCGTTCTGCGCGACGATCTCGGGTTCAAGGGGATCATTGTGACCGATGCGTTGGAGATGCAGGGAGTAGCGGGTCTGTACTCGCCGGGCGAAGCAGCGGTTCGTTCGGTTGAAGCGGGCGCGGATGCGCTGCTGATGCCGACCGACCCGGAAGCATGCATCAATGCCCTGGTGGCCGCGGTGGAACACGGCCGCATCTCACGGCAGCGCATCGATGCCAGTGTTTCGCGACTGCTCGCGGGCAAGCAGCGCGCCGGACTCTACCGGACCCGTTTCACAGATCTCGACAAGATTTCAGACGCTTTGCAGGAGCGGAAATTTGAGGATCTCGCGCAAACAGTGGCGAACCATTCGTTCACTCTGGTGAAGGATGACCAGCATCTGTTTCCGATGCCTTCGGCCGAGGGGGCATGCCTTGCTGTGCTGAGCGAGGACGATTTCTCGACGCACGGCGAAACGCTTGCACGAGAGCTCAAGCGGCATATCCCGAATCTCCCGCTGTATGTCGTACACGCCGGCATGCCTGATGATCTGGTGACGGCGATCGCCGGGCAGACAACGCATTGCCGCCGAATCTACGCGGCTGCGTTTGTGACCGTTGCGGCCGGAAGAGGGAATGTGGCGCTCGCAGGCGCGCTGAACCGCTTTATGGAACTGCTTCAACACGGACCCGCGCCGGTCGCGCTGGTTTCTCTGGGGAATCCTTATCTGCTACGCGACTTCCCCGACGTAGCGGCTTATGCGGCGACGTTCAGTTCCATGACCACCTCAGAGGCTGCTGCCGCGCGCGCGATTCTCGGCGAGATCCCGATCTCGGGTAAAATGCCGATTTCGATTCCGCCGCTGGTCAAAATCGGCGACGGTCTTGATGTACCGGCGCACCCGGTGACGGCATCTAACTCGGGACAATGACACAGATCACATGGCTTGGCCATGCCGCATTCGAGCTGCGCTTTGACTCCGGCGAGGTGTTGCTGCTCGATCCGTGGCTCGACGGCAATCCCAAATACCCGAAGGATCACAACCTCTCTAAGCTGGACGCGATTGCCATTTCACACGGTCATTCGGATCACATGAATGATGTCGTTCCATTGGCCGGGAGATTTCACCCTAAGGTGGTTGCCATCTTTGAAACGGCGTTCTGGCTGGAGCATAAAGGCGTTCAAAACACAATCGGCATGAACAAGGGCGGGACCGTGGATCTGGGCTTCGTCCAGCTTACGCTGACTCACGCCCTGCATAGCAATGCGATAAAGGACGGAAATCAGCTGGTCTACGGCGGCGAAGCCGGCGGCTACGTGCTCACGTTCAAAGATGGACGGCGTGCCTACTTTGCCGGCGATACTTCCATCTTTTCGGAAATGAGCTTTATTGAGGAGCTGTACCACCCTGAGCTGGCCTTCCTGCCAATTGGTGATTACTACACGATGGGCCCGCGCGAGGCTGCCGCCGCGAGCCGGTTGCTGAAGGCAAAGACGGTAATCCCTATGCACTACGGAACTTTCCCGGTGCTGACCGGCACGCCGGAAGCTCTCGAGCGGGAATTGGCGTCTGATGGCACAAAAGTTTGGAAACTGGATCCAGGAAAGACAGTCCATTGGTAGGGGGCTGGTGTCTTGAGTCGTATAGCATTGGCCGGCCGGTTGCCGATCGCGATTTCATACCATCGGTACTAACATTTGCGGCTGTAGTACTAATCGCTAAGGCAAGACCTTTCAATTAGCTACAGAAATTTCTTATGCTGGTTGTCAAATAGGTGTTGATCCCACTGTCTGGAGGGGCACTCTGTCACGAGCTCTTTTATTACCGGCTCTGTTTTCGCTATTTTTAACAGCGGCTTTCGGTTCCACGATCATTCAGTATTCCGCTCCCGGTTTCCAAGGCGTGCCGATTGGCACGGCTTCAACGAAAACTCCTGCAACCAGCGTTTTTCTTAGCTCCGATGGAAACGCTACGTTTGACAAGCTGTACGTGCACGCTGCCAGCCAATACGGCGGTGCGGATGCCGGCATCTATGGCGTTGTCGGAAGCCCGACCGGAACGGCGGACATCTGGCATGCCACGTTAACGTTCAAAACGCCGGTTTCCTATCTCGGTTTCTGGTGGTCAGCCGCCGATCCGGGTAATTACTTCACGCTGTACAGCGGCAAGCAAGCTGTTGTGAGCATGAACGATCAGACCCTGATCGATGCCCTCGGGCCGTGTGCGGGCGGCAAGAATCCGTATTGCGGCAATCCGAACAACGGGCAAGACAAGAAAGAACTGTTTGTGTATGTGAACATTTACGACAAGGGCGGTGCCGGGTTCACGTCCGCTAGCTTCGATCAACGCGCCTGGGGCGGGTTCGAATTCGACAGTCTTTTGTACAACACGGCCGACCCTGACCCGATACCGGAACCGGCGACATGGAGCTTGATCGGCCTGGGGCTCGCTGCGACCGGGGTGATTACGAGGCTACGGCCTTGGTTACGCCGCTCCTAAAACCGGTATTGCGTTCAGACAGTCCGCATTTGTAAAAACCGAGCCCGACTTGCGGGGTCCAGTCACGACCACTGCATTTCCGGCTCGGGTTTTTATTTTCTGGACTGCGTGAACGCCGGATATGAGTGAGGCCTTTCACTTACGGCCCGCGAAACTGTGAGCCGGGCTAAAGCCCCGCGCGCGCACTCACGTCCGGCTCCACATTTGGAATTTCATCGTCAGGACGCTCCGTTAGCGATAGCGCTGGACGATGACTTCGCGAAAACCTGTCTTGCGCAGCAGATCGCGAGTGCTTGCCAGATCGCCGGCGTCGCGGATCGGGCCGACAAGCACGCGGTACAGATTGGGATTGTGAGGCGCAGGCACGGCATGGGCAGGAAAGCCTTTTTTGCGAAGAACGTCCGCGACCTCGTTCGCATCCGGTTTTGCAACCGCTGCCACCTGCAGAAACTCCTGTCCGCTGCCGGGTACAAAGTCCTGAGCGATGACGTCCGGGGCGGTTGCGGGTTTTCCGGCGGTCTCGATGGCCGCCGCGGTTTTCTTCTTCGGCGTGCCGAGGGGTGGTTCTTCGGGAGCGGCGGCGTCGGAAGCGGTTTGAGACGAATTGGATGCATCGTTAAAGCTTGAGTCCGAGGGCGACACCGCGTGTGTCTCGCCGCCCGAAGTGCTCGAGCCGGCCGGAGCGGCAGCCGGTGTGGCGTCCGCAACGGCCGTCTGCGGTGCTTTCTTCGAGCCATTTCGCCCAATCATGTAGCCGCTGGTGAACGCGATGCCCAGCAGTATCGCAACCACGAAGAAGATCGCAAGCAGTTGCTTGTTGCCAAGCAAAATTTCTGTTTCGCTCTCGCTACTCCGCAACATTTCTACTTAGAATTGTACTGGAGAAAGTGTCCAAGCGGGAATGTAATTTCGCCGCGCTACTCTACTTGATTAAGCTATGCGTTTTCCCATGAGGTTTGCTGCGGTCGCAGGTCTGTGTGTCCTGTCGGCCGCCGGGCTCCGGTTGTCTGCTTCGCATCATCAACATATCGGGCTGCTCTATTCGGCGGCCGCCCCCGAGGGCCGTCAGGCTTTGCCCGGCATGCCCCCGCTGCTCAATGCCAATAACGTGTACGCGGCAGCGGGCACCGGAATGCTCTCGCCCGTCGTGGCGCAAGACCCGCATCGCATCTACGTTCCGAATTCGAAGAGCGACAGCGTCGACATCATCGATCCCGACACGTTCAAAATCGTCGGCCACTTCGCGCTGCCGAAGCATTCCAAGGGACTGCTCGAGCCGCAGCATGTTGTGCCCTCCTTCGATCTGAGGAAACTGTGGGTCGCGCAGGATCTCGGCGATCAGTTGACACTCATCGACCCGGCCACCGGCAAGCAGGGCGAGACCATTCATGTCGATGATCCGTACAACATGTACTACACACCGGATGGCAGATACGCCATTGTGATGGCAGAGCGAGAGAAACGGCTTGATTTCCGCGATGCGCAAACCATGAATGTGGTGAAACGAGTGCCGGTCAATTGCAAAGGCGTGAACCATGCGGATTTCTCACCGGACGGCCGCTACATGATTGCAACTTGCGAGTTTTCGGACGACATCCTGAAGGTGGACATCGAAAGCCAGAAAGTACTTGGGCAGATTCCACTGCAGCCCGCGGGCATGCCGCAGGACTGCCGCATCTCGCCTGACGGCAAGGTTTTCTACATCGCCGATATGCATGCCGATGGAGTGCACGTCATCGACGGCAACGGATTCCGGCAGATTGAATTCATAAAGACCGGACGCGGCGCGCACGGCGAATACTTCAGCCGCGACGCAAAGTACATGTATGTGTCGAATCGCGGCGACGACACCGGCCGGAGTGAGGGGTCTATTTCGCTGATCGACCTCGCCACGCGCGGGGTGGCGGCGAAATGGGTGCTTCCGGGGTACAGCAGCCCGGATATGGGCGGCGTGTCGATTGACGGTAAGACGCTGTGGCTTTCAGGCCGTTACAACGATGAGGTGTACGCCATCGATACGGCGACCGGCAAATTGCGGGCGCGCATCAAAGTCGGGAGGAGTCCCCATGGTCTTTGCGTTTGGCCGCAGCCCGGACGTTACTCGCTTGGACACACAGGCAACATGCGTTGATCTTGGGCCAACAGAGAGCGACAAACGTGGCTGAAGTTCCAGAGCCCTGGCTACGCGGTCCTATTCCAGGAGTCCCGCCGTTCGTAATGCCTGTGTTTTTCAGCTTTGCGCAGGTGCGTGAGGACCTGGCAAAGCACCTGGCCGGTTTGACCGTCGAGCAGATTTGGCGGTGCACGGGAAGCGGCAGTTCGATCGGCTTTCATTTGAAGCACATGGCCGGCAGTGTAGACCGGCTGAGCACGTACTTGTCGGGGGCGCCATTAAGTGAAACGCAACTAGAGTCCCTGCGGCACGAGCATGATGCCGATCAGGATGTGCCGCGGCTGCTTGAAGAAGTAAGCAGGGCGCTCGATGCCTCGCAGGCGGTTCTGTGTCGTTTGGATCCCGCCACTATGTTCGAACCCCGCATGGTGGGCCGGCGTCGTCTACCCACCACCGTTTTGGGACTTCTGGTGCATTTGGCCGAGCATACCCAGCGTCATCTGGGACAGGTGATCACGCTCGCTCAGATACTTCGGCAGTCCCCGTAGATGTCGGACTTCACACGGCTGCTCGCGCGCAACCGTAATTATCGTTTTACCTGGGCGGGACAAATCGTCAGCGAGGCCGGAGATCACTTCAACAACGTTGCGGTGCTGAGTCTTGCGCTTCAGGAAACTCACAGCGGCGCCGTCATTGCCGCGCTGATGCTCTCCAGAGCAATTCCGGCGGTCCTCGCGGGACCGCTCGCCGGCATTCTGCTTGATCGTTTTGACCGGCGGCGCATCATGATCGCCAGTGACTTGGTCCGGGGTGTGATCGCGCTTGGGTTTATTGTCGCGATCGGGTATCAGCAAACCTGGCTTCTTTACCTGTTGAGCGCGCTGCTGATGATCGCGTCACCGTTTTTCACGAGCGGACGATCCGCCATTCTGCCGTCGATTGCGACCGAGGAGGAACTGCATACGGCCAACTCGCTGACGCAAACCACCGGCTGGATCACGCTCGCCGCCGGCGCGTTCTTCGGCGGAACGGCAGTTGCCCGATTCGGGTATCAGCTCGCATTCGTTTTCAACTCGCTATCCTTCTTTTTCTCCGCGTATTGCATTGCGAACCTGCGGTCTATCGCGGGCCACTTCCGCGCAGAGCGGCACGGCCTCAACGAGACGCAGGTGGCGCGGCCGTGGCATGAGTATCGCGAAGGGCTCGGCTATATGGTTGGTTCTCCGCTGATTCTCGGCATAGCGCTGATCGGTGTCGGCTGGGCAAGCGGCGGCGGTGCGGCGCAGGTTCTGTTTACGCTTTTCAGCGAAATGGTTTTCAAACGCGGCCCCGAAGGATTGGGGCAGTTGTGGGGAATCGCCGGCGTGGGCCTGCTCATCGGCGGATTCGTTGGTAATCGGCTGGGCAAGAGAGTCGGCTTCGAGGCGTACAAGAAAATCGTCTTCTTTTGCTATCTTCTGCATGGCGGAGCATATATTGTCTTCAGCCAGATGCCGACCTGGCCGCTTGCTTTGCTGTTCATGGGTATCTCCCGCGCAAGCGTGGCCGTCAGCTCTGTCTTGAACTGGTCAAACCTTCTCAAGCACGTGGAAGATCGGTTCCGCGGACGCGTGTTCGCGACCATCGAAACCATGAACTGGTCGACAATGATGTTGTCGATGTTCGCTGCGGGAACGGCTTCGCAATACGTGACCGTTCGCGCTATCGGCGCTGCTTCCGGTGTGCTCAGTTCCTCTACGGCAATCTTCTGGGGATGGGCCAACTGGACCGGCAGACTGCCGGAACCCTGCATTACGGAAGACCCGGAAACGGTGGAGATTCACGGGGATCCGGTCGCATGACGCGACGGATGGCTACAACAGCGACATAGTGGCCACTTTGATGGCATCGCCCGCGATATCGCCAGTGACAATGACTTTCAGGTCGTCCTTGTCCGGCGTGCCTTGAAGCAACTGCAGCACGTGATCGTTATTCTGATCGTCGAGTCGGTAAAACTTCTTATCCACCGTAATGATGCCGTATGCGCTGCGGCGATAGTTATGCATGAGGGAGCAGTTACGATTATTTCTCAGCGTCTTTTCGCGACCATCCTTCACCATCGGCTTAACGCAGTTCCAGTCAACGACGACGCCCTGAAGTTCTGCTGCTCGGCCGAGAACGCAGCCTGATAGAAATAACGCTGCAATCAAGAGTGTCTTACGCATAACTGTGCTTCTCCTCATCGGCCGTATATGCGGCGGGCGCGCTTTCGGTATTACTTCATCTTTCTGATCAATAGCATAGACGCGAAATAATTAGGAACTTTACTATTTTTGTCGAATCGAACGATTGTGACTGAGGACCGGCGCGGCAACTACTATGCGCAGCGTGTAAGAGAGTGCGGGCCGCAGTATGCAGGCTTCGATCTGCTCTCAGCGGAAGTAACAATCAGCTTTTTGTATACTCATGACGTCCTGAGCCAGATTTTGAACCGGCTCCTCGCCGAGCACCGGCTCTCGCGATCTACGTTGAACATTCTGATGCTCCTCCGCCACGGGCCCGCGGAAGGGATGCAACTTCACGACCTGGGTGAACTTCTACTGGTGAGTCGGGCGAACATTACGGGCCTGATGGATCATCTGGAAGAGAAGGGGTATGTCAAGAGGATCGTCGATCCCGAAGATCGGCGGGCACGCTACGCGCGTATCACGAAAAAAGCCGAGGCGCTGTTAGATCAATTCATGCCGGTCTATTACCGATTCTTGAAGCAACTGCTGCGGGATCTCTCCGAAGGCGAGAAGGAGTCGCTCATTCGCCTTTTCCGCAAAACTCGCGCGAGTTTATTCGCCTCCGCGGAGCAGTATCCGGAGGAAACCCCAGGGGATATTTCGACTTTGCGTTAGGAAGGCAACGAGATGGCAGACGATCAATCAGAGCACAGCCGGCAAGCCGCGAACCCGTCCGGCAGAGGGCCGCAAACTCAGATTCAGGATCAGCAGAGAGGCCCGGATCAACAGCGGTCAGATACGGACTCGAGACGGCAGAGGCTGCGCGCCAGCCCCAAGCGCAAGCGGATGGTACGGTTCATCGTTCTCGCGCTAGTCGTAGTCGGAATCATTGCGGCTATCCCCGTGTGGGCTTACTATTCTTCTCGCGAATCAACGGATGATGCTCAGGTGGACGGGCATATTGTTCCTATCAGCCCCAGGATCAACGGCACCGTGATTGAAGTTCTGGTGAACGATAATGAGACCGTCCGCGCCGGTCAGCAATTGGTTCTGCTCGATCCGGCGGATTACAAAGTGGCTCTCGCAGAAGCTGAAGCGGCGCTGGCGACCGCACAGGCAAACACAATCGAGTCGCAGGTAAACGTTCCAATCACGAATATCAACACGGGCAGCCAGATCAACACGTCGACCACGCAGGTGAACAGTTATGAAGCGGCGGTCTCCTCGGCGCAACAGGCGGTCGATACCGCGCGAGCGCGCTTAGGTGTGAGTCAAGCTGCGCTCGCCCAGGCCGAGGCAAATTACGCGAAGGCGCAGAAGGATCTCACGCGTTACCAGGACCTCGTTTCGAAAGATGAGATCTCACGGCAGGATTTCGATGCGGCGGTAGCCGCCGCGGCAGCCAACCAGGCGCAGGTAGATTCGGCGAAGGCCGAAATCACGGCATCGCAGCACAGTCTGGATCAGGCTGTTGCGGAGTTGAATCAGAGTAAGGCACAACTGCAAACGGCTCTGGTTCAAAGGCGGTTGAGCGTAGACATCCGCCCTCGCCAGCAGGCGGTCACCGAAGCACGCTTCAAACAGGCGCAGGCGCAGGTCCAGCAGCGCGAGGCCGATCTCAATCAGGCCAAGCTCAATGTGGGGTACACCATCATTCGCGCACCGGTCGATGGTGTCGTAAGCCGCAAAACGGCGGAGCCCGGAATGCAGGTCACTCCTGGGCAGCAAATCATGGCGCTCGTGCCGCTCGATAATATCTGGGTCACGGCCAATTACAAGGAAACCCAGCTGAAGAACGTACGGGTCGGGCAAAGGGTCGAAATTTCCGTCGACACATACGGCGGCCGCAAATACCGCGGGCACGTTGACAGCATTGCGGCGGCTTCGGGCGCGAGATTCAGCCTCCTGCCACCTGAAAATGCCACTGGCAATTACGTAAAAGTAGTGCAGCGTATTCCGGTAAAGATTATTTTAGAGCCGGGCGAAAACCGCGATCATTCGCTGCGGCCGGGCATGTCAGTCGAGCCCACAATTCTGCTGAATTCCGGTACGAATAACGCATATTAAGCTTCAACTTCGCTGCGAGTAATACATACTACGTTTATGCCTGCAGCCGAGGAAGAAACTCAAGCGCCGTCCCGTTCGGATGCGCTGTGGCCGGCAACAGGGGAGGCGGTTTGGCGCCCGCGTTTCAATCCCTGGCTGATTGCCCTCACAGTTACCTTGGCGAGCTTCATGGAGGTGCTCGACACCAGCATTGCGAACGTCGCATTGCCGCACATCGCGGGCGGGTTGTCGTCCAGCGAGGACGAAGCGACCTGGGTTCTGACCTCCTACCTGGTCTCGAACGCCATCATTCTTCCCTTGAGCGGCTGGCTTTCGCTGCTTCTCGGGCGCAAGCGCTTCTACATGGTATGCGTAGCGCTCTTCACCCTTAGTTCCTTCCTTTGCGGTATAGCGCCCTCACTAGGGTTGCTAGTGTTCTTCCGCGTCCTGCAGGGCGTGGGTGGAGGCGGTCTTCAGCCAAGCGAGCAGGCCATTCTTGCCGATACGTTTCCGCCACGGCAGCGCGGCATGGCTTTTGCGATTTATGGTGTGGCCGTCGT
>JAFAMM010000441.1 GCA_019233375.1 Acidobacteriaceae bacterium
GAGTTCGCCAGCTCGTTAATGTTCAGGACGGAGACGCCTTGCACCTGAGCCAGCTTATTCAGATTGAAGTCATTGGTGACGATTTTCGCGCCCAGCAGCTTACCAGCTTCGATCAACTTCAGGTCTACTTCGCGAACGTTCGGAAACTCCTGCGTGGTGACGGAAAGATCGAGTCCGGGCATTTTCTGCAGACGCTGGACGACATCCAGGCCACGCCGGCCACGGTTACGTTTCGCCGAATCCGCCGAATCGGCTACAAATTGCAGCTCATTCAGCACGAACTGGGGAATCAGGAGCTTTCCTTCCAGAAAGCCGGATTCGGCGATATCTGCGATGCGGCCGTCAATGAGAACGCTGGTGTCAAGCAGCTTAGCCGAAACCGAACCGGCACGCTCAGCGGCAACACCGAGAAAACCCAAATCAATCAAGTCTGATTTGGCGACTCCGACCAGGAGTCCTATATATGCCGTCAAGAAAGGAATTGCGGTACGGAAAAACTGCAACGTCGGCCCGTTGAGGACGACACTGAGGCTTAGCACATAAGCAAAAAGGAGGCCGAGCAGAGCGCCCGCCGCAGTCCCTATGCTTCCTCCTAGCAGGCGGTGCAGACCCGCGCCGCGAAGACGCGCAGCGGCAACCGTAGCGATTGCAGCAGTTGCAATCCCGACGAGCATACACCCCCACCAGGGCAGACCAAACGGTCTCAAAAAAATGGATAGCGCGGCGAGCAGGGCGAGAAAACAGAGTCGAAGAAACGAGACTTCCCAGTTAGATCTGTTCACGACTTACACATTCTTAGCGGGTAGCAGGCGAATGCAATGCATCTCGAGAGTACCCGGCGGCGCGACAGGATACGCGCGTGCGTGAACGACGCGCCGCGGCAGGCACGAAACTGAGTGCGCAACACCATCCCGCGGACAATGCAGCGCAGTATATCACTTCGAATGGGAGTAGTGCGAGAGGAAGGAATGAATAGGCCGGGAGCGCTGAGTTGCGGAACTCTGACTCAGTACCCGAAGTCCAGGAGGATGCTTTCGCTAAGTTCGCGAAACAGGGACAACAAACTGAAGGTGCCTAGAGTGCCTTGGCCAGTTCCTCGGCGAACGCGCTCTGGCGTGCAGGGCCTTGGTTCGGGCGACGGCCGTTCGGCGCTTTCCGCTGTTGAGCAGCAGTGTTGCCGGTCGTACCGGAAGCTGCGGGACGCTTTTGACGATCTGCGGGTGATGCGTTTTTTCCTGCTGCTTTGCCGGACTTGGGCGGCTGCGCAGGATTGGCACGGAGGAGCCGGTCTTCTAGAGGAGCGCGATCAAACCGCCGGATGATCGAGTTCATTTCTTCTTGGTTCGGCGATTCGATGAAGGCGAAACCCTTCGATTCCTGGGTTTCGGGATTGCGGATAACCTTGACCGCGTCAGCGACCAGGTTTTCGGTGGACAGCCACGACTTGATATCGTCGGCAGTCACCCAAACAGGGAGATTTCCGAGAAATACGGTAAAGCTCATGTAATAAGTTTTGTTAGCTCCGTGAGGGAAGTACGAGGCGCACCCCGCGAGGCTTCGCACCCCGGAGGCTATTAGCATGCTAGCATAGGGCGCGCAACCAGGTAAACAGCAAAATCCGGTTTAATCCGTTGTCGCACAAAGACTAGAACACTTGTCAGATGCTTGTGACTGGCAATTGGATGCGGCCCATTTCGCCATCGAGATCTGTCGCTTTTCAGATATTGGAGGAGGTTTCGGCCGGGCGCTACGCCTCGGATTCTCTGCGCGAAAAGACCGCCGCCCTGGATAGTCGCGACTCCGGCTTGGCATCGCAAATTGTGTTCGGATGCCTACGTTTCCAGGCGCAATTAGACTGGCTGATCTTCCTCTGCGCAGGGAAAAGAGCCAGCGAGCTCGATTTACCGGTGCGGATCGCGCTCCGCACCGCGATTTTTCAGTTGCGCTATCTCGAGCGGATTCCGGCGCACGCTGCCGTCCATGACTCGGTCGAGTTCGTTAAAACAAAAAAGCGCGCGGCCGCCGGGCTAGTCAATGCGGTGTTGCGAAAAGTGAATCGGGCGCCGGTTTCGTGGCCGGACGAAGCGACTGCGCTCTCTGTTCCCGAGTGGCTGCTGCGCCGCTGGCGTGCACACTTTGGTAGCGAGCAGGCGACGAGTATTGCGCGCGCCATGCTGACCGAACCTTTGCCGTACATCCGCGTGGCGGCCGGAGCGGCGATGCCTCGCGGCGTCCAAACGGAAGCAACCGGAATACCCGGCGCTTACCGCCTCCTTTCCCCTCTCCAGCCGGGCATGCGGTTGCAAGACATCAGCTCCCAGGCGATTTTGCCATTGCTGGATCTTCTGCACGGGCATAGCTATCTCGATCTTTGCGCTGCTCCCGGCAATAAGACACTGCAAGCGCTGGAAACGCCGCTTCGTCTGGCGGTTGCCTGTGACATCAGCGAGAAACGCATTCGTGACATTCCCCCTCTCTGCCCCAGGGTGGCACTCGACGCAGCTGCGCCTCTGCCCTTCAATATCAAATTTGACCGGATCTTTATCGATGCTCCCTGCTCCGGCACCGGTACGCTCGCGAGAAACCCGGAGATCAAGTGGCGGCTAACGGAACCGGAACTGGGCCGTTTCCGCGACAAACAGATGGCAATATTGAACCGCGCGCTGGAGGTGCTGGCGCCGGGAGGAAAAATCCTCTACGCCACCTGTTCGCTCGAACCGGAAGAGAATGAGCAAGTGGTGAGTCGAGTACTCGAACAGAACGAGCCGCTCACACAGCAGAGCGAAATGTGGCGGCTCCCCGGACGTGACGAGGGCGATGGATTTTACGCGGCGCTATTGAGTCACACCCGGTAATGCGTCGGCAGGCGTCTCAGCGGCCGTATTCGTCAGCGCATGCGCGAAACGTGCCGTAAAGCAAAAACGGCTCCCGAATCCGGGCTCGCTTACGACCCAAATTGTTCCACCAAACAACGCGACCAGGCGGCTACAGATGGCCAGTCCCAGCCCTGTCCCGCCATACTTGCGCGTAGTGGATCCGTCCCCCTGCTGGAATGATTCAAAGATCCGCCTTTGGGCTTCGTCCGGAATACCGATTCCCGTGTCTTCCACCAAGAACTCTAATAACTCGGAGGCCGGCGTCGCTTCCGCAACCGAGACCGAAACACGTATAGAACCGGCCTCGGTAAACTTCACTGCATTATTGAGCAGGTTCAACAGAATTTGCTGCAAACGATAGGGATCCCCGACTAGGCGGTCACACACTTGCGGGGCGATTTCAAGCGCTGTCGCTAACGACTTGCGGGCTGCATCTGGCGCAATAAGCCCCATGGCGCGGCTCAGACACTCGCGCACAGAAAATTCAGTGTGTTCCAGCGTCACACTGCCGGCCTCCACTCGCGAGAAATCTAGCAGCTCATCAAGTTGCCGCATCAAAGCGCGGGCTGAAAACTGTACAGCGGTCAGATACTCGCGCTGCTCTTCGGTCAATTTGGTTTGGCTGAGCAACTCCGTGAACCCCAGCACGGCATTCATGGGCGTGCGAATCTCGTGGCTCACGTTGGCGAGAAACTCGCCCTTGGCGCGGTTCGCCGCCTCGGCCGCATTCTTAAGATTCGCCTGCTCGGCAAGCTGCTGGCGTATGGTCGCGGTCTGTTCCCGCACGCGGCGGCGCAGCACCAGAACCCAGGTGAAACCGAGCGCGAGAGCCGCGCCGAGAACGCCCGTTAACCCAAGCACCCGGGTAAGCGTCCACCACGATGGTTTCCGCAAAAGGTGTACGCCGCCCGGTGACGTGAGAATCCGGAACGACAACACCCGGCCAAAAACATCCGTTTCATCAACACAAACGCCGCTTACACTCACCGAACTGCCGGGTTGTGGGATCTCGGACGCGCGGGGCGCGTGCGTATACGCAGCCACAAACACCGTGCCGTTCTGTTGAATGCTCAGCGCTTGCTGATTCGGCAAATGGGAATTTCCGACTACCAGGCCGTCAATCCGAACGAGCTCAGAATCAAACCGGCCACTGGCCGCCTGCTCTGTCGTGACGCCTCGCGGCAAAAGCGGCCTTCCGGAGGCAATCTTGCGCGAGAACGCATCTTCGAGCGTCACGCGTGCAGGCGAGAGTTGGACAAAACCGAGAGCCTCGACACGGTCACCGGGCTCAAATTGGTGGTTTTGCCTCGATCGGACGAGAATGCTTCCGGAATCGTCCGCCATGTAGAAGCCGGTTTCAGGAAGCACCGCGGTGACGATGCCGGCCAGTTTCAGGCGGCGTCCAATCGGATTCCGGTCGCCATAACGCTGCAGAAGTCCGATGGGCATCGCGGGCTGGGCGAACGGCTCGGGCGGGGCGGCTTCGAGGACCGAGACCTGATCGAGCGAAGGAACGTAGATGACCACTCCGGTCATCTGGTCCCGGGCATTGAATTCGGCGCCGCACACGCCGCGGATGCGTACTCGCGAGCCAGTGAGGTGCGCGGGAACAATCCAGCCGTCACGCCATGGAATCTGCGCGTCTATCCGGCCGCCCGGGATCACCAGGTCCATCCACAAGGTGCGTTCATGCGCAGTCGGATGCACATACTCTGCCTGCCGGACCGTTCCCTCCACCGAAACCCATAGGCTGTCCTCATCGGCGCCCGCCATTTCTTCATAAGAAGGATGGCGGGGCTCCGGGAGAGCGGAGGTTCCGGCTACCGTCCAGGACGCGTCCTTCAGTTCGGGCGCAAAGTTGCTCACCGTAGTGACAGCTCGAAGGTCCAGCAACTGGCCTACATGCGGCTCAGGAAGATCGGGCTTCCATCCGACCCAGATACCAGCTGTTGCATCCTGTACGAACAGATCGGGACTCGCCGGATCAAAGTACGTCACAACCGCGCGCACGTGTACCGGAAAGCCGAGCCGCGCCTCCTGCTCACCAAGCGCGCGCACGGCGGCTAGGGACGTGATCTCGGGCAGCGCCGAACGCGCAGCGGTGGCGGCGAATAGGTTGGCGGCGCTGCAAACGAGCGCCAATGCGGTGAGCGCGGAACGAAGCATTCCGCGTCAGTAACGAACGAGGAGTACCCGGCGGCGCCTGACAGCCTCTGAACTCATAGCCAAAACCCACGATAACGCAGGACGAAGCCGCGAAAAAGTTTCGGGTTGGGATCAGCATCCCTCACTCACATCTCAGCGCATTCACAGCATCTATGCGTGCGGCCCCGCGGGCCGCCAAATAGCTCGCCAGCGTAGCAACCCACACCAACACACTGAGACACTCGCAAGCATGCTCGGATCCCGGAGGCCGGGCCTTAGACGCATCGCCAGCGAAGCACGGGTATGAGCTGGACCGTTCAGTGCGGGCGATGTTCGAAACTGAGCGAACGCACGGAAGCGGCGAGCGGAATTGTAGGACGTCGTACTTATGCCGGTCAAAGCGGAAGACATCGGGAAATATTTTGCTCCGATAGCACTAAGCCGCGGTATCTTTACATGGGTTCGGAGCAACGACTATGCGGGCCGCGCCGAACCATGAAAGTGTGCGAATTATGCCGATCAGAAAACACCAGTCCATCTCCGGCCAGGCATTCGTGCAAACGGCGCGCGGGTGCGTAGCGTGGATTACAGCCGTAACATTCATAATGGGGACCATGCAAGCCGACGCATATAGCCCAGCGGGGCCGGAAGCAATATCGGCATTGGGCCACAACGCACCCGCTCAAGCGGAGCAACAACCACCGGCTCAGTTGCCGGCCGTTAACCTGTCTCCTGAAGGACTCGACGAGTTACTTGCGCCCATCGCGTTGTATCCCGATCCGGTACTCGCCGTCGTCTTACAGGCTTCTGTCGATCCTCAGCAGGTCATGGATGGCGGTAACTGGCTCGCGCTGGACCAGAACCAAAACTTAAAAGAAGCAGCGCTCGACCAGGCCTCTAGCGCCGCGGGGTTTACGCCGGTCACGCAGGCCCTGTTGCACTATCCGACGGTGGTCGATCAGATGTGTACTCAGTTCGATTGGACGAAGCAGCTTGGCGCGGCCTATCAGGCTGATCCAAGAGCAGTCTTGGCCTCAGTGCAGAGATTACGCGCGCAAGCGGTTGACAATGGAGCGTTGAAGAGTTCGCAGCAGATGAAAGTGGACGTGAAACAGGAGCAGGGGCAGCAAGTCGTCCAAATCGAGCCTGCCAACCCTCAGATCATTTATGTCCCGCAATACAACCCGGACCTGGTTTTCAGCCAGACGACTGTAATAACAACGCCGCCGCCCACGACGGTTGTGCAGCAGCAATCGGGCGTAAGCACAGGAACGGCGGTCGCGATCGGCTTATTATCATTTGGCGCAGGCATCGCCTTAGGCGCGGCGATTAACAACAACAACTACTACTATCCTGCGTGGGGACGCGGCGGCGTTTGGTACGGCCCCCGCCCTTACTATCCGCCTCCTTACCATCCGGTCTATCGCGGAGGCTGGCACGGTGGTTACGCATATAATCGGCCAGTACACTACGGCAACACGAACATCAATATAAATAATAACTATTACAACCGGTTCAATAACAACCGAAATCTGAGCGCAAATTACCATCCAACCACTTACTCGCGGAATACCAATCGTTCCAACGGAGTTTACGCCAATAGCATGGGTAACCGAACGGAATACCGGAACAACAACGTGCGGTACCAGCCAAAGAATGTAACTGGGAACAATGTAGGCAATGCGAATTGGAAGGGTCAGAGTACCTATCAGGGTAGGAGCGCGAACGCGAATGCTGGCAATCGCGCCGCAAATGTTCCAACCGCGAATGCCGGCAATCGCGCTGCGAATCTCCCGAATGCCGGTACCGCCAATCTTCCAAAAGCCGCGAACCGCACGCCGGGCAGTTCGCCTGCCACAAATGCGCGAGGCGATCGCGGGTTTGCTGACGCCGGAGGGCAGCCCCGAGTCACAGCTAATTCCAATTCGGCATCCCGGCCAAATACGAACAGGCAACCTGCAGCGCAGCCGGGGAATCAAAACGCCGGCCGGGCGCAGTCCAACGCCGGCGGAGCTTTCAGTGGGATGAACAACGCGAAGGCGGATCGCTCCGCGAGCCAGCGCGGCCGCGCGAGCATGGGCGCTCCTGCGATGCAGCGGTCTGAAGGAAGCAACTCGCGATCGATAGGGAAAGGAAGGAAGAGCCAGTCATGAGGCGATACCAGTGTGTCCATTCACTTCTTCCGAACTTTTTCGCGCTGGCGGTAGTGTCCGCGATGGCTGGCCACGCCTTCGCAGTCGAGCAAAAGACGTTCTCAACGCCCCAACAGGCAATAAGCGCTTTGGTCAAAGCAGCGGCGGACAACAACACCGAAGAAGTGCTCGCGATCTTCGGCGACGATGGAAGAGAACTCGTGTATTCGGGTGATGCGGTGCAGGACAGAGCGAGACTCCAGCGCTTCGTGACTTCCTACCGCACCAAGCACGGGCTCGTAGAGCAAGACGCGAACACGATGTTCGTGACCGTAGGCCCGAATGACTGGCCGATGCCGATCCCGATTGTAAACGAGGGCGGAAAGTGGCGGTTCGATACGGCCGCGGGGAAAAATGAGCTTCTCTATCGCCGCATTGGCAATAACGAACTGGGAGCCATCGCGGTGTGCCGTGGATATATCGACGCTCAGCAGGATTACGCGAAGGTTGGCCACGACGGGCTTCCTGCCGGAATATATGCGCAAAAGCTCATGAGCACTCCCGGCAAACAGGACGGCCTGTATTGGGAAACCAAAGAGGGTGAGCCGAGCAGCCCCGCGGGTCCGCTTCTCGCGGAGGCGACCGGGGGCGGCTACGATGCAGCTACTGTCGGCAGCAAAGCGCAGCCGTATCACGGATATCTCTACCGCATTCTTAAAGCGCAGGGCCCGGCTGCGGCCGGCGGTGCAAAGAGCTACCTGCTTGACGGCAAGTTGACCGGAGGCATAGGGCTTGTCGCTTATCCGGCGGAATACCGGGTGAGCGGCGTCATGACCTTTATCGTGAATCAGGACGGTATTGTTTACGAGAAAAATCTCGGAGAACGAACCGGCCAGATCGCCGGCACGATGAGCGATTATAATCCCGACAGCACTTGGATGAAGGTCCCTCAGAACGAGTGAGACCGAACTGCGGTCTGTCGCAATCGTTACTGCGTAAAACGCTACTCGACCGGTAATCCTTAGGTCCGGTTCATCAGTTCGCGCAACTTAACAAATCCAGTCCGGCTCACCGGGACTTGGGCGCCGGTGGTGAGTATGGCAATGCGAGTCTCCTTGGTGTAGGGCTCGATGTTGCGCACACGATCGAGGTTGACGAGGAACGAGCGGTGCACTCGCACGAAACGTTCGGGGTCGAGAGACTCTGCAACGCTCGAGATGGTCTGCTGTTTGAGATAAGCTTTGCCTCCGCTATGCAAAGCAACGTAGTCGTCTTGCGCCTCGACATAATCAAGACTGTCTGTCTGAATGATGTGAACTTTGGTCCCGTCCTTGACAACAATGCGGGTTGAGTATTGGCCCGGAGGCCGTGACGCATTCTTCAAATCTGCGGCGTTGGGAGCGGCGGAAGAATCGCCGAGGCGCTTGCGAACGCGCTCCAGCGCTGTCCGGAACCGGCTTATGTCAAACGGTTTGAGCAAGTAATCGACGGCCGCGGCATCAAAGGCTTTGGTTGCATATTGATCGAAAGCGGTTATGAAGACCACAGCCGGGCCGTTTCCCACCAGCTCCAAAACCTCGAAACCATCGAGCTTTGGCATTTGAACATCCAGAAACAGAAGATCGGGCTTTTGGAGTCCGGCGCATTTCACCGCCTCAAAGCCGTCGCTGCATTCGCCAATCACTTCGATATCGGGCTCTGCCGCGAGGTATTCGCGGATGATCTGGCGGGCCAGGTCTTCGTCGTCAATAATCAGGCAGCGAATCACGCGGGCCTCCCGTTAGGAGGCTCTTCGCAGGGCAGCGACAGGACGACGCGATAGCGCATTTCGAGCACTTGGATATCGAGCCGGGCCGAGCGGCCGTAGCGCGCCTCCAGCCGGTTCCTGACATTCACCAGCCCGAACCCGCTCTTTCGCAAGACTGGCGCATCGGGATCGAACGGATTTTCGACTGTAACCTGCAAATATTGCCCATTCCGATGGCCGCTTAAAGCGATCTCACCCCCGCTCGCTAACATCGCCACGCCGTGTTTAATGGCGTTTTCGACCAGCGGCTGCATGAGCAACGGTGGAATGTTACACTTTGCGCACCCAGGGTCAAAATCCTGCAGTACGCGAAGCCTTGGGCCGAATCGCACTTTCTCCACATCCAGATACGAGTTCGTCAGCGCGAGTTCCTCCTCGAAGGAAATGCTCGTCTTTTCTTCCAGTCTGAGCGAACTGCGAAGAAAGTCGGAAAGCCGGATACACATCTCGCGCGCCTTGGCGGGATCCGTGCTGGTCAGGGCGCTAATGGAATTGAGACTGTTGAACAGAAAATGCGGATTGATTTGTGCCTTGAGGGCCTTGAGCTCCGCCTCGCGCGAGGACATTTCGGCGCGCTGCGATGATTCCATCGCGAGGGATAAGTGAGAAATCATAAGCGCAAGCAGATAAATCAGCCATGACATCGCGGCGATTACGGGAAGAGACGGGGCGAATCTTCGCTCCAGGCCGGGGAAGAAATGATTCAGAACCGATACCCAAATATGCGCGAAAGCGAGCACGATGGCACTTGCGAAGACAGCGGCGGCCATTTGATTCAGTGCTTTCTTCCAAGCAGGGGTTGTGCGCAACGGAACGGCACGCGCAACAAACCATGCCGACAGGCAAACGGCCGCGAGGGCATCGGTAATGGGTATGGCGACGGACACGCCCTCGAGCAGCGAGAGCTTCCCGGGAGCGACCAGCGCAAAGGCGAGCGCCCCGCCGACCATTACGCTGCCGAGCACATAATAAACGAAATTCTTCTTGCTTCTCAGAAGCGGGTGCATACGGCCGGTTCAGTTCTCGATTTCGACGGAGCTGAATGCGGAGTAGCCGGTTATCACAATTGCCGGTGCATCCAGTCCAGTGCTGGGTGGAATGGTTTTGTCTTCGAACACGCCCAGTATGCTGGCCCCGTTTAAATTGAGCCGCCAGCTTTCAGGGATTCTGATTTTCACGGCGCCGAAGTAGGATTTTACTTCGATTCCAGCTGAGCGCGTTGGAGTACCGATCTGGGCCCGCCGCAGGTCCACCTCAACATTGCCCATCAGGTTCCAGATGGAGCCGCCCTTGAAATTCTGATTGTCGAACTTGCGCTTGATGGAGCCCATAATCGTTGCGTCATGCAGCGTATCGGCGGTCACGCTAATTGACGCCCCTGTGTTAAACATCCCTCGCGGCGGCCGCATGGGCCCCTGCAATGCTTTCACCAGCAGCGAGCTGCCAAACAAAATAAAAAGAAGAGCGACGACCCAAGTGCCGTCTTTCGCTCGTATGGCGATGAGGTGTAACGTGAACGCCAGCGCAAGCAGACCGCCGAAAATAAACAGCATTCCTACCGCGCGATCCGCTGAATCACGGCCGCTAAAGAAGCGGTCAGCTCCGATCCAGACGAAGATCAGCGGCCAAAGATCCCAGAAATGCCGCACCGGCAGCCATCCGAGACTGTTTAGGAAGAGCAACAACCCGCCCGCGATCAGCCCCAGCGCAAAAGCAACAGGCGGCACGTTGCGCGCGTGCCTGCGGCGTAAGAACGCCTTCTCACCAGGGTTCAGACCCGAGTCGCGCAGCCACTCGTCGCGCGCCTCAGGCTCCTGGCCCGCCTCGTGCTCATCGCGGGCCATTACCGCGCTTCTCCTGCCCGTTTCGAGCGAGATCCGGCGAGAGCTCGCTGAGGCCAATCAACAGCACTGCCATAGGCCAAAGGTTCTCAATTCGCACTACGGAGACGATTCCGAGGAGCTCACCGATTACGAGGAGCAGTCCGGTCAGAATAAGTACGGCCGGTGCTGCCAGGCTCTGCCAGTCGCGATCTCGATGAGCAAATGGTTTGTGCTGCATAAGTGACCTCTTACGTTCTGATGGTACGGAGACTCAAGGGCGGACGCATCCGAAAATCGGCGAACTGCGGACCGGTACCGGCGAGCGGTGGTGAGACAAGGACAAAACGCCGGGTTCGGGTGAACGGCCGACGCGAGTTGACCTTACCAGCACCGCCGTGCGAGATTGCATCAATGAACAATTTCGTGAGTCTGGGGTTTTTGCCGCGCCATATCGATCTTTCTTTGCTGATCTTGCGTGTCTGGTTAGGATTTGCGTTGTTCATCCGTCACGGGCTCGAAAAGATCACCGGCTTCAGCAGCATGGCTGCCCATTTTCCCGATCCGCTTCATATTGGGGCAGCGCCGACGCTGGCAGTTGCGCTGCTTTCCGACGCGATCTGCTCGCTGCTGGTGATTATTGGCGTCGCGACCCGCTGGGCAGCGATCGTCATCATGATCAACACCGGTGCCGCTTTCATCTTTGTGCATCGCTTCGCGTTTTTCGGTCCGCGCAATGGCGAGCTTCCCTGGATCTACTTCGGTTGGGCGCTCGCGCTGTTCATTGCCGGACCGGGCCGCTACAGTTTTGACGGGAAGTGAGGAAGCGACCGTACCGGGCAACGCGTTGCAACCTTCCGGCAGGCCGCCAAGATATCAGGAAACGCGAACGCCACAACTAAGAATGATGGTGATGGCTCGGGCGGCCATCGCTCTCAGCGGCAAGTTCGGGCTCGGCGAAATAATCGTTGTAAACATCCTCATTAAAGAGATTCGCGATTTTGATGTCGCTGACGGCGAATGTCAGAACGAGTTCCTTTTCGGGAAAGCGCGGATCGGCCAGAACACTCTCATATGAGTTTGTGATTACAGTTTCAAGCGTATCCGGCTTGCGATAACCGCTGGTGAGGGGCAGAAGCCGAAAATAGATTTCCTGCGGATACAGGCTGGGCGATTCTGCAACCCATCCTACATACCATTTGCGGTTATCGAGCGTAATGGATACCAGGCGGCGTTCGCGCGCGGAGCGGTGCAGCAATTGGGTGAGCAGATTGCCATGCCGGCGTATCTCACGATCTTTGGCCGCGTCTGGGCCGATGAATACATTCACGATTGCCGCGGCTACGGGCCCGAGAGCGAGGGATACCACGCTGGTGCCGGCGTACGGAAACGGTGCAAAGCGCCACCAGAAAGCGTGCCACGGAAAATGGCCGACGGTCAGCTCGAAGGCGACGATCAGCACCCGCGAACAAACAACCAGCAGCGTACCGGCAATAGCAGCTTGAAACAGCAGCCGGTACCCATCGAGCCGTTGCGCCGCGAACCGGAAGAAGTGCGTAAGGTGAACGAAGAGGAACCCGCCCAGCAAGGGCAGCAGGAGCAGGTTATACGGCATTCACGAACAAAGCAAATTTAGTCCGGCTTGCGATAGCGTAAGAAGGACATGCCTCCCCGCTTGCGGGCTTGCTCCGTTATGCGAGAGACCTTGCGAATGGTTTCCTGAACCTTCGGATCGCGCAGCAAAGCTTCGATATCGAAGTGTGTTCTGCCCTCGAGGTCCGTATAAGTGTTGTCCTGTTTGGCTTTTTCCACAAGCCCTCTACATCCAAGATAGCGGCTTTCAGGCCTGATTGCGAGTCCGAAGCGAGTAATCCTCGTCGTTTCGGGTGAGGTTGGGGTTGTAGTACGGATCGGCACTGATGACTTTGCCCCATTTCAAGCGCATGCTCTCGACCTCAACCGGATGGGGAACGAGATCTTTTGAGGTCTTGGAAAACGCCTCGTGGTGATAGAGTTCGGCGTGCGGGGTATAGAGCACACGATAACCGAGATTGCTGATCTTCAGCGACAGGTCAATGTCATTGAACGCTACGGCGAATTCGTTTTCGTCAAAGCCGCCAGCCTGCCAGAAAATCTCCGCGCGCGCCATGAAACATGCGCCGGTTATGGCACTTACGTTCCGAATCACATCAGGGAAATCGAAATGATGGCTCACGCTGCCCTCAAGCCCCTTGAACGCATGGCCGCAGTTATCGTAGATGCCCATGACGACACCGGCATGCTGGATCCGGCCGTCCGGATAGAGAAGCCGCGCACCAACAGCGCCGACCTCGGGGCGCATCACCAGCTCCAACATTGCTTCGAGCCACTGCGGTTCGATAACAGACGTGTCGTCGTTCAAAAAAAGCAAAACCGGAGAATCACACTGCTTGGCGGCAGCGTTATTGATGACGGAGTAGTTGAACGGCTTATTGCGCCAGTCAATATATCGCAGGTTGGCGCGTGATCCCTGGAACTCCCGCACCAGGTTCTCGATCGAGTTCACTTTGGAGTTATCGATCACTACGACTTCAAAATGGGCATACGTCGTTCTGGAGAACAAGCTGTCGAGATTTGTGCGCAGGATGTCGACCTTACCTCCGGCAGCAATGATAATGCTCACGCGCGTGCTTTCCGGAATCGGGTAGTGGATACGCCAGCGGCCGGTGACGCGGCCCGGCTCTACACTGATTTCCCTGCCGATTTGCCGGCAGTAGGAGGTGAGAGCCCGTTGCGCCGCTTCGAGCGCGTATTCCTTGTTCTCTATCGTGGAAGCCGTTGAATCAGCGCTTGCGCGCCAGTGATAGAGCACCCTGGGGATATGAAGGATCCGGTTCGCCTGCGCCGTCGCACGCAGGATGAGATCGTAATCCTGGCTGCCGTCGAAATCCGGATTCAGCCGGCCCACTTTCGCGGCCAGCTCGCTGCGGATCACGAGCAAATGGCAGATGTAATTCTCCGATAACAGCAGATCGGGAGACCAGTCGGGCTTGAAGAACGGCTCGAAACGCCGCCCCCGGGCGTCTATCTTGTCTTCGTCGCTGTACAACAGATCGCCTTCCGGATCGCGGTTCAGCGCTTCACAGACATAGGCGAGCGCGTGGGGAGCAAGCGTATCGTCATGATCTACGAAACAGACATAATCGCCTTTCGCAAGCTCCCAGGCAGCATTACAAGCTCGCGAGATACCGCCGCGCTGCTGTTGAAATGCAACTTTGATCCGTTCGTCTTGAGCGCTGAACCCCTCGAGGATTTCGCGGATTTCGGCGCGCGACGAGCAATCATCCGCAATGCACAGCTCCCAATTACTGTACGACTGGTTCAGAATAGACTCGATGGCGGCCCTCAACTCGGCCGGGTCGGTGTTAAATACCGGCATGAGAATGCTGATCAGCGGCCGGTAAGCGAGACTCAGTAGTTTCAGCTCAATAATCTCATCTTCCGGACGTTCGAACTCGTGAATCCAGCGATCGTAGTCGGATGAGTAGCCTTTGACATGATCGATGTTGATCGCCGTCTTGTGAGTGGCAACCACTTCGTTCCTGGAGATCACGCGCAAGGACACCGTATGGCGGCCTGTTCGGAGCTGAGTGGAATCAAACTCCGCAGAGAAACCCGCGCGGCCGGTACGGTCGAGATCGGGCCGCATACGGCGGACGTCCGGTCTGGGAAGCACCGGCTTCGTTTCGATAATCGGCAGGCCTGGCACTTCAATCTGCACTGCATCCACGCCATGCTCGGCAAGACACCATCCGCGCACGATCACCAGCCCGCTCCGAGGTCTAAGATCCGTCGCTTTCGGCTCGTCACAGACGAGAAAGGAGTTGTGGCGGCCGCGAACAACAGCCGCTTCCTCGCTGCCTGCCGGAGTCGGCAGAAAGCGGGCAACCATCTGGCCGGCAGCGCGCAAAGTCCGCCACAGACGGCCTGTCAGTAGCTCCATCAGAATACGATCGAGCCTGGCGATCGATGTGTCATGAGCCGCTAGTTGGGTCTGTTGATGCTCGAGCATCTCGAGCGCTCGGGCAAGCTGCCGCTGCACGACGCGCAGCTCGGCCCGCAGCTGGCGATTTTGATCAGTGGCGCTTTCGATTTGAGTGTCGAGAACGCGATTTGGCGTTTCGAGCGACTCGTGGGAACTCATCTTAATTGACGATAGCAAGCGTTCGTAGCCCGGCTTAGTAGCCGATCATGGAAGGTATCGACACTGCATGATCGGGCAGATTAAAGGGCAAATGGCGCGCAAGTTGAAGGGTGCTATTCGCCGGCAAACCGATCGACTTTTCCCGACGCGCGAAACACAGGAGTACAGGAAATGGATCGCGCATCGCCTCGCCGCCCGCCAGGCCTTCTATACACAGCCGCTGCAGCCGGGCCTGCTTTCCGTCATGACAGCCGTCTGGGACGGCAGCCCGTTGCGCTACCTCAAGCAGCTTGCCCAAGCGATCTCCGCTCAGAACGAAAACGGCGCTTGCGAGTGGGTGATCGCCGACAACGGCTGCTCGAAGACCGCATGGCGGAAGTACCTCGCTGAGCTCAGCGCGTACAAGTGGGTGAAGATCGTCCGTTCTGAGAAAAACATCGGCATTATAGGAGGTCTGAGGCTGTGTTTGAAGCATGCGCGGGCACGATATGTATTGCCGGTGGACGCTGATGACTGGATCTATCCGGACGCGCTGAAAGCCGTTACCTGGGCGCTCAAAAACGCGCATTATCCGGCTCTGCTTTTTACAGACGAAGACAAGATCGCCGGCAAACAGCATTATCAGCCCTATATGAAGCCTGGCTGGGACCCGGTTCTGCTGCTCAATTCGGCCTACATTGCGCACCTCGCGGCAGTCGATCGCGAGAAAGCTCTCGAGCTTGGCGCTTACGACGATCCGGCCACGGAGGCTAGCCCGGATTGGGATCTGTTTGTAAGATTCCTGATCGCAGGCGTGGCGGCTGCCCATCTGCCGGACATTGTTTATAGCTGGCGCGTTCATGCCCAATCCACTGCGGATGATGCAGCTGCCAAGTCGTACGTCGGCCGCTCCCAGATAGCCGTGTTGCAGCGCCATGTCGACGCAATGTCCGGCGGCGAGGACTTGGAGGTTCTCAACAGTCCGTTTCTCGCTGGCGGGCCGCACTGGCGCATCCTCTCTCGATCCGCAGGAACGAGATCTTTCCGCCCCATCCGCTTCCTCCCCGGCACAAATCTTGAAACCGTTGCCGAAGCCGCCCGCCTTGCGGCACAGCACGGAGACTTTCTTCAGTTAATCAGCGGGGACGTTGAGATCGAAAGCGCTGATTGGCAATCCGAAGTAACTACGCTCACTCAGTTGCACCCGGACATCGTGATGATCGGCGGAAGAATTCACAACCGTAAAGGAACGATTACCAGCGCCGGGCAATACTTCGGCGTTTGCGGGATTTGCGGATGCCCGTACCGGGGGCGTCCGTTAGAACACCCCGGCTATTTCGCTCAACTCTGGAAGCGGCGCTCGGTATCCGCCGTCAACACGCAGTTTGCGGTCATCGATGCGCGATTTCTAGTTGAGACTTTGTCCAACATACCCGTTTCTGCTTCCCTGCCCTTCCTGGGCGCTTGGATCGGCGCGGAAGCCTGGCGCAGACGAAAGCGGGTCGTGTATTCGCCGTTCCTCAGCGCCATGTCCGATACCGACTGGGAACAGCTATTCCCAACAGCAGAGCAAGAATTATTTCTACAGCGCAATCGCGACCTGATACCGGATCACCGATTCTATTCGCCTGCACTCTCCTTGACGAAAGGCTTTGCTTTGGGAGACGCCGCATATGACCCCGCTTGCCCCGGCTGCGCAACACCGTTTTCTGAAGGCGTGCCTTGAGTCAAGCTCTACCGCTAAACTTAGAGTTGCCGCGTAAACTCGGGCAGCACTTTCTTGTTCGTGACGCGATCCTGAATCAGCTGGCAGTGGCCGCCTGCGGACGACATACGCAACGCGTCGTGGAGATAGGTCCGGGTAAAGGAGCGCTGACCCGGCACCTCCTGGTGTTGACCGACGAGCTGCATGTAATCGAGTTGGACTTGCGACTTGTCCGGCATCTCGAAACGAAGTTCGCCGGGATCGAAAAGTTGCACGTGCATTCGGGAGACGTGCTCGATACCGATCTGTCGCAGTGGGGCCCAGCCGCGATCGCCGGCAATGTGCCGTACTACATCACTTCACCCATTGTGGAGAAGTTCCTTTCTCTCGACGCGCGGTTCCCGATCGCGGTGTTTCTGGTTCAGTTAGAGGTCGCCGAACGGTTGCTCGCCACGCCGGGAACGCGCGATTATGGCTATTTGACGGTCGCTACGCAGTTGCTATGCGATGTGCAGCTTGTTTGCAGAGTGCCTCCCAATGCCTTCGTTCCACCGCCAAAAGTGGGCTCAGCAGGGGTGCGCTTGCAGCGCAAGGCAAGCCCGCCTGAGAACCTTTCGGAACTGTTACGTTTCGTAAGCCGTTCTTTCGCGCACAAGCGAAAAACGCTGCGCAACAACCTGCGCCCCTTCTATGGTGAGCGCGCGGACTCGATCCCGGAAGCAGGCCTGCGCGCCGAGCAGCTCAATATCGACCAGTTCGTCCGGCTCCACGCCTCCCTGAGTTCTTAGGCCCGGGATTTCCGGCTCTCGTACACTGGGATTTCATGATTCGCGCCCGTTTTGCGCCGTCGCCAACCGGATATCTGCATATCGGCAGCGCGCGTACATTCATCTTCAATTGGCTGTACACGAGAAAGCACAAAGGAACGATGGTGCTGCGGATCGACGATACGGACCGGGACCGCAACACCGAGGCGTCGCTCAAATCGATTTATGACGGACTGAACTGGCTCGCCCTCGGCTGGGACGAGTTCTACCGGCAGTCCGACCGGCTGGAACTGCACCGCAAGTTGGCGCACGACCTGCTCGCAAAGGGCTTGGCATACCGCGATTTTAAGCCCGCGGCTGCCGAATATGAGGAGAAGGCGCACGGCGAAGGGCCGTGGCTGTGCAATCCGGAAATGCGGGCGCTCTCGCCGGACGAAAGCGACCGGCGCGCCGCCGCCGGTGAGCCCTTCGTAATTCGATTCCGGGTGCAGCGCGAGCCGGTGCACGAGGTCAAATTCAACGACGAAGTGTACGGGCCGCAATCAAAATTAACCGCCGACATCGAGGATTTCGCTTTGCTCCGGAGCAACAGCATGCCGACCTACCATCTGGCTTCCTGCGCGGATGATATAGATCTTCGAATCACTCACATCATCCGTGGACAGGATCACCTGTCGAACACTTTCAAGCATGTGCTGCTCTTCCAAGCGGCGCGTGCGCCTTTGCCGCACTTCGCGCACCTACCGCTGTTGATCGCGCCTGATGGATCCAAGCTATCGAAGCGCAAACATGGTCCGGTTGTGAGCGTTTTGACCTATCGCGACAGTGGTTTTCTGCCAATTGCGTACATAAATTTTCTTTGCCTGCTCGGATGGTCCCCGAAGGACAACCGGGAGCAGATGTCGTTGTATGAGCTGGAGAGCGCGTTCAGCTTCGAAGGCGTGAACAGAAGCAATGCGGTAGTGAATTTCACCGATGCTGACCCGATTGATGCGAAGGCACTGTGGCTGAACTCGCAGCACTTGCGGACGGCGCCGGTGCGCATGCTGGTCCCATTCGTACGGCAGACCTTGTGCGGGCACGGCTTGCAGCCGTATGGAGACGAAGCATTCTTCGAAAATGTGATCGATACCATTCGTTCGCGATTCTCAACTTTGCTCGACTTTGCAACCAAGGGGCGGGCGTACTTTTCCGATGACTTTGAGATGGATGAGAAAGCGCTCGAAAAACTCAACGCGCCCGGTGCACGGCAACTTCTCAATGAACTTGCTGAGAGGATCGCGAATAACTCCGAATTCTCGGAGGCGAGCGTGGAAGCCGAGTTGCGCAAGCTCGCCGCCGAGCGCGGTGTGAAGGCGGGCGTTCTTATCAATGCAAGCAGGGCAGCCTTAACCGGGCAACCAGTCGGGCCAAGCGCTTTCGCGGTGTTCGTCTGCATCGGACGTGACCGTGTGATCGAGCGTTTGAGGAACGTCTAGGCGTGCCTCACGTTCTGGTGGGACTCGGCGGGCTGCTGAGTGACCCGGCCGTCTGCGTCATAAAAGATGGCAGGCTTGCAGCGGCAATCGAACAGGCCAAGGTATCGAGGCAGGAGCGCCTCGGAACATTTCCGGAAGAAGCGTTTGCGCTGGCGCTCCAAATGGCCCAACTGGATGCGGCGCAGGTGGGCTGTGTGGCAGTCGCGAGGCCGTTCACCGCGGGATCTGAAAGCGTAGCGCAACTCGCTTTACGGGCGCGCTTCCCGCAAAGCGAGATTGTGGTCGTTGAGCATCACCACGCCCATGCCGCGTCAGCCTACTACCTGTCGGGATTCGATGAAAGCGCTGTACTCAGCGTGGACCGGGCCGGCGATTTTCGTTCAGCCGTGCTGTTCCGGGCGATTGGCAACGAATTGACGACGGTTCGCGAAATGTACTTCCCCGATTCGCTCGGCGACCTCTACAACCGGATCACTGCTCTGCTAGGCTTCGAGCCCCGGGCGGATGAGCACAAAGTCCAATGGCTCTCGGCGGCGGGCGAACCCAACTTCAGCGAGGTAATGGAGAAGATGCTGCATGCCAGCGGCCTGGGATGGCCGAAGCTGGATCGCAGCTACTTCGATCCGGACCACACGATTCGCGGCGGATTCAGCGCAAAGTTTTATACCGAGACCGGCCTGCCGCCTTCCGAGCCGTTATCGCCGAGCGTCAAGGCCGACCTGGCGAGCAGTATACAGAACGCGATCGAACAGACCGTGATTTCGATTGTGTCGCCGGCCCAAAACGTGTGCATCGCCGGAGGACTCGCGCTCAATGCCCTGCTGGTGCGCGCGCTCGAGCAACGGTTCACCAACATCTTTGTGCAACCGGTGGCGGGCAACGCGGGAACAGCGCTCGGCGCGGTCCTCTATGCGTGGCATAACTTCTACCGGCAGAGCGATCGCGTGCCGTTTGAAACCCTGTGTTTGGGCCCGTCATATTCGGCGGAGCAGATCAAGAAAGTTGTTGAGAATTGCAAGCTTCGATTCCGATATCTGCTAACTGAGAACGAACGGATCGATCTTGCGATTCGCTGCTTGAATGAAAACAAGATTGTTGCCTGGATGCAGGGGCGCATGGAGTTTGGCCCGCGCGCGCTCGGCAACCGCAGCATTCTGGCTTCACCGTTGAATCCGTTCTCGACTGAGAACCTGAACGTCTATATCAAACACCGCGAGAGCTTCCGTAAGTTTGCCGCATCGGTTCCGGAAGAAATGGCGAGCGAGTACTTCGAAGCGGGACAGAACGCGCGCTTTCTTGCGACCGTAGCGCGAGTAAGGCGCGCGTATGAGGAAACCTTCGCCGCGGCGCTGCTTGGCCGCGGCCTGATACGGGTCCATACGGTTCGAAAGGAGGAGAACCCGTTGTACCATGCGCTGTTGATAGCTGCTGGAAGGGCGACCGGCCTGCCGGTTTTGTACAACACGAGCTTCAATCTATTCGGTGATCCGCTGGTATGCACACCGCGGGATGCAGTACGCAGTTTCTATTCATCCGGCATTGACGCGCTTTTTGCCGGTAGCTTCTATCTGGAAAAGTAGGGTCCGGGCCAAGTCACTTACTGGTAGCAGCCTTTGAACGATACCGGCGCACATCTCACGCACTTATTTGTGGAACTCGGCTGCGCCATCGTCGGCCTGGCCATTCTCGCCCGCATTGGCAACCGCTTAGGCTTTTCGGCGATACCGCTGTATCTGATAGCAGGTCTTGCGTTCGGCACGGGCGGTGTGGCGCCGCTCCCCTTCACTGAAAATTTCATTCACGTCGGAGCGGAGATCGGTGTATTACTCCTGCTGTTCATGCTTGGACTGGAATATACCGGCGAGGAATTGGCACATAATCTGCGCGCCGGTTTCTGGCCTGGCGTGATCGATCTCATTTTGAATTTCCCACCCGGCTTCTTCGCGGGCCGGCTGCTTGGCTGGACCGTGCTGCCTTGCGTGCTGCTGGGCGGAGTCACCTATGTTTCATCCTCCGGAATCATCGCTAAGGTTCTGGGCGAACTGGGTCGCCTCGGAAACCCTGAAACGCCGCCCGTCCTCACGGTTTTAGTGCTTGAAGACCTCGCCATGGCGGTGTTTCTCCCCACCGTCGGCGGGCTTCTCGTTGGAGGCGGCCCCGCACGGGTCGCGATCTCCGTTGCCGTCGCCGTAGCAGCTGTTACCGTCGTGTTGTTCGTTGCCCTGAGATACGGCCAGAGTCTCAGCCGTTTTGTGGCGCATGAATCCGATGAGATCATTTTGCTGACGATTCTGGGAACAGTCCTGCTGGTGGCGGGAGTGGCGGAAAGATTTCGCGTCTCGGCCGCAATTGGAGCATTTCTTGTTGGCATTGCCGCTTCAGGACCGGTCGCTCAACAGGCACACCGGATATTTGCACCGTTGCGCGATCTGTTCGCTGCGACTTTCTTTTTCTTCTTCGGGCTGGAAATTGATCCCTCCACGCTCACGCACGGGCTGCCTTTCTGCCTCGGGCTGGCTGTGGTTACCGCCGGCACGAAACTGCTAACCGGATATTGGGCCGCACGCAAGACGAGCAACCGCCGCGCTCAAATTCGCGCCGGCGCAGCACTCATAGCGAGAGGTGAATTCTCAATCGTCATCGCGGGGCTCGGCGTCGGTTTAGAGCCGGGGCTTGGGCCGGTTTCAGCTACCTATGTGCTGATTATGGCGATCTTCGGGCCGATTGCCGCCCGCCTTGCCAAACAGTAATCGCACCTGTGCCTCTGTTGTTTTCCCCGCAGTTTGGATATACTCGTCACCCGGAAGCCGGCGATTTAGCGCTGGCTGAAAGGAAGTTGCAAACCTTGTCGCGCTCACAAACCCTGACGCTTGCGGCCTTGCTGGCATTCCCGTTGTCGCAAACCGGCTATGCCGCCAAGATTGAAAAAGCCTACGTGCGTGTCAGCCAGGTGGGTTACGAAGCGGGCAATACACCGTTTCGCGCTTTCCTCATGTCGACCGTGGCGGAAACCGGAGCAACGTTCCGCGTCGTCAATTCCAACGGGCAGACCGCCTATTCAGGCGCGATTGGCAGGCTCACGGGCACCTGGAGCAACAGCGCGCTCACTTACAAGGTCTACGCACTCGACTTCTCAGTACCAGGAGGCAACACTTACTCGATTGCGGTGAGCGGACCGGTTGCCGCAACTTCACCCAAATTCGCCGTGGATACAGCGGCCGCGCTGTACTCAGGTTTGCTATTGAACACACGGTTCTTCTATGAAACCGAGCGGGACGGAAAGGAATACGTCGCGAATGCGCTGCGCACCGCACCTGGGCACCTGAACGATGCGCACGCGAAGGTCTACCTGACCCCGCCGCTCGATGATAACGACCTCATCAATACAACGGGAACGCCGCTAACACCCACAGGGAAGATCATCGATGCGAGTGGCGGCTGGTGGGACGCCGGCGATTACATGAAGTATGTAGAGACGATGAGTTACACCGTTGCGCTGCAAGAAATCGGCATTCGCGACTTTCCGGACCAGCTTGGCCCCCGCGCTCCCATCAATCCTCCTCCGCCTCCGGTGGCTATCTCTTACGCCGGAAACGCCGCAGGGGCGCCAGCCAGCTCGAATCTCACAAATGAGGCGGCATTCGGTATCGATTTCCTGATGAAGATGTGGGACGACGATACTCGAACGCTTTACTACCAGGTCGCCAACAGTCAGGATTGGGCGAACTTTCCGGTTTTCCTGAGCGATTACGATATCTGGCGCCTGCCGCAGGCCGACGATAACTGGAACGGGTGTGACACGAGCGCAACATACATTTGCCACCGTCCAGTCTTCGTTTCGGGTCCCGCCGGCTCGAAGATCAGTCCGAACCTCGCCGGACGGCTTGCCGCCGATTTCGCCGTCTGTTATGTGCTGAACCGCATCAGCAACCCGCAACTCGCCAGGCAATGCCTCAAGAACGCCGCCGATATCTTCGAACTGGCCGACACTTCACTGGCGGATCCGGCGGCGTCAGTCGGTTCCGGGACGTGTCCGTCAGGATGCCTGTTGACCATCATTCCTTTTGATGGTTACCCGGAGACCGTATGGGAAGACGACATGGAGCTCGGGGCAGCTGAGCTCTATTTTGCTTTGCGAACGGCGCAAAGCGATGAAGGTGCGTTGGCACTGCTGCGTCACGCCGACCCAACTTACTATTTGAAGCAGGCCGCGCAGTACGCGCAGAATTACATTACGAACATCTATGCAACGGGAAATTCAGATAGCCTGAATCTCTATGACGTAAGCGGCCTGGCGCACTTTGAGCTCTATCGCGCTCTCCAAACAGCAGGTGATCCGAAGGACTTGCCTCTTTCTCGGGATCGTATCCGGGCTCAATTGCTGAAACAGGTAAACGATGCCATTGCCGCGGCAAACGGTGACGCATGGGGATTTGGAGCGGCCTGGAATACCGATACCGCTTCGCACGGCGCCGGAGTATCTGTTATGGCGAGTGAGGCCCAATATCTGGACCGGCACGGAAATTACGCTGTCTACGCGCGGCGATGGATGGCCAATGTGCTGGGCGCGAATCCCTGGGGGTCTTCGTTCATCGTCGGCGATGGATCCAAAACGTTTCCAAACTGCATCCAGCACCAGGTCGCGAATCTGGCCGGGGCGTTGGATGGAACCGCCGCGGGAACGCCGGTACTCTGGGGAGCCGTCTCCGAGGGGCCTGCTTCGGCTGCAACCTCGGGCGTGGTTTCGGGGATGATTCTTTGTCCGGCGAACGGTTCGGACCCCTTCGAAGTTTTCGACGGGAACAACGGAGCCTACAATCCGTCTGAACAGGCCGTTTATCAGGACAACGTGCAGTCCTACACTACGACAGAGCCTGCAATTGATCTCACGGCTACATCGTTCCTGATGTGGTCGTGGCGTCTTGCCGGACAACCGAGCCAATAGCAACGCATGGCGGCGCCTGACGCACCTTACGGTCAGCTCCCCTGTCAGGCGCAGATTACATTGCGCAGCGCCGGTTGTGCGCGCTGCAGTTCACGAACCGTCGCCATCAATTCCGGTTGCTGAAATGGCCGCGTCAGAACCCGGGTCTGTGAATTGTAGCGAAATGGCCCGGCTCCTCCTGGTTCACTCAAAAGCACCGCCGCAATCTCCGGATTGCAGGAGCGAATTTTCCAAACGAGCCCGCTCTCGCCATCTCGCGCATGCGTTCCCGCGACCACCAGGACGATTTCTGACCGCCAGCATTCAAACAACTCAAGCGCGACATCGGAGTCAGAG
>JAFAMM010000004.1 GCA_019233375.1 Acidobacteriaceae bacterium
TCGTGCCATCCGCCAGTCATCTCCAGATAGGTACCTGTTCGCGGAATCACGGGCTGGTCGAGCAGATTAAGCACATAATTTCCGCTGGAAATCCCGGTGCGTCCAGAGATTTTCGGCAACTCAGGCGTGCCTACATAGCGGGTTGCGTCCAGGTAGCCTGCCTGGTAGCCGAATTCGAGCTGGCTGAATCGATTGAACATATAGCCAAGACCGAACTGGCCTTCTACATTGTTTAGCTTGTACTCGGCAAGGAGGTTGCCGTTGTTATAGAGGTTCAGTGGGGTGCGCGAAGCGCCGAATTGAGGGTCGATAAACCAGCGCGTGTTCGGACTCAGCGGATGGTAATACTCGGCAGACAATGCGTAGGTCGCTCCAAAGGAAAAGTCCGTCCTAATTTCGGACCGGTATCCGCCGATATCGAGGAACGTAATGCGGCCGGCAATAGCGAATTGAACATTGTTCGGGTCTGCGCCATCCACAACGAAACCGGGCTTTAACCATGGCGGCAAATACTCTTTCCTTTCCGCTGTCAGCAGCAGGCCATTTTGCCCCTGTTGATTAGTGAGCGAATAGCTCAGGCTGTTAAAGAGTCCGACGCCCATTTCTCTCATCACGCGATCTTCGAGGGCGGCGGTATCGACCGGCTTGTCCACAAACGAAGAAAGCCTGTGCTGGATGCCATCGACCATTTCAGGGCTGGCGCCCGTGACGGCTATAAATTGAGGGTCGGGTACAGACGTGATGCGCCGCGAGTTGCGTTGCGCTAGGTAGGTGTTCCATTCCTCGTCACTGACGCTGAAGGATGAAAGCACGTTGGCTTTGGCCTGAGCAGCCGCATAACCTTTGGGAATGATCTCACGCGCGCGATTGAAACCGAGCGTGGAGAAGCCTGCGACATCGACGGTAAGAAGAACGTCGGCCTCTTGCATGCCGCGCAGCACGTTCGCGTCGATCATGACGTCCATTGACCCGCCTGCCACCTGAAACATCGACGTGACGTTTCTAGGACTCACAGGCGCTTCGGCCAGGTGGACACCTATGACGATGTCAGGGCCCATCCCCTTCACGACATCGGTAGGCAGATTGTCAAGAAGGCCACCGTCGGCTAAGACCTGCCCTTTACTGGTAGGAACGGGCGAGAATACGCCAGGGATGGACATCGTGGCACGCAGCGCTTCAGCGAGCGAACCGTCTTCAAAGACCACCGGCTTGCCGGAGACGAGATCAGTGGCCACACAGCGAAAAGGAACCGGCAGGGTATCGAAGCTTCGATTGCCAGAGTATGGCAGAACATAGCGGTCAATGACCATTCGCACGGACTGGCCGGAGTTCAAGCCTCCGGGCAACTCGGGCCCGCGCCTCAGACCGATCTCCAGGGAGTTTGGATAGGCGCGCAGATCTTCCTTCCGGCGAAAAGCCAGGTCCGGGTACGGCGTTGTGCCCGCCAAGACTTGGTTCCAATCGATCTCTGTGACGATCTGCTGAATCTGAGCCGGCGAATAGCCCGTTGCGTACATTCCGGCGATCAGGCCGCCCATGCTTGTACCGGCGATGTAGTCGATGGGAATGTGATGCTCCTCAAACCAGCGGAGCACATCGATATGCGCCAGGCCTTTCGCTCCTCCACCTTCGAGCGCGACCCCGATCTTCTTGCGCCCAACCGGTTGCTGCCCCGATAGCGAGCCCGCCGTAAAACTGTAAAGAAGGATGAAAAAACAACAAGGAAACTCACGAATCAGGCGCTTCATCATCGTGAGTCTAGCGCGTGTGCAGACCGCACAACTAACGGATGAAATGTTTAATGCACCTGTTCGCGGGATCCCTGCCCCAAAAGAACCTTTCCGGGGAGCGCATCGGTGGGCTTGCCCTGGGCAATGACCGCAACACCGTTTACCAGAACATATTGCATCCCGACAGACAGTTGATTCGGTTTTTCGAAGGTCGCGAGATCGTGAACGGTTTCCGGATCGAAAACCACGATATCCGCGCACATCCCCTGCTTTAGAACACCGCGATCGGTCAGCCGCATCCGCTGAGCCGGAAGTGCACTGAATTTACGGATGGCATCCTCTAACGTGAGCAGGTGGTCTTCGTGAACATATTTACGGAGGATTCTCGGGAAAGTTCCATAGGCGCGCGGATGCGGATGCTCGCGTGCGAGACTTCCGGTTGGCGCAGTCCCTTGCGAGTCGTTGTCCACAGACACCCATGGCTGTTTCAAGGCAAGAGCGACGTCCTGCTCAGACATGGCGAAGACCGCAACAGACATTCCGGGATCCAGAATCAGCAGATCGAAGATGGTATCGATAGGGTCTTTGCCTTCTTCCCTGGCGATCTGAGCGATGGTTTTGCCCTGCAAGGGAAGGAGCGCCGGGTTGCGGACGACGCAAACGAGAATGCCTTCGGGTCCGGGTACCTCAAGCCACTCGTTGTCCCAAGTGATCGAGTCCGTCTCCATCTGCTTGCGGATGCGGACGCGAGTTGCCGGGTCTTTCAGACGCTCAATGAGCTTCGAGTCGCCACCGTCATGAGCCCAGGGCGGAATGAATGCGGAGAAACTGTTGAACCAGGCAGGGTAGGCGTACGTGTCCGCTTCGACATCGATGCCGGATGCGCGGGCGTGATCGATACGGCTTACGATTTCCGGCATCCTGCCCCAATTCTTCTTACCGGCGGCTTTCAGGTGCCAGATCTCGACAGGAATGTTGGCCTCGCGGCCGATGCGGAAGGTTTCGTCGAGAGCAGCGTCGATCGCGTCGCCTTCGCTACGCATGTGCGTGGCGTAGATTCCGCCGAACGGCGCGGCGGCGGATGCGAGCTCGATCAGCTCACCAGTGCTGGCGAAGGGAGCCGGCGCATACTGCAGAGATGTCGAGAGGCCGACGGCGCCATCGAGCATGGCCTGCCGCACGAGCGCCTTCATCTCATCAAGCTCGGCAGCGGTAGGCGGACGATCAGCTTCGCCGATCACGTACCTCCGCACCTGCGTCGCACCGACGTAGCTCGCGAGATTGATTCCCATGCCGGTGCGTTTCAACCGCGCGAAGTACTCGCTGAAAGTAGTCCAGTCGGGTTTGATGCCGTAGCCGCGTAGGCCGCCGGTATCAGCAGCGAGGAGGCGTGCGTTCAAGGGTGCAATGGAATCGCCTTCGCCGGTGATTTCGGTCGTGATCCCCTGAAAGATTTTCGATGGCACATGCGGATTAACCAACATGGAAGCTTCCGACTGACCCAGCATGTCGATGAAACCAGGAGCGACGATCATCCCGCGGGCATCAATGACAGTTGTAGCCTGGGCAGTAGGAAGAACACTGATGCGCTCGATGCGTCCATTCACGATCGCAATGTCGCCTACATACCAGGGCGAGCCTGTACCGTCAATGATGTGGCCGTTGCGGATAAGAACGTCATATCGCTGCTGTGCTGTACCAAGCCCGGCGGCAATAAACACCGCAAGAAGAAGAGCCCGGAGGGTGTGCGAGACTTGACGCATGGCGCGGCGGCCCGGGAGCATAACAAGCGCGATTCTGTGGATGTTCATTTTGTCGATTCTGTTGTTCTGGCTGCCCGTTGCCGGCCCGTTCATCGCAGGTTTCGTCGGCGGCCGGAAAGCAGGAACAGTGGGCGATGCCATCCTGGCGGTGATTTTACCCGGACTTGTCTTCGCGGGACTGCTGTTTGTGCTGGGTACAACGCTGACGATGGTTCCGCTGCTTGGCTTGATTGCCGGCGCCGGTGGACTCGCGCTGGCATTCGCACACATCGGGCCGCTGCTTGTGGGAGCAATCATCGGCGCGCTCGTGTAAGACCACGCTTGTTCAAGCGGTCTGCATGAGTTGCCGGATATAAAGCAGATTGCGCCGCATGTCAGCTTCGAGTGTGTTCGGATGCGCGTCCGCCTCGAGATTGGCGTAACCGGAGAAACCGATATCGCGAATGGCATGCAGGATAGGCGCGAACTGGATATCTCCTTCACCTAAATAATGCGGATTATCTTTGAGGTGGAACTGACAGATGCGATCCTTGCCCAACCAGCGGATCTCCTTGACTACGTCGAAGCCGGCCTTGGTGGAGTTGCCGACGTCGTAGTACACCAGCACATTCTTCGAGCGGGAACGATCCATGATGCGTACATTGTTTTCTGCCGAGATGGTGTCTTCAAGCCCAAGAATCACGCCGGCCTTCTCCGCCTCAGGAGCTAATTCGCGGAGCGCGTCTCCGACATAGTCCATTTCTGCGGTATCCTGCAGCGCCCACCTCCCGAAAAACGGGAGCAGAAGAACGCGAGTGTTTAACGCATGCGTGAGCCGGATGGAATCGGACACCCATTTCGGAGCAAGCGGGTCACTTTTGAGTCCGTTCACATGAAGCTGGTCGACGCACGTACCGTCGATCGGGATCCGATACTGGCGCGAGAGAGATAGATAGCGCTGGATGACGTCGGGATTATCTACAGGCATCTTATTATCGACCAGCTTGCGGCCAAAAGAGATCTGCACGCCGTCAAATCCAAGCTGAGCGGCGAGAGGAACGGCCGCAGGATCGGCGCCGAGGTTGAGGTTCCAATCCGTCACGCCGATACGCAGTTTGTCTTTTGAGGCAAGAGCAAGCGGCGAGCTGAAGCAGGTAGCGGCAACGCAGCGCAGCATGGAGCGGCGGGTCAAGCGGAACATATTCAGCCGCTATTGTATCGGCCTGAGGGAAGTAGAGGCGCGAGCGTGCTCGACCAAATCGCGAATGGCCGCCGTAACCGCATCCGGCAACTCCAAATGGAGCCAATGACCGCAGCCCGTGAGCTGAGTATGGCAGCCGCGCACACTCTGACGAGCCCAGGATTCGCGTTCTGCTAATTCGGCCGGCCGCGCATTGGCCGCGGACAGGATTGTGAGAGGTATGTTTGGTGGAAGCGTCATGTTCTGCGCAGCGCTCGCGGCAGCAGGAAGCGATTCGAGGTGAGCGGCCATGGAAAGGAACGTTTTGGATTGACCCCAGTGAGCGCGCAGAATGGGCCACACCTCGGGCGGAAGCTTGCGGACTTCGCCCATCAAACGGTCGATGGCGCTGTTTCCCCCACCGGCACTGGCTCGCGCGATGAGCTTTGGCAAACGACGCCCGCCCGCAGCGGTAAGCCACAGGGCGAAACGAACGACGCCCAGCCGCGCAAGCCATGCTCCACGGCGTGAGAGACGAACTCCGTAATTGAGACGGCGGAACTGGTCCGCGGGTGCATTCGCCCAACCTTTTATCGACACGGGATCGACCATAACGATCCCCGCTACTTCCAGCGGGTAGAGTGAGCCGTATGTGCGGACAAGCAAGCCGCCAAATGAATGTCCAACGAGGATGTAAGGGGGCGTGACGTGAGCGCGCACGAGCAGGGTGCGCAACTCGAGAGCGAATTGTGAAGGAGTCCTGGGAAAAGGGCACCGGCTGCTATACCCGAGACCGGCCCGATCGTAACTGCAGATGCGTGTGAACTCCGCAACACGAGGCTGAACATACGACCAACTCAGAGAAGTGGCGGCGATGCCCGATTCAAGAATGACGGTGGGTTCGCCCGTTCCCTTGCAGTTGAGATATAAACGGCAACAGCCAACATCAACGAGTCGCGTGCTCAATCGGCAACCATGAGCTCGCCTGGAACGATAGGGCGCGTACGCGGCAGGAAGCCAATGGAAGCAGCCGTTCCGAACGCGATCAGAGTGAGAACGTAGGGGTGAGCTTGGTGAGATCGCCCGAGAGGCCCCGCGGAAGCGCCTTCCAGGTGAAGAGTAAAACAGCCTGAGCGGCGCTAATTGACCAAACAGCTCCGTAGAAATAGCGTCGCTCCCAACCCTCGCCTTTTGTAGACCGGCGAACTCTCGGCAGAAAACCAAACCCACCGAGCAGGACGATGATAAGCAGCACCGGGAAATATCCATACGAATAGATCTGACCCATGTACCACTTGCCCGTAAAGACTGCGCCAACAAGACCGGCAAGATTGAGAAACCCGAAATTCAGCAGCGCGTTCCAGGCGAATGTGTAACAGATACGCCGATACAGCGGGTTAGGCTTGTCTTCGCAGAAGCGCAGAATGTAAGGGCACGGCTCACATCCGGGGAGCTGACCGAAATAGGTGGCGATCGCGACGGCACATAAAACAAAAAGCAACCAGATTCCATTGCGCCCCGACGGACCATGCGCAAAAAGATCAAAGGTAAGCGGGCCAGGAACAAGGAAGAAAACCCAAATCCAGATGGGCATGTGCGCGAGGCGGTACGACTTCTTATTCCGCTCGCGAATTTTGCGCTGGTGCGCGTACTCGACTTTCAGGATCACCTGAAGCGATCGTACTATGGTGCTTCAGATGCAAGCGGAGGTCCGCCGCGGTCTGCACGTTGGTCCTATCGGCGCTACTCTTCGCGGAGCGCCTGTACGGGGTCGATGCGGCTTGCGCGTCTCGCCGGTATATACGCGGCTATCAGAGCGGGCGCAACCAGGAGCGAGAGCGTGATCACGAAGGTGGTTATGCCGACTGGCTGCATTCCCTCAACAACACTCTGCAGCGCACGCCCAGCTGCAATGGCTGCTGCGGCGCCCACGGCAACGCCGGAGAAGACCATGCTAAGGCTGTTCCGCAAGACGAGCCGCCTTACGTCTCCGGCCGTGGCTCCGAGCGCCAGGCGCACACCGAATTCGGGAATGCGCTGGCCTGTCAGGTATGCCAGGACACCGTAGATGCCGACAGATGCGAGCAGCAGGGCAACGGCTGCGAACAAGCCGAACAGCAGCAGAAGGAAACGCTGCCTGGCGAGGGATGCGGCATAGAGACGCTCCATCGTATTCACTTCGTAAAGAACCTGGTCGCCGGTTTCTCCGCGAATTTGCCGGCGCAAGGGTTCGAGTACGCTTAGTGGCGGAACGCTCGTCCTCACAGCGATGGACATGAGTTCGGACCAGCGCCGGAACAAGCGGTCCGGGACCTGGGCGAAAGGATAATAGAGCTGAGCACGTACTTGTGCCCGGTCGTCACCCGCCGGACCCCAGTACCTGACATGACCCACAACGCCTACGATGGTCAGCGGATCGGTATCGAGACCAATCCACAGGTGCTTTCCGAGAGGGTCGCTCTCACCGAAGGTTTGCCGCGCCATAACTTGATCGATTACGGCGACCGGCTGGCTGCCGGTGCGATCGTGGGCATCGAAAAACCGGCCTTTCCGTAGCGGTATACGCATAACGTTGAAGTATTCGGGCGAAACGCAGTTTGCGAGCGTAAGCGGCTGCTGGTCCGGCGGCGGAAGATGCGGCGTTGTCCAATAGCCGATGGGATTGTTGCCTTCTCGCATCGGCACGGTATCGACGGTCGCCGCGGCGGCGATGCCCGGCACGCGATGCGCGCGTTCCAGAATGTCGCTCCAGGCTGCGCGCATGCGCGCGGGATTCTCTAATACGCGAGGCGAGAGCGCAACGCGCGCCGTCAACACGCTGCCGACATCGATTCCGGGGTCAATGGCGGAGAGCCGCAGCAGCGTTTGCCCGAGCATACCTGCGGAGACCAGCAGAACCACCGCTAAGGCAATTTCGGAAATCACGAACCCGCTGTGTAGGCGCCGCGAGCTTCCGGTAACGTTGCGGGCGCCGGCGCGGAGCAGGTGCTCCAACTCGCTCGAAGGGGCGCGCAACGCCGGGGCGATGCCAAAAAGAAACCCACAGACAAGAGAAGACGCAAGCGCAAAGAGAAGTACGCGCCCGTCAATCGAGACCTCCTCCGCGCGGGGCAGACTGCCCGGCCAGAAATTGATGAACGGGCGAATGGCTACGCAGGCCAGTAACACGCCAAGCGCTCCGCCACAGAGACTAAGGGCGGCGCTCTCGGTCAGACACTGGCGCAACAGCCGGCCGCGTGCAGCGCCGAGGGCAATGCGCATAGCAAGTTCGCGCTCGCGTGAAACGGCACGAGCCAGCAACAGACTCGCGACGTTCACGCAGGCTATTAGAAGCACGAGACTGACGGCGGCGAGCAAGAGCCAGACGGTCGGGCGGGCATCGCCGACGTCCGGGCGAAGAGGCTCGACAATGAAGGTGCGCCCCTTGTTCGATTTCGGGTACTGAGCAGCCAGATCACGGCCAATCAGGGTCAGCTCCGTCTGTGCCTGGAGGATGGTTGAACCGGGCCGGAGACGCCCCCAGACACGAATGCCGGGATGAGCTTCCCGGTTCTGCATAACTGGTTCCGTGTTCTGGCCGATAGGCGTGAAGACGTCCGCTGCATTTCCGCCCAGTCGGAACTCGGGCGGCGCGATACCGATAACGGTGTATGTTTTTCCGTCAAGCAACAGAGGCGTGCCGATTGCTGCCGCGCTTCCCTGGTAGCGGCGCTGCCAGAGGTCGTAGCCGATGATCACAACCGGCGCTGCCCCGGGATGGTCTTCCGCGGCGCGAAAAGCGCGGCCCTGCGCGAGGCGAATGCCCAAAACGGTAAACAGTCCATAAGAAATCTGGAAGCCGTCAACATACTCCGGTTCACCGGGCTGACTGATCGTGCCGCCGGCATAACGCCAGGCAACCATATCGAGAGAGCGGACCGCGCGCCGGCAATCGAGAAAATTCGGATATGTGAATGCCCAGATGTTGCCCCATTGCGTATTCCAATCGGTCTTTTCGTCGAGAGTAACGAGCCGTTCACATTGGGGATAAGGCAGAGGTTTTAGGAGGACCCCATCGGTTACCGCGAACATGATCGTGGTTGCTGCGGTGCCGAGCGCAAGCATCAGCAGAACGATGACGGTGAAACCGGGTTTTTGCCACAGGGTGCGTAAGGCATAACGGAGATCCTGCGATAAATCATCGAGCCATCTCGTGCCGCGAGCATCCCGGCATTCGTCTTCGACCTGATGCCACCAGCTCATTTCGCACCCGCCTCGGACATGTTCAGAATCAGTGCAATCGCATCGGTTAACCGCACCCAGCTCGCCGACTCGGTCTCAAGTTGACCGCGTCCCTTGCGGGTGAGGCGATAAAATTTTGCCTCGCGGCCTGTTTCTGTCGTTTTCCAATCGGCGGCCAGCAAACCGCGGTTTTCCAGGCGGTGCAGCGCCGGGTACAGCGAACCTTGCGGGACCTGAACCACATCCCGGGAGACCTGTTGTAGACGCTGTCCAATGGCATACCCGTGAACTGGACCGAGCGCGACAACTTTCAAAATCAGCAGGTCCAGGGTGCCTTGCGGAAGATCGGATTTGGCGGGCATCAGAACCGTGATTCTTCTGGATATTATATGTAGAATGCGGAGGCGTGGCCGCCCGGTGCCACGATCCCGCGAACATTCGTTCGGGCCGGAAACTTGCCGGCGTATTGTTGAGTGAAATCCGTGCGGGCGCCTCTTTGCTTTGGGTCAAAGACCGAAACTAGTCTGGAGATATAAATTCTCTAAATGCAAAGCGTGCCTGAATCGGCGTTCTAAGTTGATCGCAGTTAACGTGAGGTGGAGGAGATCACATGCCCGGACAGACACTATATGCGCTCATTCTCGCCACATTAGCCGGCGCCGCCGCTCCCGCATATGCGAATCAGGGTGGCTTCAGTAATACCGGTGGAACAGCATCCGTGGCTTCTAGCGTCAGTATCACCACGGATGTGGCTGCGCCCAAAGGCTCACTAACTATGCACTGTCCGATAACCGGTGCGGCCACTTGCAGCGGCGGCAGCTTTAAATACTTCTCCAGCGACGGCACTGAATTCATAAACGCCATTTTTGTTTCCGGCGAATTCGCCGAAAGCTGCTCTGGCGGTGGTCGAACACGCACGTGTGGTTACACGTTTACTGGTTTCATTCGCGGCACCTTCACGCTTGATGGGTCGGCTCAGGCGATCGAGGGCACGACACATCAATCTTTTGAGCTTGGCCAGGCGGCAACTGGACGGAGCAGCTACAACTCCGCGTACACTCCCTTTTATTACTCGGACGGTGAGCAGATTCTCCGTTCCGACGATCTGCAGGGCAGAAATCAAGTCGCATTCGGCTCTATTGGCGACGGAGTGGGCCAATTTTATGGCTCCCTTGGGATCGCACTGGATGCGAGCGGTAGGATCTATGTCGCCGACACATATAACTGCCGCATTGTACGCTTCAACGACATGAAGGGTACCGATTGGGTTTCGTATGGCGGTAAGTGTGGCCCGGGCAAGGGAGAGTTCCGCAACCCGTCCGGCGTTGCGGTTAACTCTGCAGGCGAGATTTACGTGCTGGATGGCGGCAACTCGCGAATTGTCCGCTTAGATGATATGAAAGGCAGCCACTGGGAGGCCTACGGGAGGGCTGGAACGGGCAAAGGCCAGTTCGCGCCTTATGACGAATCCATAGCTCTGGATGCGAGCGGCCGAATCTATGTTGCAGATACCCGGAATCAGCGGGTGGTGCGCATCGACAACATTGCCGGTGACAATTGGATCGCGTTAACGAAATCACCACCGGTTGCAGGGGCCGCGCAACGGTCACTTGCCTCGCCCATTGCAGTTACTGTTGGATCAGCCGGACGAATTTACATCGCGGATAATGGCGGTGCTGAACCGGCTGTCGTTCGCGTGGACAACATGACGGGCGCCAACTGGACCACTGTGGATGTCGGAGCGGCACCAATAAACGGCATTTCGATCGACCCGAGCGGAACCTTGTTCGTCAGCGGAGGAGGCGTGAGGCTTGTCGACGAGATGTCTGGCGTTCTCAGTTCGTCACCTCCGGTTGCGCCCCTGGGGCCGTATTACGTTTTTGGAGCAACTCCTCTGCGCACCGCGAGTCCGCCCCCGCCGGCAATGAGTCTTTCATCGAGAACCCTCAGCTTTGGAAATCAGAGGGTGGGAACCAAGAGCGCGTCCCAGACAATTACCATTACTAATTTTGGCGGCCGTTCATTAGCGTTTTCTTCTATCGCGACTAAGGGCGAATTCGTGCACAAAACAAACTGCCCATCCGACCTCATCGCCGGTTCCGCATGCACCGTTGCGGTATCGTTTGCTCCATCCGCGGCCGGGTTGGCAGATGGCACTCTTGTCATTTCGGACAATTCCGGCAATCTCGGTTCCATCCAAATAGTCAAACTTACGGGAACCGGAACTAAACGGTAGTGTAGAACGAAATCCGGTAACGCCAATAACATCAGAGTGATGCTGTGCAGGAATGCTGCACGCCTGCGGCTTGTCAATCATCTGCTCTAACTTGACGATGTCAACGCCAGTAGCGAGGTAGTGAAGTTAAAAAAGCCCTCTCCCCGGTTGTCGGGGAGAGGGCGGTTGCAGTTACAAACGTGTTTTAGTCGTCAATGTCACCTTTGGGAGCCGGTCTGTTGAAGTCGCTCGGCGGGCGAACCTTGCTCTCGCCGGGATAGGGCCGTGTGAACCCGGTCGACATGTACCAGTTCAGATGATTGACGGTGTCAGGGTCTTCGGCGTCGGGCTTGGTTAGTTTACCGGCAAAAATCTCCGCCTTCTTCTTGAGCCAAGCCGCCCTCATGGTGTTGGCGGCTGTGCCGTTGGTGTTCGCTGCAGCCGCTGTTTTGCCTGCCTTCGCGGGAACGCCCTGATCGAGCGGGTCCTGGTTCGGCACGTGCGTCCACGGCTTGAAGTTGGCCGCGCGCGGCGTGCCCTC
>JAFAMM010000135.1 GCA_019233375.1 Acidobacteriaceae bacterium
GGATTATCCTCGAGCGCCGCCCACCACTGCGCCAGACCCAGGTAGGAACTCCCAGCCATCACGACCCGTCCATTCGACCACCGCTGTTGAGCAATCCAGCTAATCGTGTCCGACCCGTCCGGCCCCTCCTGCTTTGCCGACTCGAACGCGCCTTGTGAGCCGTACTTGCCGCGCACATCCTGCAGTACCACCGCGTACCCGCGCAGAACAAAATAGCGGTAACTGGCGCTCGCGGCCGATTTGCGGTTATACGGCGTGCGCACCAGCACTGCCGGCCACCGTGCGTTGCCCTTCGGGAGAAAGATGTCTGCCTCGAGCTGAACGCCGTCGCGCATCGGAATCAACACGCCCTGCAGATCATCTCGCGCCTCCGGGCGAGCATCGCCTTTTCGGGCTTGCTCGCCGCGTACAGCGGTCACCAGCAGAATCGCGGCGGCCGAAAGAAAAATAACAGCGCGCATCATGTGGGAGCCAGGCCCGCGGCGGGTTGCGGCTTCGGTCGGGGTCCAAACAGCGCGGTACCCACCCGGATAATGGTCGCCCCCTCCTCAATCGCGGCCTCGAAATCGTTCGACATGCCCATCGAGAGTTGTGGAAGCCGGTATTGCCTTGCGAGCGACGCGAGTCTGCGGAAATACGGCCGCGATTGCTCGCTGTCTTCTGACCACGGCGGCATCGTCATCAGTCCTTGCACCCGTACATGTTCGCACTCCTTGCCTGCCGCCAACAGCTCGGGGATCTCCTCGGGCGCCGCCCCGGTCTTGCTCTCTTCGCCCGAAAGCTTCATCTCCAGGAGTACTTCTACGGTGATGTTCTCCTGCTTGGCCACTTGCTCAAGCTTCTCGAGCAGGCGCACGGAATCCACCGTTTGAATCACGTCGAACAACCGGCAGCATTGCCGCGCTTTATTGGTCTGCAGGTGTCCGATGAAGTGAAAGCGCGCACCGGTAAGGTTATTGAGCTGCGGCCGTTTCTCGGCAAACTCCTGGACATAGTTCTCGCCGAATGCCCGTATCCCTGCCGAGTAGGCTTCCTCGATCCGTTCGGCAGAGAATTTCTTGCTAACCGCTACTAAGGTTATGCCGGCCCGCGGCCGGCCGCTCCGCTCAGCGGCGGACGTAATCCGCTGCTCCACAACCCGGAGCCGGTCCACAAACGAAGACGAAGGCGCCAAAACTCTATGATAAAAGCCAAGCCCGGCGATCCGGCACTGCTTCTGCGTCAAATACAGGACTTCCTCGCCGAGTGCCGCCGCCCGGCCGTGCTCGAATACGGCGAGCAGCCGGTTTCGCTCCTTGAGCACCGGTATTCGCTTGAAATCCGGTCCGGCCGCGTCGGCCTTGAAGTCTGGGACGAGGAGCGTTGTATCGCCAGACGCATCTCCGCCATTGAGCGCCTCTCTTCGGGCATGCTCGATTGCCAGGTAGAACGCTTCGCGGGCAAGCCCGGCAAGTTGACCTTGCTTGATCTTGATCGGCCGCACACCATCCGCCGCTCCGCCTTAGCTGGCCGGCATCATTTTGCTGAGAAGTTCCGTCGCATTCTCTATCGCCAGTTCCCCGGCTGGTGTGTCTCGCAATTGTCTACCGGATTAGATCTGCAGCGTTCGCTTTCCTCCGTGTTTCCCCGCGCGCGCCTTGAGCGCGCCGATCAGATCATCGCCGCTGTCGCCTGCCCCGCCCCGCCGGACGAAGCAGCCCTCCTGACGTACGCTCTTCTCTGGCATAATCACTTGTGCCATCACGCCGAGGGAGCCCGGCCTCAGTTGTGCCTGTTCTTGCCCGAGGAATCCGGCACATTAACAGCGCAGCGCCTGCGCTGGCTTGCCCCCGATATGCTTCATTACCGGCTGTTTCTGTTCAACGAGCATGGGTCGGCGGGTGAAGTGGATCCACGCGACCTCGGAAATCTGGAAACCAGCGTGAGCGCGCGCTATGCTGTGCCCGAAATCAGCTCCCACATCCGGGAACTGCTGGACCGCATTCAAAGCCTTGAGGGTGTTGGAATCTGCGCCGAAGGGAATGGCGGTCTGAGCATCTCCTGCCGGGGTCTCGAGTTTGCGCGGGTTGAGAACGGCCTCATACAATTGGGCCTGCAGGACCGGCGAGTGCTGGACCCCTCGCAGAACGTCGAGTTGGAACAATTCGCGGCGCAAATATCGGCTCTGTGCGCCTCGTCCGGAAACGCGCAGTCCGCCATGCCGGCCTATCCCGAGCGTTGGTTCGAGAGCATCGTCCGCTCCCACCTGTCCTTGATCGATGCGGATCTGCTCGTTCAGCCGCTGCATGGCCAGGTTCTATCCTTTGCTGCCATCGACCGGGATTTGATCGACCTGCTTGGAGTAACTTCCTCCGGCAGATTAGCCGTTCTCGAACTGAAAGTCTCGGAGGACATACACCTGCCCATCCAGGCGCTCGACTACTGGATGCGCATCCGCTGGCACGCCGAACGGAACGAACTCGCGCACTTGTTTCCCGGCATCGAACTCGACCAGCGCCCGCCCAAATTGCTGCTGATCGCTCCCGCTTTTTCCTTTCATCCGGCAACCGACACGCTCATGCGCTACTTCTCTCCCGCTATCTTGGTAGAGCGAGTCGGCGTTAACACCGCATGGCAGAAGGAATTGAAAGTGGTTTTGCGGCTCAGGGGATCGGAAACACCCATCTCGCATCAGATGTCGAATTATAGGAATCTTTAGATCATGGTCGAAGGTCTGGTCAGTATTAAAAAGGCGCTTGGCAGCTTGAATCCGCAGCATGTACGCGAATTGAGCACACAGCGCGTTCACATCGCCCTGCACGCCGCGAATCAACCTGCGTACGAACGTATGGAGGAGTTTTTTTTGCGCGAACTGGGCGCCGGAAGGCGGCGCGAATCCGCGCTGCTATTAACCCGGGCACCCATCGCCTCCCCGGCCGATCAGGCGATCCAAATCCACATCGGTGACGGAGTGGCGGATGCCCCGCCGCACGCAATTGTCTTTCAGCCGCAGCGGGAGCACCATTTCGCGAGAACCGTGCTTGCCACCTACCCCGAGGCTGGCGTCACTCTCGCGCGCTCTTTTAAGCCTTTTCGCGGCCCATTCATTTCCAACGTCATCTCGAAGACCGCTCGCGAAAATACACTCTTCTCGGTTTCCACTGCCCTCCCCGACGTGATTCCGAACATCATCGAACTGCCTTGGGCGGTTGCCGAGTTCGCATCCGACACTGCCTTCCTTACCATGAATCAGATCCGCATGGCCTTCCTGATCGCCGCCGCGAGTGATCGCGAGGTCGGCTACGGCCAGCAGAAGTCGGAGGTCGCGGGCGTCATCGGCAGTGCATTTGGTTGGCGCGCTCTGGCGCGCGAACTCGTGGGCAAGATTCCGTTCGGAGGCGGTCTCATTGCCAAGGCTGGGATCGCCTATGCGGGAACCCGCGTGATGGGGCTCTCGCTCGAGCGCTACTACAGCATCGGCTACTCCTACACACGCGCTGAACGCGACCGGGTTTACGACGACGCTCTCCAGCATGGCAGAAAGCTGGCCCTGCGCATGCTGCACTATATCCGGCCCGATCTTGCGGCAAAGCTGGCCGGTGGCCAGGCCCATCGACAGCCGCCGGTCTAGTTGCGCAGGCGTGGGCCTTCATGCCGCTCCTGGTTTCGTGCAGCACGTTCAGAGAAGTCGCAGCCCGGACCACTAAATCAACTGAACTACCCGCGCGTGAAAAGTGGGAAATGTGCGCAGACTCCCCATTCCCGGCTCAGCGCGCCGATGATGGTTGGGATCTAAACGCCGGCTGAGCGCGCAGCGCCATGCAAAAACCGCTCGAGCCGCTGCTTTATCTGCTCCGAATCGCGCAACTCGCATTCCCAAAGGGTAAGTATCTTCCAACCATCCGCTGTAAGCTTCGCCTCATTTAGTTTGTCTCGCGGGCTCGGGCGTCCACACTGCAAGCACATCTGGAGCAATCACGTAGTCGCTGCCTAGTAATATTGCAAATTCGGGATTCTTCTCGGCAAGCTGCCTCAGTTCGGTCAGATGATGCTACTGCTCAAACCTGAAAATCGCTCGCTTCTCTGTATCGAAATCCCACCTGCCTGGACGGAGACTCTCTCTAGATGTGAACATGTCGTTTCAACGAATGACCGTGTAACTTGCTCGAATTTGCCACCAGAAATCTGGCCCGCTAACCGGGTACCTTACTGCGTATTAGCAGCTCCGACGATTACCTTCCGCACGTTATCGACTAAAGGAATGGCAATCCGGTCTACTGGTGTAGCCATCGGCACAGCCGTCAACCAGATATGCAAATTCCGTGTGCTCACTGCCAGTTCGGCGCGATGAATCAGGCGTCCGCGCTCGTGCAAAGAATTCCAATTCTCGGCCGAGCAGGGATAAGTGAGGCAGACGATGACGGTACCAGTTCGAGCCAGGTTAGCGTATGCCAGCGCCTGAAGCAGATCGTTTCTATGCTGTTCCCGGATGTCTTGTTCGACTTTTGACCAGGAGTGCTCTTGGAGTTCTTCCCAGTGGCGCTTGTATTTCGCGTCGACGATTAATGTCACGGAATCCCATTCGAGCCAGATGTCTGGCGCGAGTGACTTTTGCGAACCCAGATACGATGGTTCCCAAACGATCGGATAAGTTGTTTCTCGCTTGCGGCCGGTCTTCATTTGAGCACCAGTGCGCTGCGCAACGATTCGAACCACAGTTTCGACCCAGGCCTCGAAAAATTTGTCCATCGGCATGCTCCAGGGAATGCCTTCCAGGTCGCTCACTCCGGCCAGCCCTCTTTCCTCAATCGTCCATTTGATTGCCTGCAAGCCGTTGATGAACTGCTCGGTCCGCAACGGTCGCCGTAGCCAGTTCCCAAGTGTTGTTGCAGACGGCACATACACTGTGGCGGTTTGAACTCGATACAGTAAGTGTTGCCCAAACTCAATTAATTTGTGAATAAATGCGCCGTGCTCCTTCTGGGTCTCCAGGGCACGTAATTGGCGTTCCACGACATACCGAATCGCACCCTTAAGAAGTCGGTCGTCGCGAAGGTCCGGAAACGTACACGGTAAACACAAGAGTCTGGCGTTCGGCAGGCTCCTTGTCGCATATTCCG